>DJYX01000099.1:0-12584 GCA_002450295.1 Deltaproteobacteria bacterium UBA6967
CCAGAGGATTTGGCTGCTCTCAAGCAGTGGCTGACTACAGTTGGGCTGACCAAGCTGGAGCGACAGTTGAAAGTACTCGGCATCGAAAGAGGCAGTACCGAAGTCGCTGAGGTAGTGAGCCGCCAGTTTGTTCTGCAAGGAAGCCCCAATGGTTCCTATGACTCCCTCTTCCTGACTGCCTGGAAAGGTGCACGTTCTCAACGTAAATTAGGCTTTTCCAGTCGCTTGTCTTCGTCTAACGAATCAAAATAATCCCTGTCAGCTTGATGAGGAAGAATTGACTGTTGTTGGCATCTTCCTTACCGTTCCTTTCTATTTTTCAAATAGTTGCTTGTTACTTTCTGCAAGAAATAATTATGAAAGCTTGGTTGGACGAACTCGTTGATGGAATCTACCGTGGGCTTTTTGCTCTGATTGTCCTGTTCGTACCTACTTTGGCGCTCGGTGAACTAGTCAAGGTGATCTTTCCAGCAGAGTATCACGGTTGGTCCTTTCTTGGAGTGCTTTGCGCCTATTTCCTGCTGCTCTATCGACTACGTCATCGATTACCATACTGGCGGGATGAGGAGCCAACCGACTCCTGAGGGGTTGTGCTGCAAACCTATTTTCAACACGAATTCATTGAATGAAAGGATTCGCATGAGTGACAATGCACGGATTGATATTAGAGGTAAGTCAGTGGATTTGCCGATTGTGGAAGGCAGTGAGGGTGAATTGGGACTGGACATCAGCAAACTGCGTGCGCAGTCCAAAGCAATCACGCTGGATCCAGGCTATGTGAACACAGGTGCGTGCACCAGTGCGATTACCTTTCTGGACGGTGAAGAGGGAATTCTACGTTATCGAGGTTATTCCATAGAGGAGTTGGCAGAGCATTCCAACTTTCTGGAAGTGAGCTACCTCTTGATTTATGGTGATTTGCCAACGGTAGAACAATTGGAAGAGTTCCGGCGTAACGTCACGATGCACACGATGCTTCACGAGGATTTGCGTCACATCTACGAGGCATTTCCAAAGGATGCTCATCCAATGGCGATTCTCTCCTGCATTGTTTGCGCGCTCTCTACGTTCTACGATGACTTTAGCCACCGTGACCAGAGCGCGGTCGATCTCGCAGTGTGGCGACTCGTTGGCAAACTACCTACGATTGCGGCTTGGTCCTACAAGAAAAATAGTGGTCAGCCCTTTGTTTATCCGAAGAACCACCTCGATTACTGTGCCAACTTTCTGAACATGATGTTCAGCGTACCCGCTGGACCTTATGAAGTTCCTGAAGTGTTTGCCAAGGCGCTCAACGTGCTCTTCATTTTACATGCTGATCACGAACAGAACTGTTCAACATCAACAGTACGCTTGGTAGGTAGTAGCCAAGCCAATCTGTTTGCTTCGATTTCATCCGGAATTGCTGCGCTCTGGGGGCCACTGCATGGTGGGGCAAATCAAGCCGTGCTGGAAATGCTGATGCAGATTCAGAATGATGGCGGTGATGTGCAGAAATTTGTGAATCTTGCCAAGGATAAGAATTCAAACTTCCGCCTGATGGGTTTTGGTCACCGGGTCTACCGCAATTTTGATCCGCGAGCCAAGATCATCAAGCGCTACGCTGATGAGGTCCTCAAAATTGTTGGAGTGCAGGATCCCTTGCTAGATATTGCCAAGCAACTGGAGGAGGCTGCATTACAAGACGAATACTTCGTTGAGCGTAAACTCTATCCAAACGTCGACTTCTATAGCGGGATCATCTACAAGGCGATGGGCTTCCCGATTGACATGTTCACTGTCCTATTTGCGATGGGGCGAATGCCGGGCTGGATCGCGCACTGGATCGAAATGCACAACAGTGATGCCAAGATTGGGCGCCCTCGACAGATCTACACAGGTCCAACACAGCGTTCGTATCAACAGATCAGCCAGCGCTGATTCTATCTCTCCAGGAGTCGCATAACTGTGCGGCTCCATCCCGCCTTTCCCTCATTTCACTCGTAGTTGTGCCACGAGAACTCGTGGATGGCCTTGCAAGTCCTGGCAAAATTCAACCAAGTTCCACGCCTCAGTTTCTTGAATGAGCCTCGTCAAAGCCGGTTGTTGATCGTATCCAATTTCGACGATCAGCCAACCTCTGGGTCGTAGCAGACGAGGACCCTGCTGGAGAAATTCCCGATACCAGAAAAGGCCGTCTTCACCGCCATCTAGCGCCAGATGTGGTTCAAATTGGCTGACTTCAGGGCTCAAACTCGCAATCTCTGTGGTTCGAATGTAGGGAGGGTTACTCAGGAGTGCATCGAACGGATGGGTCGCAGATAGAGCAGCAAAACCGTTGGACTGGAGTAATTTTAACCGATTCTGACGTGGTTCAAGGAGCAGTGAGTGCTCCCTACAATTTTGCTGAGCCACTTGGAGTGCGATTGGGCTTTGCTCCAGACAAAGCCAATCCAGTTGTGTGCGTTCTGCACAGAGTGACAACGGGATGGCCCCAGTACCTGTGCCAAGTTCCAGTAGTCGTAGAGGGTGTTTAGGAAGGTGATTGAGCGCGGCTTCGATCAGCGTTTCGGTGTCAGGACGCGGAATGAGCACACCTGGCGCAACACGCAGTCGAAGAGACCAAAAATCTCGGTAGCCCAAGAGATAGGCGACAGGGCACCCCTGGCCACGCTTACGAACTATTTGTCGATAGTCCGCTCGTTCTGGTTCTGTCAGGGGCCGATCGGCTTGTAAATACAGTTGCAGGCGCTCGTAACCCAGGACATGAGCAAGTAGCAACTCAGCATCCAATCGTGCAGTAGCCAGTTGTTTTTCACGGAAGTAGTCCGTGGTCCAACGCAAAACGGCTTCAATTGTCCAGGTGTCTGGGGTTTCAGGCACGCTGAGATTCGGTTGCTCCGACTGACTCGTCGGCTTCTTCAGATGTTTCTGAGGATTCTTCCGCAGCAGCTTTGTTCGGGGTGGGTTCCTTGAGGAAGCGCCCCATCAGGCTATTCATGGCGTCTTGGACTCGCTTGACTTGCTCCATGGACTGCCCCACTAGCCGATCCGAAGTTCGTTTGGCTTCAATCGCAATCGAAGATTCCTTGACAGAAATATCCCCATTGACAGCAACCCAGGCTTTCCGGCGTGTAAAAAATTCTAAGTAGCCGCTGATCTGAGCAATCCGACGTCGACAATCGGACATTCGTAGCTTGAGGCGTTGGCTGAAAGATTCCGACGGATCTTGTTGTTTCATCTGGAGAAAGCCTGCGAGAGCTCTTTCGTAAAAGCGCTTTGCCTGTTGAAATTTCTCTTCTGCACTTTTCCACTCCAGCACAAAGGTATCCTGTTCAGCTAGGCGAAATAGGCACCAGCCCTGGTTACGATACATATCGGGTGTGGTCTTGTTGCGCAATTCGGCAGATTTACCAAATTTTTCGAGAGATTCGACAAAGTGCTCTAACTTCAACAGTTCGAATCCTTCACGATAGTACCGTTGAGATAGCTCGGAGGAAGCGGCGGGATCAGTCATGGTTGATTTAGTATTTTATGGGCAAGAATAGGTGCCGGGAGGTACAATCAATTCTGGATGCCGAACAATGGTTGTCGACTGTCCTGTTGTGAAATGATAAGTGACTCGCTCTTCAGAAATGAACAGAAATTCTGGAGCACTTTCTTCCCAGCCAGCATTGCGTCTAAACTCCCTTTCATAGACAACTCGACAGAGATAATCAATTTGCTGCTGTTGCATAGTGGGATAGAGCAGGGAACGAGGAGACTGCTGACAAGCGCCGAGAGTAAGGAGGATCAGGATGGTCAGCCAAGGGGCTTTTAGAAAAGACATGAACATTACCTGTGCTCAGAAACAACGGCGAGAAATCAGGAAGAAGCTTCCTGCACGGCTGCTGTTGATGGAAGCTCTTCGTCTTCAGGAATGTCCACGGGGCCCGATGATTCAGGGCCAGGATCAACGCGCCACTGACGATAGCCATATTGCACAGCATTGGCAATCTGGCGGGCGAAGCGGTCACGCCCAAAGCGTTGGGTCTGCTTGCGCAACTGAACTGGATCGAAGTCCTCCCATGTCTGCTCCATTTGCTCAATAGCAGCACAGAGGGCATCAACACGGGCTTCCTTGAAAAAAATACCAGTCTGTTCGTTAACAGTCTCCAGTGCACCTCCACCTGCAAAAGCCAGCACTGGAGTACCTGCTGCCTGGGCTTCCAAAGGCGTGATGCCAAAGTCGTCAATCCCCGGAAAAACGAAAGCCCGGGCCTGCTGATAAAGCGGTGGAAGTTCGTGAGAGGCTCGGTCTCCCAGGAATTCGATATTTGGTTCGGCAATGGATTGGCAATATTCCTGATCCTGACCCGTACCAACAATTTTCAAGGGTAGTCCCAAACGGTTGAAGGCTTCGATTGCCAAGTCAACCCGCTTGTTTGGTGCGAAGGCCCCAACCATCAGGTAATAGTCCTGCTTGCTCACCGGTCCTTGCGGAACAAAGACTTCTAGATCAACAGGTGGATAGACGACTTGAGATTCGCGGTCGTAATATTCCAAAATTTTTTGACGAATGTTACGACTGTTGCAGAGGAACGTGTGTACGCGCTTGGCGCTGGACTTGTCCCATTCTCGCAGATAAGGCCGCATTGCTTCTCCACCGAGGCGCTGTAAGCGAGAGGTCTGCATTCGCCGGAAGTAGAGGTCGAAAGAGTCCCAGATGTAGCGCATGGGGGCGTGTACGTAGGACAAGTGATAGGTGTTGGGTCCCACGCGAACACCCTTGGCAGCACAATGACTTGAACTGATGATGACGTCGTAGTCACTGAGGTCAAAAGCTTCAATCGCTGTTGGAAAGAGCGGCAAAAAGTAGCGGTAGTGCTTGATGCCTCCAGGAATGTGCTGCAGGAAAGATGTGTAGATCGGCATCTCCGCAATTGTAGGTGAGACGCTACCTGTCTGATGCACAAGCGTATAGAGGTCTGCCTGGGGAAAAAGTTCACAGAACACCTCTAGGCACTTTTCTCCGCCACGCATACCGGTCAACCAATCGTGAACCAGGGCAATCCTTCGACCTTCCAGTAACGCCATCCTGTTTCTTTCTGAAGATTATTGGAGTCTGTAAACCGGTGAAAGGTACCCGTCCCTGCCCAAATCTGCAACCAGAATCGTCCCTGTAACTATGCCATCTCTGACCGCTTCCAAGTGCTTTTGGATTCGTCTTCAACAACTACGCTTCCACGCCCATCATGGAGTACTGCCAGAAGAAGCCACTTTGGGACAACGCTTTGTACTGGACTTGGAGTGTGCGTTCCATCCGCCATCAGAGCCTTGGACTGATGAATTGTCGCACACGGTATCCTACGCAGAGCTTTGTGAACAAATCCGTGAGCTTTGTGAACAGCGTAGATTCAAGTTGCTGGAGTCACTAGCCGATGCGATTGTTGAACGTCTCCGCGCAGAATTCCCAAAGCTTGAGTACATCCGAGTCTGTCTACACAAGCCCTCCGTTCCTATAGCAGCTTTATTGGATGAGGCTGCTGTAGAGCTTCGTTGGTGTAGTGAAACATGGCCAAACTCGCTGGCTGCTCCTTGATGTCTTCAAATCCCAACGTGCTCGATCTAGTGCCTCTGAAAAGGTGATACTTGCTGACCTAATCGAGATCTGATCTACTGATTTTGTTCACCTACTATCTAATCGCTTGGAAGCAGTCATGAAACTCCGAGTTGCTGCTGCAACACTAAATCAAACCCCACTGGACTGGCCCGGTAATCTTCGCCGCATTCGTCAGGCAATTGAACAGGCACGTCAGCAGGAAGTGCAACTGCTACTGCTGCCAGAGCTTTGTTTGACCGGATATGGCTGCGAAGATGTTTTTCATGCGGAACAGCTGCATGATTATGCTTGGGAGCAACTGTTGTCACTGCTACCGCTCACCAATGAGATGGTCGTTGTTCTTGGGGTGCCGTTGCGTGTTCGCAAGCAGACTTACAATGCAGCAGCACTACTAGCGCATCAGCAGTTGGTGGGGCTGGTCTGTAAGCAGACATTGCCTCAGCACGACCTGTTTTATGAGCCGCGTTGGTTCCAGCCTTGGATGCCAGGCAAGCAGGAACTGCTGGAGCGGGATGGCCTGCAAGTGCCGTTTGGAGATATCTGCTTTGATCTAGGAGGTGTGCGAATTGGGATGGAGATCTGCGAAGATGCTTGGGGTACCTCTCGTCCAGCTCAGCGCTTGGCTTCTCAGGATGTGGATCTGATCCTCAATCCAAGCGCCAGTCCATTCAGTTTTGGTAAGATCCAGTTGCGACAACAACTGGTCACAGAGTCCGCCCGTTCGACGGCTACGACGTATCTCTATGCCAATCTGCTGGGAAATGAGGCTGGCAGAATCATCTACGAAGGCAGCACTTTGATTGCTCATGGTCGGCAGGGAATGGTAGCATCTGGTCGTTACTTTTCCTTTACAGAATTCCAGATGACGACAGCAATTGTGGATCTGCGCCTGACACGTCTGGATCGTAGCAAGCTGCCCGTTCGGGCTACGTCAGAACCGTCACCTCACTGCATTTTCTGCCCGTTTTCCTGGAAATCTTTACCCATTTCTCTGAAATCTACAGTGAAACTATTGGCGCCATCTCCGAGTAAGCATGAGGAATTTACTCACGCAGTGAGTCTCGGACTGTGGGACTATCTGCGCAAGAGTCGCAGTCGTGGTTTTGTGGTTTCAGCCAGTGGTGGTGCGGATTCCTCCAGTCTGGTGGTATTGGTTTACCTGATGTTGCGTCTTGCTGATGAAGAAATGGGCCGTGCCAAGCTGGTTGAATACCTGACAAGGCTCTGGTCAATGGGCCTACCAGCCGATATTTCACTCACGGAGTTGATGTCACGCTTATTGCTAACCATCTACCAGTCAAGTGAGAATTCTTCAGCAACTACACGGTCTGCTGCACGCACAGTTTGTGAATCGGTCGGTGCCCGACACTTCGAATACGATATCCAACCCTTGCTGGATCAACACCGTGGTTGGATGGAGCAGCAACTGGAACGACCGCTGGACTGGCAGCAAGACGATTTGGCCTTGCAGAACATTCAGGCTCGGGTCCGAGCTCCAGGAGCTTGGTTTCTGACGAATCTTCACGGTGCACTGCTGTTATCTACTAGTAATCGGAGTGAGGCTGCTGTGGGTTACGCAACCATGGATGGGGATACGGCAGGAGGGCTTAGCCCGCTTGGGGGCATAGACAAAGCCTACCTGCGCGAATGGTTGCGTTGGTTAGAAAAAGAAGGATTGCCAACGATCGGTTCGCTGCCCTTTTTGCATTGTGTGAACGAGCAGGAACCGACGGCGGAATTGCGACCCCTTGCTGCAGCACAGTCCGACGAAGATGATTTGATGCCCTACCATGTGTTGGATGCAATTGAGCGTGAGGCAATTCGAGAACATCGCTGGCCACTAGAGATTTGGCAGGACCTGCAGGAGCGTTTCCCAGAGCTTCCGCCGGTTCAGCTAGCACATTACACAGAGCGCTTTTTCCGTCTCTGGTGTCGCAACCAATGGAAACGAGAGCGTCTGGCACCGTCCTTTCATTTGGACGAAGAAAATCTGGATCCGAAAACATGGTGTCGCTTCCCGATCCTTTCGGGAAACTTTGAGACTGAATTGGAAGCCCTCAGGGCTACCGCACACCCAACCTCCCTAGACTCGTAGGAGTATTGCTTCATGGAACAGGGAACCCTAATCGGTAACATCCTTGCCTGGGTGTTACTGGTGGTCGCAATGACCTTCGACTTCGTCAACTTTAGCCTAGATATAGGTAAGCTGGGCTACTTTGTTGATGTACCCTCTTTGATGATTGTTTTTGGAGGAACGATCGCCTCCACCTTCATTCTCCACCCGATGGATGAAGCAAAGACTTTTGGCAAGAGCATTGGGGCTACCTGGAAGCCTAATAACGTACAGTTGGTAGAGACTCTGACTCTGATTGTCGATGTTGCAAAGATCGCTAGAAAGAACATTCTTGCTATCGAAGACGCTTTGCCCAGCATCGAAAACCTCTTTCTCCGCAGTGGATTGCGGCTGGTTGTGGACCGAGTCGACCGACAGGCAATCGTTGATATGATGTCTCACGAAATGAAGTTCACCATGGCCGGCAAGGACAGTGAGGCAGCTGTACTTGGGACGATGGGTTCTCTCTGCCCTGCCTGGGGGATGTTAGGAACACTCGTTGGCTTGGTGCTTCTACTCCAGAACCTGGATGATCCCTCTGCGATTGGTCCTGCGATGGCGGTTGCTTTGATCACAACGTTCTACGGGTCGCTCTTCGCTAACGTTATTTTCAATCCGTGTAAGGGTAAACTCGACATCTACAATGCTGAGTACAAGACGTTAATGGAGATGATCAAGGACGGTGTGCTGTACATTGAGCGCGGTGAGCGACCAGATTTCATCGAGTCTGACTTGATGAACTACCTCCCACCCGACAAGAAGGCAATGTACGAAGCGCTGAAGTTTGAAAACCAAGGCGGTGGCGGCGAAGGCTGATCTCGCTGACTACCCCAAGTTGGAGAATGCATGGGACAAATCATCGATTCCGACGATTGCCCGGTATGTGAGGAATTCAAGGACGGCTGGATTTTTACGTATGGAGATCTGGTCACCCTGCTGCTGTGCTTCTTCATCCTGCTCTTCTCACTCTGCAAGATCGACGATCACAAACTCAAGCAAATCTCTGATAGTTTCCGTTCACTTCCGCCAGGAAGCCCGTTTCTTTTCAGTGGGCGATCTTCTAACTTGGAGCATGCAGCTCAGGAGTTGGAAAAGATGGATATGCCCGACAGCGTGAACGTAAGTGCAGGAAAAGAAGGGGTTGAAGTCTCCTTCAGCCGAAATGTCGCCTTTGCCCAGGGATCCATCGAGTTGAGCCGGGAAGTCAAGGAGACCATTGACAAAATGTTACCAACGATTGGCCCGTTGCCCAACGACATCCTGATTTCAGGACATACGGATCCTACTGATGTCAATGATCGCTTCCCATCCAACTGGGAAATGTCGATTGGCCGAGCCAGCGCGATTGCAACCTATTTGGAATCGAAGGGAATTCCAACCAAGCGGATTCAAGTAGCTGGCTTCGGTGATTCCCGTCCACGCTTCTTCGGCGACACAGCTTACAAGCGCTCGCTCAATCGCCGTGTTGAGATCCTGCTGATGCCTGAAGACATGCAGCGCTGATTCCCTAAACCAACGGATACGAACTGCATGGGTATTCCAATTGATGAAGAAGATTGTCCGGTCTGTGAGGAGTTCAAGGATGGCTGGATTTTCACGTATGGAGATCTGGTTACCTTACTGTTGTGCTTCTTCATTCTGCTCTTCTCAATGTGCAAGTATGAGATTGAGAAGTTCAAGAGTGTTGCTGAAAGCTTTAAGCCCTTGCCGGCAGGTACTCCATTCATGGAAGAGGGCAATGATTCCATGGTGGAGCAAATCTCGAAGAATGTTGAAAATACCGAGCTGGGCGACAGCACCAACGTGACAGCAGAAGCTCGTGGAGTAGTCGTTTCCTTCAGTGCTCAGGCCTTCTTCGAGCCGGAATCCAGCGAATTGACAGCGGACGCCCGCAAAGAGCTTCAGCGCTTTGCCCAATTGCTCTTCCTACTGCCGAATCCAATCCAGATTGAAGGTCACACCGACAACACCCCGCTGACAAAATGGTCTTCAGGCTGGGAACTGTCTGGTGCTCGTGCGGCTCGAGTTGCAAGATTCTTGATCGAAACAGGCCTGGAAGCGGATAAGGTGACGGCTAAGGCCTTTGGGGCGAATCGTCCGCGTTTCCGCAATGACTCCGAAATTCAGCGTGTTCTCAACAATCGAGTAGAATTGATCATCCTGCCAGTCGAAGAGTAAACCTCGTCTAATCCGCTTCTGTCTTTTTTCACTCGCACCTCCGCTCTCTTCTGCTAGCCTATAAAGCTTTTCAAAGTTTCCTCTGCCAGTCACGCCTTCCTAAGCTCAATCTGCATGGAACTCACCGCCGAACAGCGGGACATTGTCGATTTTCCCTTACGCCACGGAGAAATCCTTAAAGTGGTGGCCTTCGCAGGAACTGGCAAAACCACTGTCCTTGAACAATTCGCCCGAGCCCGCCCGAGCCTCAGGCTACTTTATGTGGCCTTCAACAAGTCTGTCCAGCAGGAGGCTGAGCAGCGTTTTCCTACAAACGTGCATTGTCGAACGATCCATTCGTTGGCCTGGCGTAGTGAAGGGCTTCGATTTCGGCACAAGCTCGTTAATCAGATACGCGCCAATCAAGTGATGGACTGGTTGAATCTGGACCAGCACGAGGTTGCTCGCTTTGTGATTGATACTTTGCAGAATTTTCTTGTATCGGCCGATCCTCGACTCCATAGCGCCCACGTACCAACCATCGCTCGGACTCACTTTGGTCCTAAGCATTTGCCAGATTTTGTGCAACAAGCACGAGAGTTGTGGGTGCGCATGAGTGATCCACAGCATGAAGTACCGATGCTGCATGACGGCTACCTCAAGCTTTTTCAGCTTTCAAAACCCGAGCTGCCCTATCACATCATTCTGCTGGATGAAGCGCAGGACACGAACCCCGTAACAGCTCAATTACTGTTGCAACAGACGTGTGCCAAGATCATGGTGGGAGATCCGCATCAGGCCATCTATCAGTTTCGGGGAGCTATCGATGTGCTCTCCAAAGTACCAGTGAACGCCACGCGATACCTGACCCAGTCCTTTCGCTTTGGCCCTACCATCGCCCAGGCTGCGACCAGTGTATTGCGTCAGTTCAAAGCAGAATCTAATGCTATCCGAGGTGCAGAGAAAACCGATCAACTTGGTAGAGTGCAAGGCAGTCCTTTTGCCTACTTGGCACGCACGAATGCAGCTCTTTTCGACCAGGCCACTCAATATCTGGGACTACGCAAGTTTGGCTTTGTCGGTGGAGTACAGGGCTATCAGCTGCCTGTGATCACGGAAACTTGGAAGTTGTTTGAAGGACGCAAGAAAGAAGTGCGAGACTCTTATCTGAAGACATTCAGTTCCTATGAAGCACTAAGGAACTACGCCACTCAAGTGGAGGACTTTGAGTGGCTTGGGCGTTGCCGGTTAGTGGAAAAATACCAGGGAATGATTCCAGAGTTGGTCGAGGAAATGTTGGAACAGTCAGTAGCTCAGGAGGAGGCCGAAGTCCTCTTCTCTACAGTGCACAAGGCCAAAGGACTGGAGTTTGCCCAAGTATTTCTGGCAGATGACTTCCCAGTGCTGGTACGTGAAGGACGTCCCTTGCCACGGGAAGAACTCGCCACCGAAGAGGTCAATATGATCTATGTGGCAGCTACCCGAGCAATCGACCGTTTGCAGCCCAACTCTCGCCTCCAGAGCTTTCTGGATATCTGCTGAATTCGCTACAACTCAATGGTGGAAGAGCCGAATCTTGGAGAAGGCCATGGTCATGCCATACTCATTGGCGGCTGTGATGACCTGCTCGTCCCGGTTGCTTCCTCCTGGCTGTACCACATACTTCACACCGTGCCGAGAGGCCTGATCCAGATTGTCTCGGAAAGGGAAGAAAGCATCAGAAGCCAGAGCCACCCCCTGGAGCTGAGTGAGCCATTCCTGTTTTTGCTCAGAATCCAGCAAGGGAGGGGGTTGATGGAAGAGCTGGAGCCATGCTTGTTTTTCTGGTGGCGTCATTTCCCCTTCAATATAGGCTACTCGCGCATTTGTACGGTCTACCGCTTTCACTCCATCCGCAAAGGGTAGGGATCGCACCTTGGGATGTTGCCGCAAGAACCAGAGATCAGCCTTGCGTCCAGCAAGCTTCGTACAGTCAATCCGGCTCTGCTGGCCTGCTCCAATGCCAATCATCTGTCCATCCAGTGCATAACCAACCGAATTGGACTGTGTGTACTTTAGTGTGATCGCAGCGAGTACCAGATCACGTTGAACGTTGGTGGGTAGATTCTTGTTCTCAGTAACGAGCTCCCCCAGTAAATTCTCGGCGTTCAGCAGCAGATTATTTCGCTGTTGTTGAAAGACCACCCCATAGATTTCACGAAATTCCTCATCCGGGCCGGAATATTGAGAATCAGACTGTAAGACCACATAACCACCCCCTTTTTTAGCTTTCAGTATTTCTAGAGCCTCTGGTTCAAACGCTGGTGCAATCAGGCCATCAGAAACCTGGGTACGAATGATCTTTGCCGTCGAAAGGTCAACCTTGCGACTCAGTGCGATGAAGTCACCAAAGGACGATAAGGGATCGGCACCCCGTGCCCGTAGATAGGCCACAGCCAACTCGCTCAGGTCCTTATCCTGGCAGTCATAGACTTCCTCAAGAACCTCACTGAGCGGAGTGCCAACAGCAGCCCCTGCTGGACTCACATGCTTGAAGGAAGCTGCAGCGGGCAGGTTCAGGGACTGATCCAATTCCCAAACCAACTGCCAGGCGTTCAGGGCATCCAGGAGGTTGATGTAGCCTGGTCGACCATTAAGCACCTCAAACGGTAACGGAGATTGCCTTGTTGACAGTAGGGCTGCTGGTTGCTGATGCGGATTGCAGCCATACTTCAGAGGAAACAGGGGGTGATA
>DJYX01000099.1:12957-21560 GCA_002450295.1 Deltaproteobacteria bacterium UBA6967
TTTTTTTTAGGATAGAGTTGAATCAGAACGAGGAATCAAGCGGGTGATGAGGGTGGCGCTGTTATAAAAGGCATTTTGCCAGGAGGCTGAGTGGTATCATTGGGGATCTGAGCCTGCATGCACCAGAGTACCAAGCCCGTTAAGGCGGCAGCAATCGTCAGGGGCCATTCCAGCCCGATCCAGTCAGCTGTGGTCCCGACCAACAAAGCACCGATAGCTGGCCCTCCCCGAAGAACCAGACCATAAAGACTGAGCAGACGCCCACGGAACTGTGACTCTACCTCCAACTGCAGCATGGTTTGGGTTGAGATGCCACTCACCATCAGCAACAAACCACATCCCGCCACAACGATCACAGCAAGCACAAACGATGGACTCCAGGAAAGAATGGCCAGCAGCAAACACAAGCCCCAGGCAGAAAAGCGGAAAATTCTTAGCAGCGCTTCGTGAGGTTGCTGACTCATCCAGAGGCTACCAGCAACGGCTCCAAGTCCCAGCCCAGAAGAGAGCAAAGCCAATCCCTCTACTCCTTGGCGAAACAACAGATCTGAGACCCCCGGAAGTAGCTCTGCAAGTTGTCGAATGCCAAGGCAGAGTATGATAAAAATGGCTAACCAGGGCCCTAGCAAGGGATGTTGACGAGCATAGTGTAAGCCTGCGCGGATGCTTTGAATCAGGCCGGTTGGTGCAGTTTGACGAACCTGCTCTACGTGCTCTTCCTGAATCTTTAAATACCACAGTACTCCCCAGAACCAGCAGTAGCCGGTTGCGCTGAAGCCCAATAAAATGGTCGGGCTCAGCCATACCAGCCCAGCTCCCGCCAGCATGGGTCCAAGAAATCTTGCCAGGTTGAAGATGATTGCGTTGAGTGAAACAGCAGATGTTAAGTGTTGGCGAGGTACCATTGAAGAGACCAGTGCCATCCGTGAAGGCTGAGCGAAGCTCGTGACTACCCCCTGAATCAAAACCAAACCAAGTAAAGCAGGGAGTGTTAGCAACTCATTGAGCAACAGTAGGCAGAAGAGCAAGGCCTGGAGGAAAATCAGTCCCTGGGTAATTCGAAGTACCTTGATGCGGCTGTAGCGGTCTGCAAAAACTCCTGCTACAGGAGCCAGCAGTAGGGAGGGAGCCAGTTCGGCCATTGAAATCGCTCCCAGCCAGAAACCGGAATGGGTCATCTCCCAGGTGAGCCAACCAACTGTAGTGCGTTGTATCCAGAGTCCCAGCAGGTTGGGGATGTTGCTGAGTGCATATTCACGGTAGGGATGCTGGGCCAGTGCCTGGTGGATCGGATTTTTCTGCCAGCGTTCGATCAAAGCTAGCGGCATGGAGGCTCAGTTGTAGAGCGGTGAGATGGCTTCAATCTCTGTCCGGGCAATTTCAAAGCGACTCTTGCAGTATTCGCAGGTAACTTCCAGGTGTGCCTGACCCGGTTCGAAGAGAGCTTCTCCTTCGTTGATATAGAGCGATTGTAGGTTTGCTAGCATGCGTTCCTGGGAGCAATTACAGTGATACTGAACCGTGCGGGCTCCCATTGGCTGGAACTGTAATTCCTGAAAGTAGACGGCGAGTTCTTCTGGTTGCTGTAGTCCACGATTCATCAGGTCCGCTAGGCGTGGTCCGTAGAGTTCATCACAGTGCAGCAAGGCTTCGCTGGTATGATCAATCTCGGTATCTCCCGGCAGCCCAGGCAGTTGCAGAACTAGATAGCTTTGATCACTATTTTGGGAAACCCGTACCAGGCTATTGAACTGGTAGGAGCGCTCTAACACCTGATTGATGATATTACGTAGAGAAACTCCGTTGACTTCAATGATTGAATTGTAGGGCTCCTTGGCGTTCTGGAAGCTCTTGCGCACTCGAACAATACCCGTGATGCGCTCTGGAAACTCCTTGAGGTCTTCTGGCATCAGCAAGCAACGAACATGTCCTCCTGCTGTGATTTCGAGTTTCACCCGAAGATACGGATCTTCAGCGTCGAGGTACAGGCCCAGCTGTTCTCCGTGCTTGAGCAAGGCCAGCATGGGCATGAAACTCAGCACAACATCCCGAAAGTAAGCAAAGCCACCTCCCTGTAGAGGATGGATCAAAGCCAGTTCCTGAATCAGTTGCTGTCCTTCGAGGAAATAAAAGGCGAAGCGTTTGGTCGAATCAACGAAGGTATAGATGCGGCTTTCGAGCAGCTCCATGCGGAATCTCTAGTCAATGTGAAGTGGCCAACTCAAGCTGCAAGGCGGCAGGCCCGAGGAAAGGTTTCCAGGAAGTGGCCGAAGTGCTTCCAAAGCGTTTCAACAGACATTTGGCGCTGAATGAAACATTCCCCCAAACTGCGTAACAGGATGAAATTGACAGCCTGGTTCTCGGCTTTCTTGTCGTGAAGCAACAAGGCTCTGAACGCCATGGCATCCAGCTGTGGTAGGGTGACCTCGGGAAGCAGGGGCAACAGAAAGTCACGGATGCGTTGATAATTTTCTTCGGTCAAATGGCCTTCCTGCCAGGACACATAGGTCGCAAAGAGCATTCCAGTACCAACAGCCTCCCCGTGCAGCCACTGTCCGTAGCCGGCGTGGGTTTCGATCAGGTGTCCCAGAGTGTGGCCAAAGTTGAGCGTAGCTCGTAGTCCGGTTTCGTGCTCATCCTCTTCGACAACCCGGCGCTTGACGTCACAGGATCGGGTGACGGCTTCTTCAAGAAATTCAAAATCCAGTGGTTCCAGTGTTTGCTGTTGTAGGAATTCGAAGAGCGAATGGTCGTGGATCAGTCCATGTTTGGCCAGTTCAAAGTAACCCGCCCGTAGCTCTCGAATCGGCAACGTCTTGAGAAATTCTAGATCAATACAGACATACTCTGGTTGCTTGAAGACGCCAACCATGTTTTTGCCTAGCGGATGATTGACGGCAGTTTTACCTCCAACACTGCTGTCAACATTGGCAAGCAGGGTAGTCGGAATCTGTACGAAGGGAATACCACGCATGAAAGTTCCGGCGGCAAAACCAGTCATGTCTCCAATCACCCCACCTCCAAAGGCGATCAACCAGGTCTTTCGGTTGGCAGAGCGCTCCAGCAGGAAGTCATAAATTCTTGTCAGGTCAGCGAGGGTTTTGTGTTGCTCCCCATCAGGGATTACACAGGTGGCAGTCTCAAAGCCATTTTGTTGAAGTTCCGTAGCGAGTAGGTCTGGATACAGCCGTTGCAAAGCATCATTGGTCACCACAACCACCTGACGAGCATTCCGCTCTCGGAGTATTTTGGTCAAAGATGCAGACCAGTGGTTGGTTCCAATGGTGATTTGGTAACTTCGACCAGGCAGATTTACAGTCAATTCTTGCATCAGTCTTCCGCAGTAGGCAGAGAAATTGGGACGAAACGGTCTCGACCCATCGTCCAGAAGTTCATTTGGTGCCAGACCTCGCCATTGGGCTGGAATTCAAAGCGCCCGGCGACACCTTGAGTGGGTGGTTGGTTCAGCAAAGCCTCCCTTAGGGCATCCGGATCCTGGTTCGCAGGTTGAGTCAGCAGTTGCAACAACAGCTTCGCAGTATCGTACGCATAGGCTGTGTAAGCAGTTGGGCCAATATATCCTTGGTAGCGATAGAAGAACCGCTCGTGCTCTGCGACAAAGTGCTGTACCTCTTGGGCTTCACTGCGAGGAAAGAAACTATCAGTGAAGACAACGTGACGGATGGTTTCCCGTTTGGGGGCAAAGAGTAGCAGAGGATTGTTCCAGCCGCTGTCTCCCAAAATCAGCGAATCTTCGAGACCGTAGACTTCCAGATAGGGGAAGATAATCTCCAGGTCCTGGGTCTGGTCACCAGCAATCAGGAAGATCGCGTCAAAGTTCTGCTCCGGTATTCCCCGGTCTTTTTGTTTTTCAATCAGGGCATCTTCTTCATCAGTTCGATAGCGACGGATGCCGGTGAAAGACTCAAACTCATCCACGAAGCTGTTCTGGCTGTTTTCGTAGCGCTGAATATTCTGAATTTGGGCACCAATCGCTTTGGCTTGTTCCCAGAAGACTCTTAGCTTCTCACGTCCCTCCCGACTGTCTGGATAGAGTACAACAAAGCGGCGTGCCTGTAGGTACTCGGTAGCGTAATCCAGCAGCGCCTCTACTTCTTGTTCCCAGCTGATGTTGTTGCGGAAAACATAGTCTCCCAAATCAGCGATACTGGTGGTCACTGAGAGTGAAATCATCGGTACTTTGAATGCTTCCGCTTCCGCCGCTGCTGCTTCAGAGGTTCTACGAGCCAGTGGGCCAATGACCGCCATCACGTGCTCATCTTCTACCAATTCACGGAAGCCCTGCCGAGTGGTATCGGGATCCAGTTTCGTGTCACGGAACACAAATTCCCACCGAGGTGGTAGGGGAAGTTGTAGGGGTTCCGCCTTGGCGATCTCAGTTTGATTGTCTGGCTGAGGAGCAGTCAGGTTATCTACCCGAGAAAATGTCACTGGATCTGCGAAATCACTTTCAGGAGTGATATTGTCTGTCGAAGTGGAAACCACCATCTCTGATTCCGTGGCCACGCTGGTATTGTCAGCTGGAGTTGATTTCGTGAGGTTATCAACCAAAGGCTCTATGGGCTCTACAGTGTAGTTGTCCTTTGGGAGGGGAGGAGCTTCTTGTAAAGCTAGCCGCAATCCTTCAATCGTCTGCTGTGTCAGGCGTGCTGCGGTAGGAATGGTCGTCGTCAACGGCAGCAGCACACCAACTCGATAGGGTTTGAGTTGAGCACGACGTCGCAGGAACTCCTGTAAGTTCTCTAGGCGCAGGAACTCTGTACGATCTCCCTTCAGGTTGGCTTCTTGCAGTAGCTGCTCACAGAGCAATAGTCCCTCTGCATAATTCCTCTCCTTCACAAGCCTGTCCAAGCGTAGTTGGGGGAGCGCCTGCTGAATAGAGGGGACGTCGGCAAACTCATTACTGAATTGCTCAAGCACACGGGAATTGGAGATTTTTTCAAACAGGTTCTCCAAGGTTTTACTGAATTCTTTTTGCTGCTCATTATCCAGTAAGCGTGCTTCCTCTAGGCGATAGCGCAAGGCCTCGGCTAGATTACCCTGATTTTCAGCTGTTCGGCCACGTAGTGATAAGTAGTAGCGTAGTTGCTGAGAATCAGCATCTTGCACGAAAATAGATGCTGCGGCTTCCAAGGTCGGCGTCCAGACTGGACTTTGCTCCAACCAGATCAGAAAAACCTGATCACGGTAGCGACTACGAGGATAGTGGGAGAGAAAAGCTTTTGCGAAGCTGCCTATGTTTGAACGATCTGTTTGAGCTGCCCCGATGCGTAAGCGGTAGTATTCTTTCTCTTCTTCCGGCAACAAGGCTTGTTGGCGAATCAATTCCTCCGCAGCCAATTCTGGATCTGCTGGAAGCAAAGCATCCAGTTCCGGGATATTTCCCCTGTAGCGGTAGGGAAACACTACTCCAGATGGGGACTGTTCGGTTTGAACAGCAGAAACTGACTCAGCAGGGGCAGAGATCGGAGGAAAAAGCTGTTGCAGACCTTGCTCCAGTTCCTGCGGCTGACTCAGCAGACTTTGTGCTGCAAGAGAGCCAGCGCCAACGAACCAAAGCAGAAAAAGCAGCAGGAGCTTATAGCATTGACAGGAGCAACCAGATGGCCGCGACATCCACGCCCAGAACGGTCCAATTGATTGTCTTCTGTGCCCTGGGTCGCAGGTGATCATAGTTGCGTTTGAACAAGTTTTTGAGCAAAAAGCGAGACTGGGGTGCGAGCCATTGCATTCGAAACCTCATAAGAATAGTGGATCTTACGTGAAACAACTTTCAGTACAATAGTTTTGCAGGAACCCGATGATTGTCAATCCGTCGTGTCCAATACTGACGATCCGCATACTCCAGAAGCTCCAGTGCATGCCGGCGTCCAGTCTGTAGTAATTCCTTGCACTCAATCACACTGATCGTCTCATGAGTGGAAAACCACTGTTGTAGCTGTTCACGTAAGCGTTCGAGTTGTGGAGGCAAGTACCAGAGATCTTCAGCAACTCGAACCAACTGCTTGTGAAAAGCTGCCTGCTTGAGCAAGGGCAGGGCCGTTCGTTCATCCAAGCCAGCTTGTTCCAGTAGTTGTGTCTGTCGTAACGGTTGAAAGCCCCCCTCTTTCAGTAATTCCAGCAAAGCTTCCAGCTGAGTGACGGCTGTTTTTCCCTGCTGGGCTTGGTGACTAGGCAAGGCATAGAATTCACCACGACGACTGCAAAGTTGTTGGCGTTCAAAAAATTTTAGCAGTCCTTCGCTCACTCCAGTTAGGAGAAAGATACGCTGTAATTTCCCCTGCAAGGCAGCTACAGGTAGTCCCTCGCGCTCAGGAAATTCTTGATGTTGTTGCTCCAGTTGACGCTGTACAAAACGCCCAACACGTTCCAGATGTTCTGGATGGAATAACAAAGCCTGGGGTTGACCGGCCTGTACCAACACTTGTCGACTCAGCAAGCCAGCGACCTCTTTCTGAAGAGCCTTGGCTGATCCAGGTGTCCTCAGTGCCAACTCCGCTAGGCTGGTCCCACGGAGTCCTTGAAGCCACGTAGCAGACTGAATCTGTTCAGAGAGTGAGCCTTGACTCAATTGACGCAACCGCTGTGCCCGCTCCTGCCGTAACCTGCGTGATTTGTTTGTTGCAGCATCGAGTACAGTTCCCCCTCCCAAAGTACGCAAGGGGCTTCTGCCTCGAATCAAAAATCGATCACCATGTCGACTGCTCAATTCTCGTTCGAGACGGAGTTGAACCAGCCCGGTTTCTCCCAGAGCCAGTTGGGCTTCTTCCAAGGGGATCAAGCGTGCAGGAACTGACGCACTGCCGAGATGCAGCTGCACTCTTTCCCGATGACGCAAAGGGGATGATACATCTTCCAGTACCTCAAGCTCTCCATCGAGCAAGTAAGAAGTCAGCAAGGAGTTGGTAGCTGCCAATTGATCGCCCCGCTGGATTTCTTCGACAGAAATCTGGGACAGATTGATTGCGGCTCGTTCACCAGCCCAGATTTGTTCCACTGGGGTTCCATGAACTTGTAGACTGCGTATACGCCGTGGATGTTGTAGTGGCCATTGCCACACTTCTTCTTCCAGTTTCAGATTTCCGCTGCGAACGGTTCCTGTAACAACGGTGCCGAATCCCTTGATGCCAAAAGATCGATCCACATCCAGCCGAAAGGGACGGTCACTGTTTGTACGGTGGGTCTCGGAGGCTATTTGCAGCAGAGCGTTTCTCAGTTCATCCAGACCTTCCCCAGTTTTAGCAGAGGTCCGGAGTAGTGGTGCCTCAGCCAGGAATGTGTCTTTTACCAACTCACGAACTTCATCCGCACAGAGATCCAGCATTTCTGGATCATCCACCTTATCACACCGGGTCAGGACCAGCAGGCCCCGCTGGACTCCCAATAATCGGCAGATATGCAGATGCTCTCGAGTCTGGGGCATCACTCCTTCATCTGCTGCGATGACAAGGAGCACTGCATCCAATCCGCTGATTCCAGCCAGCATGTTATGAACAAAGCGCTCGTGCCCAGGAACGTCAACGAAAGCAATCCGAATACTTTCCAGTTCCATGTGAGCAAAGCCCAGGTCGATTGTAATCCCCCGGCGTTTTTCTTCGGCTAGGCGATCTGTATTGATACCAGTCAGTGCCTGAACCAGTGTGGTTTTTCCATGATCGACGTGACCACTGGTTCCCAGCACGAGGTGTGGCAGGGAAGACATTTGTAGGAGAATGAGCGAAGGAAGATGCAGCCGGATGAGGTGATAACATCTCCAGCTGCTTGAAGATTAAGCCTAGAGGTCAGTAACGGCACCCAAAGAGGCTGAACTGACACTGCGAGCATACTTGGCCAAGACACCACGCTCATATCTTGGCGCGGGTGTTTGCCAGTTCTGTAGGCGTCGCTGAATTTCTGCTTCCGGCAGATCTAGGTTGAGTTGGCACTTTTCAGCGTCAATGGTGATCGGATCACCGTCCTGTACGATGGCCAGGGGACCTCCAGCATACGCTTCTGGAGTAACATGGCCGATCACAAAACCGTGGCTTCCTCCAGAGAAGCGTCCGTCAGTGATCAAAGCCACCTCCTTACCAAGTCCACGGCCCATGATGGCGGATGTGGGTGAGAGCATCTCACGCATTCCCGGAGCACCACGTGGACCTTCGTAACGAATGACAATCACATCTCCCTTGATGACCGTTCCATCCAGGATTCGCCGAAGAGCTTCTTCCTCAGAATCAAAGACCCGAGCGGTTCCTGAGAAATTGAGACCTTCTTTACCGGAGATCTTGGCAACCGCACCTTCTGGAGCCAGATTCCCCCGTAAAATGACCAAATGTCCATTGGGTTTGATCGGTTTGTCGAAGGGCATCACAACTTCCTGTCCTGCTGGATAGTCTTCGATCCCTTTCAGATTTTCTGCCATGGTTTTGCCGGTGACTGTCATACAGTCGCCGTGTAGTATGCCAGCGTTCAATAGACGCTTGAGCAGTGGTTGTAGGCCACCAATGTTGACCAGATCGACCATCAGGAAGCGACCGCTGGGTCTTAGGTCGGCCAGTACTGGGGTTTTGGCTCCTATCCGCTGAAAGTCTTCCAGGGTC
>DJYX01000033.1 GCA_002450295.1 Deltaproteobacteria bacterium UBA6967
AAACAAGAGAGCCCAGATACTTTTGCAGCGTCAGACATGCCCAAGGACTCCGCTTTAATAGCAACCAAAGGGAAGATTTATGACGTTTCAAGAAATGGGACTGTCCGATGCAGTACTTCGTGCGTTGGAGGAAGCAGGTTTTTCTGAACCAACTCCAATTCAGGAGCAGGTAATACCCCTGCAAATCGGACATAATGACGTAATCGGCCAAGCCCAAACCGGTACCGGAAAAACGGCTGCCTTCGGAATTCCTCTGATCGAAAGACTCACTCCTCGCCAGCGTGATGACGGCAAGCACACCACAGACGCTCTGATTTTAACCCCCACGCGGGAACTGGCCTCTCAGGTTTCCGAAGAACTCCGCAAGATTGGGCTTTATAAATCTTTATCCGTTGTCACCATTTATGGTGGAGTTTCCATCGAACAACAAGTCCGTACTCTTCGCCGCCGTACCAACATCATTGTTGGCACTCCAGGGCGTGTGCTTGATCATCTTTCCAGAGGAACGATTGATTTGAGTGGAGTTCGGCACTTTGTTTTGGATGAAGCCGATGAGATGTTAGACATGGGCTTTATCGAAGATATCCAGACGATCATGCAGAGTCTTCCTAAGAAAAGACAAATTCTACTTTTCTCTGCAACAATGTCTCCAGAAATTGATCGGATTGCTGCCAAATACATGAGCCAGCCTTCAACTGTCTCAGTTTCGAGGTCCAATATCCTTGTCCCACGAATTTCCCAATGGCTTCACAAGGTAAAATACTGGGAACGTTTTGAAGGGCTTTGCAGAATCCTCAGCCATCATCAGCCTGAGTTGGCTTTGATTTTTTGCCAGACCAAGCGGGATGTGGATGAACTTTATAGACAGCTGCACGAGCGAGGCTACAAAGTTGATGCATTACATGGTGACTACAGCCAAAACCAACGCGATCAAGTGATGCAAAAATTTCGCAATCATGAACTAGACCTCCTGATTGCGACAGATTTGGCAGCTAGAGGGATTGATTCCAAACTTGATATGGTGGTCAATTACAACGTTCCAGAGAATCCGGAAACATATGTACACCGCATCGGCCGAACTGGTCGAGCAGGTCGTGAAGGGTTGGCAATTAGTTTTGTTTCACCAGAAGACTACCGACAACTCTACGCAATTGAAAAATTGATCAAAACTCGTCTGCAGTACCGTGATTTGCCTACGCGCGAGGAACTCAAGTCTCACCGCCAGGATTTTCTACAAAAGCGCATAGATGATGGAATCAAGGATGTAGAAAGTGCGGATTACGTTGAACTTGCGGCCAAACTACTGGAAAGTGAATCACCACTAGAAATGTTAGCTGCAACACTGAGGGTTGCAGGTGACGCCCTGTCACCAAAAATCAGTGTTGATCGACAGCACGAATTGAATTCAGAAAATACTGGAGCAGAGTACGGAATGGTACGCTTCTTTCTGAGTGGGGGCAGAACGATTGGACTAATGTGTGGTGATGTGGTGAGATTAGTAACTCACAACACAAAGATACCAGGGGCAGAAGTTGGGAAAATCACGCTACAGGATGATTTTTCCTTCGTGGAAGTCCCTGAATCATGGGCAAGGCATTTGCTTGACAGCTTGCCAAGCTTTCATTTTCGTGGTAGCGAAATCAGCGTAAAACCAGCTAGAGCTCGTGAGAAAGTAGCTCGTTTCCGTGATTTCCGTAACAACAATAATCAACGTTCCCGTCGCCCGCAACGGCGATACTCTAATGGATGAATGAGGTTCAATGATCGACGAGAAAATTTTCTATCTTTTTCTTTTCCCATGGATGCTTTTCATAGCTTCTATGCCGGCAGCCGTCTTGACTTTCCTGTTTAGTGGCCTTGCTGCACAGCTCCTCAACTATCTACCTAACGGAGGGGTTCAGCAGGACAAGGTTCAAAGCTGAAATTTGACATTGCACCTCAGCGAGAAAAAACGTGAATAAATACAGTGCACTGATCTCTGATTTTCTTCACAATTGTGGTGATGCAGACAAGGGGTTTGTGAATGACACAGAGTGGTGGATCGTCAATGGCTCTGTGAAGGTTCAGATTTTTCTGACTTCCCTCGAAGAAGACGCAGAGTTGATTGTGGCAGCCAACCTTTTCCGTTACGCACGATCAAACCCTGAGTTGAACGAATATGTCCTGAAATTAAATGGGACTTTTAAGCTCAAGGGTGTTTCTTTTGGGATTCGCAATAAACATCTTGTTCTGAACTTTGTTCGTCCAGTGCTGGGCCTAGATCCAGAAGAACTGGAGTGGATGATTGCCTGTATTGCAATCATCGCAGACGAATATGATGACTACCTGTTAAATGAGTTCAGTATTGCCTGAGTCCTCTCCTGTGGGCAGTTTCATAAAATTCTATTCCATCGAAATTGCCCTGTGCTTGATAGCTCTTCCTCTCACGTTCGCAAAGATCCTTCAAAAAACGACAGCTAGTGTCTGGTGGCACGCTTTTTACCAGTTTTTCCGCAGTGTTCAGTGGGAATGTCTAAAAAAATCCCAGAATCTGAATTGGGAAATTTCGCTGCCATCCACATTATCACGTGATCGCTCTTATCTTGTAATTTCAAACCAAGAAGGACCTCTGGTACCTCTCATTGTTAGAGGAGTTCTCGGTAGAAAAATCACACCGATTGTCACTCCACTTCGCCATAGGAAAATTCCAAATCTAGTGCTAGAATGGCGAGCCTGGCTAGATGAAGCACCAGTTTACCTGTATCTGCCAGCTGAGCGGCAAACTAACGATCCACAGGCCACCCAAGAGCAGTTGGCAAAAGTAGGTGAAAAGTACAAAAATCTTCTTGAACAAACCCGTTCTCTGCTTCTATTGCCTGAAAAAGATGCTTATAGGAGAGACGGACAACTATTGAGAAATTCTAAATTTCTTTATACTCCGAAGCCTGGTGAACTAATTCATGCTACGTTAATGCAGAATCAAACTTGGCATTCAATTTTGGATGTGACTTTTCATCAGGAAAAACCAGTACGCTTTGCTTGGCAATGGTTGCTTGGAGGAAGGCAAAATATATTGTTGTCGGTTCGTGAAATTCCATTGCCCAGTGCCCTACAGTCTTCTTCAGCAAATGACGTAAGAAGATGGCTGAGTCAATTCTGGAAGGAGAAAGCAGAATGGTTGGAAACTTTGGTGAACACTGAACCGATTCGACATGATCTGGTGAACACTTAGGGAGAATCTATGCGTTGGAAGATGATTTTGGGAACTGTAATCCTATCGGCAACTATTAGTGGTTCTTTGTTTGCGCAAAACATTGTTGAATTGGGAGACGGCAAGACTCTGATTTTGAAATCCGATGGCACTTATGAAACCGTCAAAGTGGCAGCTACTGATCAGGGTGAGAAAGTCATTTTACGTCAGGATATGACTTATGAGTATCTTAAAAATAAGGAACTTTACCTCAAATCAGACGGTACATACGAGTATCTTGCTGAGAAAGAATTTTCGCTAACTGATCAGCCAGCCCGAGACAATTTGATCAGTGAACTACGAGAACTATATTGCACTAAACGTCAGAAGGCCCTATCTCCGCAGCAAAGATCAAGAATGATTAAGCTCACCATCGATATTCTGGAAGGCAACCAACCAGCCCTACTAGCTGAACTTCAAAACGGAAATTGTAACTGATAATCTGCCGCTTCATTTTTAGACCCACGCCTTGTGTTTAGCAATATTCTGCTAATTCGCTTTAGTTCATTGGGAGATTTGGTGTTGACGACTCCAATCTATCGTGAACTCCGCAAAGTATATCCTGACTCCCGATTAACCCTTCTAACCTCAGAGGGATTTGGTCGAGTCCTGGAAAATAATCCACATCTTGACGAAATCATCTACCATCATCGAAAAGAGACCCGTAACGATCTAAAAGAACTTATAAATCAACTTCGTCTGCAAAAATTCGATCTAATCTATGATATCCACAACTCTTTGCGAAGTCGTTGGATTGGTTGGCAACTGAAGCGTCATGCTCCAAAACCAGAACATTGGTTGATTGAGAAGCGAACGCTTGCTCGTGAACTTCAAATTAGATTTCGCTGGGGGCAGTTTTTCAACGGAAAATCACAACGGGAACAGTGGCTTGAACCGTTACAACGCCATCACACTGGTACGCTGTCAACCAAGACAGAATTGTTTCCTAGCGTAGCAGATAAAAACTATGTTAAGGCTTGGCTGAACCAAAACGATTTGCAGGACAAGCCATTTATCTGCATTGGTGCTTCGGCCTCTTTTCCTCTCAAATGCTGGCCCTTACAGAATTTTAAGCAACTGGTTGAGAATATAATTCAGTCAGGAGTTTCAGTAGTATTGGTCGGTGCCAATGGGGAAATTGAAACAGAAGAATTGGCAGAGTATTTTAGGGGTTCCCAAAATGTTTTCTGCGCTGCAGGGATTTTTACTATTCTCCAATCAGCAGCACTTCTTGAAATGGCCAATGCAGTGGTTGCTAACGACACTTCTATAATCCATCTTGCAGAAGCAATGAGGACGCCCTCTATCGCCCTATTTGGCCCTACCGTGAAAGAATTTGGTTACGCTCCCATGTTAGCACAAAGCAGGTTAATCGAGACTGATTTGGCATTGCGCTGTCGTCCATGTTCCAGAACCGGGAAAGGCACATGTAAGAACAGAGAACAGCAAATCTGTATGTATTCCATTTCAACTCAGAAAGTCTGGGATGCTGCTCAGTTACTGTTGCCAAAGGTAAGAGAGTAGTTCATGCTAATCTCTTTTGTTCATGACAATCTTACTACCTTTAAGTTTAAGATATTTATCAAAAATGTATCGTAAATTTATACTTAGAAAAATCAGTTGGATCTTATTACTAATTCTTTTGTCAGCATGCTCTGAGAAAACAAGCCTTCAGATTCTTCGGCCAGCTGAAATTGATACTTCAGATATTCAACGAATTGCCATCGGTATTTTTGAGGTTGGAGTTATTCAAGAAGATTTTGTTACGGAAAGAGGGGGGAATTGGTCGAAAAAATCAGCAAATCTGAATAGCGAAGAACGACAAATCCTGTCAAGGAATATTCGAGCTCGCATTACCAATCAATTGACCAAAGTCCCTTTTTTTGAGGTTCTACTGACTGACGAGTTTTATAGTCTTGAGAATGATGCAGCTCTACAGCAAATGATCGCAACTCAAGGCTATGTAACTAAAGATGTGGATGCGGTCCTGAGTGGGAAGATTTGGCTGACATCAGAGCGACTGGATGGAGTCGATCTTCAGAAAATTTCGTTGAAATATTTTACACCTGCTAATTCACGACAAAAAATTCCAGCAGAAAAATTAACTGTTCAACAACTAGTCTGGTGGCCCTATAAACAATTGAGTGGAAGTTTGATAGTGGAACTCAAGCTTGTGCGATTACAACCTACGGAAATTGTGGCTACGGATGTGGTGCACAGAAGATTTGCCCAGCGAGTGGGTGGAAGTCCAGGTGGAATTGTGGACCAAGCTGAAGAAGGAATGAGCTCACCCCAGGACTTTCTGGAAGATCAAGGTGATGATCAGTCCGTTACAAGAACTTCAGAGGTTTTGCCGCCATTATCTGTAATGGTGGGAGAAATGGTAGCTTCAGTGGGGGCTGATTTCGTGAGACGAGTTTCTGTAAGCCAATCAACAGTGGAATATCCTGTCGCTGAAGACGGCGATGAACAAGCCCGACTTTTGATACTAGGGGGGGCATATGAGTCTGCTTTGCAGAGGCTTCAGGGGCAGACAGCTAATGATCCAAATTCAGAAGATCTCTACAATCTTGGTCTTTGTTTTGAGGCTCTTGGCGATTATGGATTAGCGCTTCTCAATTATCGTGCGGCTCACCAAATAGATCAAACAAACCTAATTTATGCCAAAGGAATTGGCAGAATCGAAAATTTACAGCGCCAATTTCCACAACTTCGTTCACAAATTCAGAGTAGAAAGCTTTAATTGAGTTCTGGGATGATCCGTTCAAACTTATTACTAATTTTACTTTTAATGTTTTTTGCTGCAGGCCAGATGTCCTGTTCCTTTTTTAGTCAGAGTCTACAAATTGAGTTTGTGGTTGCCAAAACTCCAAAATTTGAACTCAATGAAGTAGATGCACTGGAAGTGGGTCCTTTCAAAGGTCAACCGCTAGTAAAAATATCGTTACCAGTGGAGGCAGAAGGTTCATCACATTTATCTCCTAGTGTTCTCTCCTTCGAAGCTGATCCATCAAGTGAACAAGTAGCTGAGCTTTTTCGATTACAAGTCATCAAAAATTTCTCTAAAAATTCCTCTCTGAGATTGTTGAATACTAGCGAAGACGTGAAAGGCTACGCTGGTGTCATTCCTGACCCAAATCGAGTGGCGGTCATCTCTGCATTGGTCCGTTACTCACAGATTCGAAAGGAAAGCAAAGAGTCTGTTCCCTATTTCGTAACAGTTTTCAATGAGGCCCTCCCGATTGAACAACAGCTTTTGGCCCGTGGCGCTGTCTTCGGTGCGGAAAGACTTGGCGGTGGGATTGAGGAGAATACCCCTTATGTTGAATTGATGGGGGCCCTTGAAGTTCGTATTAGTCTCAATCGTCAGAGCAGTGGAGCAGAACTTATTCCTCCTCAAACTTTACAGGCCTTTTATGTTCGGAAATGGGGTGGAAAAAGTGAAACGTCCCACTTGCCCGATAACGTGAGACTTTGGATTACTAAAAACTTTCAGGAGGATGAAAATCTGACTGAACGATTCTTAAGCGAAGCTGACAAGACTAGGATGATTACGGAGAACTACGAGCAATACCTGGCACAGGGATACAACCTTAGGCGTGATAGCAGGGTCCCTCTATCCAATCTGGATCTGCAATATCGGCTGACTGAACAAATTGCTAGGGAATATGTTTCCCAAGTTGTCCCCACTTTTAGAAAAGCTGACATGAGTATTGATGGCGATGGGGACGAAGTCGGCATTACCTTGCTTCAGGGAAATGCGTACGAGGAGGCAATCACTTACTTACAGGGACGCAAAGATCGTACAGCATCTGATGATTACAACTTAGGTTTGGCGTATGAAGCACTTGGAAAAAGACAACAGGCCAGAGCATTTTATGAGTCAGCGAATCGTCGGGACAGCGAAGACCTTTATGAGGAGGCATTGAATCGAGTCAAGTAGTGCAATTCTTAAAAGACTTGCAAGTCCTGTGTGCTTTCTGAGAATCTTCCAAGGTTCAAGTGATGGTTATTCCACTTGTCTTCGGAACAAAACCTAGAGTTTCATTCCAATACCTGCCTGCCTCACTGAATCAACACTGATTTAAAATCCACTCCAAAATCAAAGCTGAGTAGCTAGGGCCGAATTATGCCTCGAAGAAACGATATCTCCTCCATCCTGCTGATTGGCTCCGGCCCTATCGTGATTGGTCAAGCCTGTGAGTTTGACTACAGTGGCACACAGGCCTGCAAAGCCCTCAAGGAAGAAGGATTTCGGGTGATCTTGGTCAACAGCAATCCGGCTACAATCATGACCGATCCCGGGCTTGTTGATGCAACTTACATTGAGCCAATCCGGTTGCCTGTCTTGGAGCGAATCATCTCGCAAGAACGCCCAGACGCCCTTTTGCCAACAATGGGTGGACAGACAGCTTTGAACATGGCTATGAAGTTGGATGAAGCGGGAATTCTTAAAAAATACGAGGTGGAATTAATTGGTGCGGATATAGAGGCTATCCAAAAGGCGGAGAATCGCGAACTCTTCAGGGCTTCTATGGAAAAACTTGGTATTCCAATGCCAATGAGTCGTGTTGTTCATTCTGTCGCAGAAGCTTTGGATGTTGCAGAGCAGATTGAGTATCCATTGATTATAAGACCCTCTTTCACTCTAGGGGGAGAAGGTGGTGGAGTAGCAACTGATCAGGAGGAACTGATTCAGATTGCGACTAATGGATTGTCGGCCTCCCCTACGCAGGAAATTCTGGTTGAGCAGTCAATTCTCGGTTGGAAAGAATTCGAGATGGAGGTCATGAGAGACCATAGCGACAACTGCGTCATTATCTGCTCAATTGAAAATTTTGATCCGATGGGTGTTCACACTGGGGATAGTATCACGGTTGCTCCTTCACAGACTCTCACTGATGTTGAATACCAGCAACTCCGTGACATGTCTTTTCAGATCATGCGTGAGATTGGAGTTGATACTGGCGGTTCAAATGTACAGTTTGCAGTCAATCCAAGAGATGGCCAGGTTATGGTCATTGAGATGAACCCTCGAGTATCCAGAAGTTCTGCACTTGCCTCCAAAGCGACAGGGTTCCCGATTGCCAAGATTGCTGCCAAACTGGCAGTGGGCTACACTTTGGACGAAATTCCCAATGATATCACCAAGAAAACTCCCGCTTCATTTGAACCATCTATCGACTATGTAGTGACAAAAATTCCACGCTTTACCTTCGAAAAATTCCCTCTTTCAGATCCGCGTTTGGGAACCCAAATGAAATCCGTTGGCGAAGCCATGGCAATTGGTAGTACCTTCCGGGAATCATTACAGAAAGCACTTCGATCTTTGGAAACAGGCCATATTGGATTAGATCCACAAATTTATCCAAAAGATCGAGATCTTGATAAGGTATTTGAGGAAGAACTCTCACGCGTCACAAGCCAGCGCTTATGGTTTGTGGCCGATGCTCTGAGAGTTGGGTGGAATGTGGAGCGTCTACACCAAAAAACTTTCATTGACCCTTGGTTTCTAATGCAGATGCAGAGTTTGATTCAGGAAGAAATCAAAATAGCTCAGCAAAGCGTTGATCAAGTTACACGAACAGATTTACGGCGATGGAAGTCCTTGGGTTTTTCAGATGCCTTGCTGGCGAAAAAATTCCAAGTACCTGAAGCTGAGGTTGCTAAACTCAGAAGATCAATGGGATTGCGTCCCGTTTTCAAGATGGTAGACACTTGTGCGGCTGAATTTCCTTCGGAGACTCCGTATTTCTACTCTACCTATGCTCAGGAAAACGAATCCATCCCAACGGATCGGCCTAAGGTGTTGATTTTGGGAAGCGGCCCAAATCGGATTGGCCAGGGTATCGAGTTTGATTACTGTTGTGTCCACGCTGCTCTGGCAGTTCGTGAATATGGATATGAAGCCATTATGTACAACTGTAATCCTGAAACGGTGAGTACAGATTATGACACCTCAGATCGACTTTATTTTGAGCCCCTCACCTTCGAAGATGTCATGCATGTTATCGAACTCGAGAAGCCGATTGGGGTGATTGTGCAACTAGGGGGACAAACTCCATTAAAGCTGGCAAAGCCTTTACACGACGCAGGGGTAGAGTTACTAGGAACTGATTTTGAGAGCATTGACCGAGCAGAAAACCGTGAACTTTTTGCAGCAATGCTCAATAAGCTTGGACTGCAACAACCAGCCAATGGCACGGCCAGGTCGTTGGATGAAGCACGTGAAATAGCTGAACGTATCGGCTATCCAATTCTAGTTCGACCTTCATATGTGTTGGGTGGAAGAGCTATGGTCGTCGTAGAGAGTGAGGATCGTCTGGAAGAATTTTTTACTGAAGCCATCAAAGTTTCACCAGATCATCCGGTCTTGATTGACCAATTCCTGAGCAATGCAGTTGAAATTGACGTTGATCTTTTGGGAGATGGAGAGAAAGCAGAAGTCGCCGGTATTATGGAACACATTGAACGGGCAGGAATTCATTCCGGAGATAGTGCATGCTCATTTCCTCCATTTGGGCTTGAGCAAGATATCTTGGAAGAACTTTGCATACAGGCGAAATCCATGGCTCAAGAACTTAAGGTTTGCGGGCTCATGAATGTTCAATTCGCAGTCAAAGAGAAAGATGTTTACGTCATTGAGGTGAATCCACGTGCTTCTAGAACGGTTCCTTTTGTTAGCAAGGCAATTGGGGTTCCCCTTGCCAAGTATGCAACTAGATTGATGCTCGGAGAAAAGCTCTCTTCCCTTGGTTTTGAATATCATGCTCCCACAGAGTATGCGGTTAAGGAAACGGTCTTCCCATTCATGCGTTTTACAGGATCTGATACGACTCTGGGCCCAGAAATGCTCTCAACTGGTGAGGTAATGGGCAGGGGAACTAACTTCGAGGAGGCGTTTTTAAAAGCACAAATGGCCGTTTTTGAGGACAGCTTAAACAGACCTTATGTGTTCATCGGGGTGATGGACGAAGATAAGCCCAAGATGGTAATCGTGGCTAAGATGCTAGAAGAAATGGGTTACGAGATCCTATCCACTAGAGGAACCTTCCAAGTTTTAAAGGACCAAGGTGTGCAAAGAATCCAAATCACATCCATGGATGCTAGTGAGGAGGGGAATATCATCGAATACATTCTGAGGAAAGAAGTCGCATTGCTAATCAACACGACTCGTCGCAGGAAAAGGACTGTTGGTGCTCGCCACATACGCCGACTTGTATTGGCATACAACCTTCCCTATTTCACAACTTCTGAAGCAGCAGTGCAATTCACAAAATCACTCCATCAGTTAAAATCTTTGGAGAATTTGAGCTATCAGCCTCTTCCATTTCCTGTGGCCAAGGGTGCCTAGAAATTATTCCTGCGTTTCGCCTTCACTTAGACCCATTCCCATTGAATTACAGGCTCTAAGGAGCCTAGCCTGCATAGGTGCATAGGACTCGTCAACAGTCATAGCGGCGTCAGCAGCATCTTTCCCTGCTTGCAATAGCTTTTTCAATCCCTCCTTGTCAAGCCGCATGATTTGGCGGTTGATGTAACCGTAGTAGGTGAGATTTGCAAACTCAGCTAGAGCAGGAAGATCCTGCTTTTTGGGCATGGATTGGGAAACAGTTTTCATTGATCTTCGGTACGCAACGACTGCGGCATTGAAAGCCGGAGCAACAAAAGGTCGAGCTTGATCGTCCCCGGCTTCCATGCGCATGATGTGATAACGCACCATCTGCTGATTGAGGCGACCAATCATTACCCATGGATAGGGGATTTTGTCTTCAATTTCCTTCATTTTTTCTGCGAGCGACAAGCCCGCGCTATTCATCATGGGAATGAGCTTAATCATGTCAATAGAGTGCATGATTTTGGTGGTGACAATTCCCTGAACTTGTTCAACGTTGATGTCTGAGCCTTCTGAACCAAACATGCCACCACCACCACCCTTGCCTAGTGCCAAATCCAGTTCGTATTTACTGAGAGACACTCCCATTTTATTTTGAAGCGTGACATTGGCTTCACTAATTTTTTCTAGAAGACCTTCACAAATTTTAATTTCCATCATCATTCCAGCTCGGTTTCCTACTCCCGAGTCTTCCATGTCATCTTCGTTTACCTCGATCCCACTGAGATTTACCCCTTTCAAGACACTGGATTGAATGGCCATCATCTTTTCTTTATGAATCTGGAGTATCCGTTCCAAGTAAAGCTTAAAGACCCTCAGAAGCATTTGTACCGCAGGGCCTGTTACCTCGCCCCAATAAAACGGCAAACAAGAATGGATCAGGAGAGCTCTTGCTACCTCCAATTGAGGTCTGCCTTCCATTTGCAGTGCACGTCCAACCAATTGCATTCGAATTGCTTGATTTTTTGGGTCTCCCGACAATTGAGAGACCAGTTTGTTGATCTCCTTGTCTCCACGTAGAAAAGCAATTTCGAGGATGTCGGTTCCTGTGGCCGGGGTAACCTCTCTCGTTTTTTTTCCAAGTCCTAATTTTGCAAAAAATCCCTTACCTTCCATTGCCAGGACTTCCTTAGCCAATTCTTCCAGTTCTTGTTGAAACTTGAGAAGGTTGACATTGGGAGTGTCTTTGTTCTCATTAGGTTGTTTTGCCATAAAACCTTCTTTGACAAAAATGAATCAATATAATTTTTTGATACAGCAGACCCCGTCTGTGGGAATGGTATTAATTAAAACTCTGATAATATAAAGTGTGTCATTATTGCACACTTTACAGAATTAAGAACCCTAAGAATTAATCATTGGAAGACTAGATTGACTAGGTTTGATCCATCACGTAAATTCTTTATATTCTATTTATTGCTGCTTGCCAAGAATTCCCATGTCTTCGAATGATCTTCCTAACAAAGAACTCGGCCACACTATTGATTTTTTGAGCGATGTTCCCCAACGCTTGGTGGTAGAAATTTCTAGAAAACGCCTAGCTTTACGAGAAATTCTGAATTGGCGAAAGGAAACAGTGTTGTCATTTCCAAAATTGATTGGAGAACCTGTGGAAATTTTCATAGATAACCAAATCATCGCCAGAGGGGAGGTTGTTGTGATCAATGACCATTATGGTGTTCGTATTTCAGAAATTACCCATCCTACTGACAAACCAAGCCAGTCTCGGATCTGAAAGACTTTTCTGAATTCAGGCAATTGACCAAATTTGTGTATTTCTTGAATTACACTAAGAAATTAAATCCCATCCAACGCTGACTGTTCAAACTAAGCCTATGCCACTTCCCAAGCTTTTGAAATCCAGCTTTATTCTAATTACCTTCTATATTTTGATTGGATTTCCGAGTCTGCTGAATGCGCAGAATCCCTCAGATCCAACTGTAGAGTCTATTGTTCTATCCAAGAATTGCCCGATTCCGGATGGTCCGGATTTAGTCATCAAATCACCAGAAATTGTTCTCAAATCAGTTGACGATCCATATTGTCCTAAGATCAATGATATTCAATTAGTTCAGGTCACAGTCCATAACCCTGGTGAAGAAGTTCGCAGTGTGGGCCTTGAGGTTTTGTTGACGTTAGACGGCAATCGATTGGATCAGTCCCAACGGCAAATCTTTACAATACCACCTTACGAAACTTCTCGAATGCTTCATGATGTGGTACTTGAGGCTCCTGGTCGCTATCGTGTGGCGGCAAGAATCTGGGACACAGAATTTGAAAAACCAATTGCGGAATCAGATCAGGGTGTCAACCGACAATTTTACATTGCCACCCCAGACGATTTAGCCGCTGCTCAGGAACAGTTAGTCGTGATGGAGAGCAGTGGCAAAGCTCCAAGGCCTTCGCCACTTCAATTCGATCCACCCGATCTGCGCTGGGAGAGTGTCAGTGTATTGCCAGAACACCTACTACGTGGTGAGACGCTAAGGATGCGTCTGAACTTGGTGAATGTAGGTGGAGATGTTGTTCAAGATGTGCTTTGCAAGGTGGAATACTATAACGAAAGACAACCACGAAGACGAACTACTATTGCTAATCCCATTGCCGACGTAATTGCCCCCGGAGAGACCATAACCTTTGATCTCGAATATATTCCTCCGACCGACCAATTACTAGGCGAATACAAAATTGCTGTGACAGTGGATCCTGACGATCAGTTGAAGGAGTTGAAGGAAGACAACAACGCCATGGAGTCTGGCACTATCCGCCTTAGTGATATTCGATTGCTCCTCCCTTCGGATAGTTTTGTTTTCGATGAAAACGGATTATTTCTGTTTCAGTGGGACAGTTTAGTCTTTGCTGAATTCAAGATTCAGGTTGGGGTTGATGAAAAGTTTGAAGATCCTCGTCTTTATTTCGACCTGCCACAAGGAGATCGCTGGATAGCCGATAAAGAGTTGGTGCCACTGACAGGTGAATTGCCAGGAATGGCAATGGGGCTTATGCAAACAAGTCAGAAGAATAAGCTCTTTTGGCGTGTCATAGGTCGAAATATCAGTGGTCAGCAGGCTATTTCAGACGTTCAAAGCTTCACAATAAAACCTACCTCCGACGCGTCCTAGATTGGAAAGCCAGCCTACCTGGCTGGTTCTAGTTACGTTGTTTTCCTCCCAAAGCCTTGCATTCCTTTTCCAAAGGCGTTACAAGCTTGTTTCCGCTGAGTTGGTCAGACAATAACCACTTTTCAGGGAGGGATCCATGTTGAGTGTCCGTCAAATGCTATCCGAAAAGGGCAGTGTAGTCGTCTCAATCACTCCAAATACCAGTGTGTTCGATGCACTGAAGGTCATGAGTGAGAACAATATAGGTGCGGTTTTGGTGATGGAAGATGAAGAACTACTCGGAATTTTTTCTGAGCGTGATTATGCGCGCAAGGTGATTCTGGTAGGCCGTTCTTCCAAAACGACAGAGGTTAAAGAATTGATGACCAGTAAGGTCTATTGCATTGATCCGTCACGAACCATTCAGGATGTGATGGAATTGATGAACGACCATAGATTCCGTCACGTCCCAGTAATGGAGAACGAAAAAGTGATCGGTGTGTTGAGTTCAGGAGATGTGATGCGAGGTGTGGTTGCTGAACAGAAAAATACTATTGATAGTCTTGAGAGCTATCTTTTGAGGCAATAGCGGATTGGTCACATACTTCGAGAAATATTCTCTTCTTGGGGTATGTGATACTCGCTGTTGTAGAGAAAATAGGGAATTCCTCCCAACAGATACACTGCCAATTGTATGATGATGTACATATTGAAAATGTCTGCTCCACCAGATACCCCCACTAACTGATACAGCGATTCAAATGCGACATGGCCAATTCCAATCCCACCAGGTGCAAGCGGAATAGCAGTTGTTATAAGTCCAATTGGCATTAGAAACAATTGAGTTCCTAGTCCCATTTCAGTGTCAGTTAGTAAGTGAGCAATTTTCCAAAACAAGAACGCCACTAGACAGTGAATGAGAATCGCTATCAGTAATGTTGAAAGCAAAATCGGCTTCTGATTTTGGTAGCTTTTGAAAGCAAAATAAATTTTGGTTGTAAACTTTTTAGCGGGGAGTTTTTCAAAAAATTTCAGGAAGGGATCTTTACTATCTTGAAATGGCCAAACGACCAAAGTGTAAAAGCAAATTGTGGCTAAAAACAAAAAACCGATCAGCCAAATCAAACCATGGAGTCGTGGATTTTCAAGAAAGAAAGATAAGTTTACAAGCAGGGAAAAAAAGGAGATGACGATCAATCCAAATAAACCTACGAAACGATCAATCAGAAGAGTCATGAAGGCATGGGTTCGGCCTTCTTCAGCTTGGGCCTTTGTAATGTAATAGCCTTTTACAAGGTCACCAGAGACAGCTCCAGGAAGAGTACTGTTGAAGAAGTTACCAATCCAAGTCAGTAGAAAGGTTCTGCGTGGAGAAACTTGAAGGCCAAGAGCTTTCAGTAGTAGCCACCACCGTAATGCTGCCAAAGGGACCACTAACATGATGAGAACAGAGAGAATCAGCACTAACAAATCAGGAGAATCCTTCAGCAGCAATAATCGCTCTAAGTTCAAGCGATCACTGCTAATCAAGTAATAAAAAATTCCACCCACAAGAGCCAATTTCCCACCTGTAAAAACCACCTTCTTCATCAGTTCACTTTTGATAGAATCAGTTGATTCAACAACTTATCTCTCTCTTCTTTTGGTAACTGAGCGAGTTCTTCAACTTTCGTGTGAAAATCCTTCCAATTGCTTTCTGCGCTCTTAAACAACTCCTCGAAAGCAGGCACAAAATTATGGTAACGCTTGACGCCTAATAGATGTGAGTTGTTCAAATCCTGAGCAAACCATCGACTGTAATTCAATAACTTAAATTGGGATTGGTTTTGTTGATAGCGCTGTTTCAATTGTTCAAAAATCAATTGTTTCTGCAGTCGTTTCTTATCTTCATTTAATGAAGATCCATAAAGGTCGTTTAATTCTTTGATAGTTTCATCAATCCAACTTCGAAATAATAAACGATCCTCGTAATTTTGTCGGATTTGTTCCATTTCATCCCCCAGATTACTTGCTCTGAGGTATTGCAATGTGCCTTCCTGCTCTACAAAGGTAGCGTAGGACTCATTGAAAGATGTGTCACCAGCAACATAAACCACCTGATGTGCCATCTCGTGTATGAGGGTTGCGATTAGCTCCCTGTCGGAACGCTGAAGAAAAGTACTAAGTACTGGATCTGAAAAATAATCGGGTAACCAACTCTGATTCAAATAACCCAATGTGGAATAAGCACTTGCGTAAGAAAGAGATACGTCAAAACCATTCTCTCTCAACTCATTTGCTAGTTGTTCAGCATCAGCAATGTCAAAATATCCACGATAGCCTTGGCAGCCAATGATGAGATAGCACCATTGTTTTGGGTGTAATGAAAAGGGCGGTGCAGCAGAGACGAGGACACTTACATAGGAATTTGGCAACTCCACGTAACTTTTGTAGCCGTTGCCGGAAGGTAGATTTAATTCAGTGGAGGCGAAGCTGCGAACTTCGGAAAGAAGCTGAAACTTTTTTTTGAGTTCCGGGTCAGTTGTGTTATCTAGCAACAGACTCTGGATTTCCTGCTTACCTTGAAGCAGGTCAAGATGGCCTCGTGTGGCTTGCCAGTAGTAGCTCAGTTCACATCCAGCCAGTAGTAGGCAACAAAAGAAAATTAGCGGGATTTTCATGTCAAGGAGAGAAATCAGGCGTCGACAGCAGTCTCCTCTTCACTTAGTGGCATGTAAAGAATGCGGTTGCAGTGAGGGCAGTTTCGATAATTATCTGGTTCTGTTAGAAATTCGTTTACAAATTGAGGTTGAAGTCGAATGTTACACCCCCCACAAGTTTTATCCACGACTGGAGTGATCGGACGATGTAGTCCATTTTTCTGGCAACGTTTGTAAAATTGCTGAATAGGCCTGGGTGCACTTTCAAAAGATTTTTGGAAATAATTTTCTAATTCTTGTATCGCAAGAATAGTTTGCTTTTGAGATAGAATCGTTTGTTCTAGGGCTTCTTCTGCTTCCTGTTTCCCTTTCTCCAATTCAGCTTTCTGCTCAGCCATTTTAGGATCTAAATCTTCTAATTTGATCGCAACTTCTAACAAGTTTTCTTCTAGCATTGAGCGATGCTTGCGAGATAACTCCAGTTGCTTTTTACTGGCTTCAAATTCTTTTTCGTTCCGGATTCTTGGAACATGCTTTTCGAGTTTTTCGATGAGAATGCGTTGCTCTTCGAGTTCATTTTCCATTTGCTGCTGTTGGTTGATCAACGTGGTCTTCTCTGCCTGAAGGTTTTGAAAAACCATTTCGACAGGAGCAACTAGCTCATTGACATCAGCAATTTCTTTTTCGAAGCGTCTCAACTGTTGTTTAAGAGCAAAACCCTGCTGTTCGGTTTCAGCAATGGCGATGAGGGTAGAGCGAAGATGCTGAGACATCATAGACTCCTTTGTGAGAGGCAATCTGGCTTCCTGCCTGAGTGCGGAAGGAGGCGGACGGGTTGTGTTGTGTGAAGATCGCAAAAAAGAGAGAAAAGTTCAACACACGTAGTGCTGATTTTGTAAAAGCTTCAAAATTTGATGTTCTCTGAAATAGTCGAGACCTATTTGTTTAATTATATTTAAAAGTTAGCTTGTCGGCTTTGAGGCCAATTGTTACCTCTCCTCCGTTTTCTAGATTTCCAAAGAGAACTTCATCGGCAAGAACTGTTTCTATTTCCTGCTGAATGACCCTCTTCATCGGACGTGCTCCAAAATGAGGATCATACCCCTTATTAGCTAACCAATCTCTGGCCTTGTTACTTACATTGATCGTTACTTTTTTCTGCTGCAGTTTGATCTCTAGCTGGATAATCAATTTGTCAACAATGAGTTGGACGACTTCTTTTGGTAACTGTGCAAAGGAGATAATCGCATCCAATCGATTTCTAAACTCTGGGCTGAAGGTGCGCTCCAACGCTTGTTTTGATGGTGTCGTTGGAGACTGACTGCCAAATCCAATCACAGAGGAAGCCATTTCTTTAGCACCCACATTACACGTCATAATCAAAACTACATTTCTGAAGTCTGCTTCTCGACCATTGTTATCTGTGAGAGTCGCGTGATCCATCACCTGAAGCAAAATATTGAAGATGTCCGGGTGAGCTTTTTCGATCTCGTCCAGCAGTAAAACGGTGTGGGGATGCTTACGTATCGCATCGGTAAGCAGTCCTCCTTGGTCATAGCCAACATATCCCGGAGGTGCTCCGATCAACCGGGAAACAGTATGCTTCTCCATATATTCGCTCATGTCGAAGCGTTGGAAATGAATTCCTGTAATTTGTGCCAATTGCTTGGCCAGTTCGGTTTTCCCAACTCCTGTGGGGCCAGTGAATAAGAAAGAGCCAATGGGTTGATCACTTTGTCGCAAGCCAGCTCGTGTGCGTTTGATGGCCTGAACCAAGGCATGAATTGCATTGTCCTGTCCAAAGACCTGAAGCTGGAGCTCTTTTTCAAGGTCCTTGAGCTTTTCCTTATCAGAACTATTCATTCGCTCAATCGGAATCCGCGCAATACTGGCGATGACTTTTTCAATGTCTTGGGAATTAACAGTTTTGCGGCCCGCTCCTTTCAGCCGAATAGCAGCACCAGTTTCGTCAATAACATCGATAGCTTTGTCAGGCAGGTAGCGATCATTGATGTATTTTGCAGATAGCTCAGCGGCGGTTCTTAGGGAAGATACAGTATAACGGAGCTCGTGATGTTCTTCGTAACGATTTTTTAGTCCCTTGAGAATTAAAAAGGTCTCCTCAATTGAGGGCTCATCGATGTCGATCTTCTGAAAGCGTCTGGATAGAGCTCGGTCTTTCTCGAAAAGTTTTTTGTATTCATCATAGGTTGTAGACCCTATGCATCGAATCTCACCCTTCGCTAGAGCCGGCTTGAGTAAGTTCGAGACATCCATTGATCCCCCACTAGTTGCCCCAGCGCCAATGATCGTGTGAATCTCATCGATGAATAGGATAGATTTTGGCTTCTGCTGCAAAGATTTAAGAACTGCTTTGATGCGTTGCTCAAAGTCCCCACGAAATTTTGTACCAGCTAAGAGTGCCCCGATATCAAGCGCATAAATCTCAGATCCTTCCAGAAGTTCAGGAACCTCTTGACGGAATATGCGTAAGGCAAGACCTTCCGCAATAGCGGTTTTACCGACCCCAGGATCGCCTACGTAGATAGGATTATTTTTCCGACGTCGACAGAGAATCTGAATTGTTCGGTCTAACTCTGCATCGCGTCCAATCAAGGGGTCAATGCGATCTTCTTCGGCAAGCTTTGTTAGGTTTGTGGTGTAGTGTTTGAGGGCATCCTGCTCCCCACGTCCCTGGGAGCTTTCTTCTTCGTCTGTACTATCAAAATTGTGGTTCTCTTCTTCATCCTCAACAGCTACCTTAGCAATTCCATGTGAGATGTAATTCAGCAAATCGAGCCTCGTGATGCCCTCTTTCTGCAGAAAATAGGAAGCATATGATTGGGATTCTCGATGAATTGCCACAAGGATGTCCCCAACGTCGGCAGATGCCTTCCCAGAACTATTAACGTGCATGATTGCTAAATGGAGAACACGTTGAACGGCTCTGGTTTGTTGAGGATTGGATCCCTCTTCTCGCATGGTTTCTTGTTGATCAAAAAATTCTTCCAGATCTTCTTTGATTCGATCAACGTTGCCTCCACAACTTCTAATAATTCTTACCCCATTGTCATTGTGCAATAGGGCATAAAGAATGTGCTCCACACAAAGGTACTCATGGCGTCGATCCTTGGCTTCACTTTGTGCAGCCATCAAGCACATTTCTAAATCTCTCGTGAACATATGGGATTCCTGTCAGATCAAACTTCTTCCATACTTGCTTTGAGAGGAAACTCGTTTTGACGAGCCATCTCATGAACAGCTTCAACTTTGGTTTCTGCAACCTCATAGGAGTAGACGCCGCAGATACCGACACCAGTCTTGTGGACCTGTAACATAATCTGAATCGCTTCGTCAGCCGTTTTGTGGAAGACCGCCTCTAAAACACGCACCACAAAATCCATTGTGGTGTAGTCATCGTTATGTAGTAGGACTTTAAACTGAACCGGTGGTTTGAGTTTCTGTTTCGTCAGTGTGACGAGGTCTTCCTGGGGCTTAAACTGACTCATTCTTGTTCTTGGTTTACCGGGAAATTTCCTTTGTGATAATCCCAGAGATATGCAGATGAATTCCTAAATAAATTCAATAATATACTTTTTCAAATCGAGGGGTTTATCGTTCAGGTTCCTGTAGGTCTCATCTCTAATTCAGCACGAACTTCAGTACGCTGCTGACCAGGTTCTTGAATATAGACTCGGCTATCTGGAGGTACACTATGAGTTAGCCATACATTACCGCCAATGATTGAACGGGCCCCCACAACAGTATTGCCCCCTAGAATCGTAGCGCCAGCGTAAATAATGGTTTCACGCTCAATAGTTGGGTGTCGTTTGAGATGTGGTTCATTCTTATGCTGTATTGGACTGAATGCACCAAGTGTTACCCCTTGGTAAATGCGCACTTGGTCGAGTATCACTGCGGTACCACCAATAACGATGCCAGTTCCGTGGTCAATCATCACACCACGTCCAATCCGGGCACCTGGATTGATATCAATTCCAGTCAATGAGTGGACATGCTCACTGAGAATCCGTGGCATTAGCGGGATTTGGTAGTTGTGGAGGAAGTGGGCAATCCGGTAAATGCTGAGGGCGTGTATTCCTGGGTAGGCCAGAACGATTTCCTTACGATCATTAGCGGCCGGGTCACCTGCAAAGGTGGCTTCGACGTCTTCAGCCAAAACTTCTCTCATTTCCGGAAGTGTTTCGAGCAAGTTGAGAGAAATTTCTTCTGCTCTTTCACTACAGGCGCCTGCTGGTGGCTGGGGTAATCCCTCCTGTCTGCTTTGCCAGCAGATCACTTGCTCCAGGTAGTCACGTAGTCTGTAGAAGATTGAGGCGCTTTTTTGACCTAACCAATAAGGTAAACTGATGGCATCAAGTTGTTCTTGCCTGAGCAAACCCGGGAACAGCAAAACCTGTAAATCATTGGCCAACTGGACGATGCTCTCTCGAGCAGGCAAGCCAGAGCAGCCAATGCTCTGAATTTCGGGATGACTATGATAGGAGTCCAGTAAGGCATCCACTGCCTTCCGAAGTCGTAACTCTGTTTGCATAACTAACTGAGAAGAATCATGACTGTTTTTCAGGATGATTTTGCTAATTTCAAACCTATTGGTAGTTCATCACCAAACAACCAGTTCTGCAAGTTGCTTTCTAGAATCTCCACAGCATCTCTCTTTGCTTCTTCGGTAAGTAATCGTACTAGGCTACCATCTTCATCATAGGATTCTACGAAAGCAATCAGTTCTTTTCGAAGATCTGGAGAAATATCTCTGTGTCGGTCTCCAGTAAACTGCCCCAGCTTAGTCAAAACCAATGGTAACTCTTGAATCGGTTTTTGATGATGGATTTCAAGCAAACTTTGAATCCAAGATTCAACTTCTTTTGGAGGGATCACATACAAAGTACCTGCATGCACAAATTCACGCGAACCAAAGCGGGCTAGACAGAGTGCCTCAATCCCTGTGCTTTGTCCCTTTTCCAAGCGATCGAGTAACTGCTTACTATAAGTTCTCTTCTTCTCGTGTGGTACTGATTCTAAGTTGCTAAGTAACAACCACAATTCGTTGAGAGCGCTGGGAGAAATAGATGCGGGTCTTTTCCCTTTTGGCAGTTTCGAGGACCTTGGCTTACGATTCCCTTCGACCAATCGCTCTTCCAAAGATTTGAAGATGGCTTCTTGGGTTTGTGAAGGTAGCCCTGCGGCTACACGGCGACAAAAAATCCACCACTCAACTTCTACGTTTCGCTCTTTTCGAAACTGCGGTCCACGAGCAATCCATTCTGTTAGTTGCTTGATTCGTAGCTCATCATTTGGAAATCCAAATCCTGGACGCAGGCAGAATCCACAGATTTTCAGCCAATTCATTTCATGGTTTACAGAACGAACTCTAGTTCCCATTCCACTGAGTAATTGATCAGCAATTTCTCGCAAAAGTGGGAGTGGCCAACCAGATCGTGGGCCCAGTAATGCCTCCAGTTGTTTGTTTAGGCTCAAGGGCAGATTTTCTTGGCGGCTTCTCTTACCAAACCAGCTTTGCAGAGTCCTCTGAACATCATCCCAATTGCTAGGAGGTTCCCATTGATTATCAACAGTGATGCTGTGATCTGATTGAATTACCTCTGGTGCAGATTCTCGGATACGGAATTCAAGGCGCCACTCCTCACTTAAGTGGTGGTTAACACACTCTAGGCTAAGGGTCCCTATCTCATTCAACTTTGCTCGGAGTTGGATTCCCAGTGTTGTGGCTTTTTTGGGAAGCCGATTGCGGTCTATTCCCAGAAATGTCTGAATCGGTGGAAGTTCGGTAAAATCACGTTCCAATTCTTCTTGTTCAATTTGGATTATATCACCCAAGTGGTCTTGCGTTCGGATACTGGAGGCCCTCATCTCAAATTGAACAGGTTGATTTATAGCAATTTCAAGGGTGTGTCCCTGTACTTCCTGATATTCCTCGACAGAAGCTTGTTGGGGCAAGATGCACAACCAGGCTAGGTTTTGTGAACCCGGCTCCATTCCATCAATCAGCAGTGAGACATAGTAGCTTCGAGCACTCCCTCCTTTGATTTGCAGCCCTTTCCCCTCACGCACAAGATGGTAATAAGTTGCTCCTTTGGCAACAGCCAACTGCATTTGCTCTTGAGGAAGTACTTGAACACTTTTCTCAGTTTCTCCTAGTTGAGATCCCCATTTTTCCAGTAGACGCCGGATTTTTTCCTGAAGCAAAGAAGGCTCGAGTGTCCCACCGTTGAAAAGTACGTGAGTAGGAAAGCGTTCTGGTTCAATTTGGGAGCAGTGATTTCTTAAAAATCTGAGCAGATGTCGAGTAATTGCGGTGTCACTGGCGTATGGGAGTCCAAGGGTGCGCAATGCCAGAATCTTCTTGGCTGGTAAATCAGCATCCCAGTCCAGTTCAGGGAAAAAGCCATCCAAGATGATTTGTTCGAATTCATTTTGGGAGAGAATATAGTTCTTTGTCTTTCCAATCAGTCTGCTCCCTTGTTCAGCAATCGTTATCGGAAACTGATCCTGTTCAGTTGCCCAAAGAATTTCCTTTGCCCTTCTGCATTGGGCTGTGAGTGCCTCCCAAAGACGGGGGGATAGTTTTCTCTGTTGTCCTGTCAGTTGCTGTTCAACATGTGCTGCTAGGGCTAAATCCAAATTATCCCCACCCAGTAAGATGTGATCACTGACAGCTAGACGTTCCATTTCAGGATTCCCTTTGGGATCTTCAGGCATCTTTACTTTGACGAGGCTGAAATCGCTTGTTCCACCACCGATATCAACAACTAAGACAATATTTTCGGAGTTTTTGAAATAATCTGATAATGTTTTTGGGGAATCACAGTCCTCTAAATTTTCAGCAATCCATGAGTAAAAGGCTGCTTGAGGTTCTTCCAGTAGAGTGACGGTTTTTAGCCCCGCCATTTTGACCGAACGCAGGGTGAACTCTCGGGCTATTTCATCAAAAGAGGCAGGAACCGTAAGCACAATTTCTTGGTCTTCCAGCTGTAGTTCGGTTCTGTCTTTGGCAATTTTGTGATTCCACGAATCTCTAAGATGCTGAAGAAAGAGTGAACTCGCAGCAAGGGGCGAATATCGTTTGAGTTCTGGTTGGTCACTCTGAGGGAGAATCTCTGCTTCTGGATTTAAATTGTGGTAACATAGCCAAGATTTCGCAGAATGAATATTTCGCCCAGGTCGGAGCGCCTGCTGTTGCCGAGCCCATTCTCCAGTAGCTAAATCAGGTTCAGAATCCTCGGACCAAGGCAATTGAAAGCGGCCAGAAAGTTTTTCTTCTTTGGTCAATAAAAATGCATGAGAAGGTAAGGTCTTTTGATCATACCACTCACCATTGCCAATCCACTGTGGAATTTCAAAACAGTGCAGTTGATTTGTAAAATCTTCCTGGTCTAAATAGCAAAGAGCACTGTTGCTGGTACCAAGATCAATTCCGATTCTAAATCTCGATGTAGGCAATTTCATGATGTTTTCTTCAAAGGAGGCTTGATCTCATGATATGTTTAGATACTTGAGTGGTCATGGTAAGTCTGGCAATTCGTTTGAACTTTTGGGGCAATCATGGAATAAGATTGATCCTCTTCAAGTAACCAAAGCTTAAATTTCAAATCAACATGAAAAAACTTATAGCCATCCTGCTGCTTTTTGTATTTCTGGGAGGAAATACTGGAGTGGCTGAGGAAGACAAGCTCAATCAGGCGGTTGTTCGAGGGATTGTGGAGCGATTTACATCGTTGCACTATGCACAGGTGCCTTTAAATGATGAATTGTCCAAAAGGATTTTCCAGCTCTACCTAGATTCCTTGGATTCTGGACATTACTACTTCCTGGAATCTGATGTGAAAGAGTTTCGAGCTAAAGAGACCAGTTTGGATGACATGCTTCGGCGTGGTGATGTCACTTGGGCAATGGACGTCTTCACACGTTTCCTAACCAGGCTCAGTCAACGTCAAGCGATGCTGGAATCTTTTCTGGAAGACGAGTTTGACTTCGACAAAGATGGTCAATGGAGAATTGATCGGAAAGATGAGCCCTATCCTAAGAATGAAGATGAAGCGAAAGAGACTTGGAGGCTGAAAACAAAGTTTGACCTATTGACGCTCAAGTTGGCAGGCAATACGGATCAAGAGGCCAAGGACCGATTACTAAAGCGTATTCGATCCATATGGAAGGATTATTCTCAGTACACTGACGATGATGTAATTGCGCTTTATCTAAATGCTCTTACACGCGCCTATGATCCTCATTCGACTTACATGGCTGCGGAGGATCTGAGGAACTTTGATATTTCGATCAAACTCTCTTTGGATGGTATCGGTGCGGTGTTGCGCTGGGAAGATGGCTATACCGTTGTGAACTCGATTATTCCTGGTGGTGCAGCTGCACGGCATGGAAAATTAGCTGTCGATGATCGGATCATTGCTGTTGCACAAGGGACAGAGCCATTCGAAAGCGTAATTGATATGCGCTTGAATGACGTCGTTGAGCTGATCCGTGGACAGCGTGGGACCACAGTTCGTCTTCAAGTTATGCGCAAGAATGAAAACGGATTTGATACCCTCAATTTTGCTATAGTTCGCGATAAAATTATTCTGAAGGATGGTGAAGCTAAAGCAGAAATTTTTGAACCGACGGCATCTACTGAAGAAAGTCCTGCGGCTTACAGAATAGGAGTTATTGAACTACCTTCGTTCTATGTTGATTTCAATGACCGACGACAGAATCCGAACAACTACAAGAGTTCATCTCGTGATGTTCGGGCTCATTTGGAGCAATTTAAGCGGGATGGTGTGGATGGAGTGATTTTAGATCTTAGAAACAATGGCGGTGGTGGTCTTGACGAAGCTATCACTATGGCCGGATTGTTTGTTGGCCGTAAGCCAATTGTGATTGTTCGTCAAGCCAGTGGTGCTAGGATTACAGTCCATCGCAGTCGAGAAGAAGCTATTTACGAAGGCCCGCTATTGGTCATGCTAAATCGCTTCAGTGCATCTGCCTCCGAAATACTTGCAGGAGCAATGCATGACTATCAACGAGCTATTTTAGTGGGTGACCGAACAACATTTGGTAAAGGTACTGTACAAAACATTGTGCAACTTCCTGAGGGCTATGGGGCACTGAAAGTGACCATTGCACAATTTTATAGGGTCTCCGGGTGGTCTACCCAAAATCGTGGTGTGGAAACAGACATGATCTTGCCATCCATTAATAATGCTCGTGATCTTGGGGAATCCACTTTAGAAAATGCGCTGCCTTGGAAAGCGATTTCACCAATCTCCTACACACCGGTCGGTAACATTCGACGCTACATTAATGAGTTGCATCAGTATTCAAATGAGCGACTTTCCAAGGATACAGATTTCAAAGAAATTGAAGAGAATGTTCAGGAATTTTTGACCAATGTGAAGCCGCTGGAGTACACAAGTATTTTGAAAATGCAGGAAGACGCAGCAAAGCGAAAAGAGGAGAGGGACGAAGAGATGGCTAGTGCCCGCAAGACGATGGAGGATACCACACAAGAAGATTCTGAGGAAGTGACGACTTCAAATGACGAAACAACCATTCGGAGTGATGCCTATCTTTTTGAAAGCATGGCCATCCTTGAAGACTACATTCGCTTGCAGCAACGTGTAGAGGTTAAGAACTAATGAGTGAAACAGAATTTCCTCCTTCTAACACTCTGCCAGTTCTGATTGATTCAGACCGAATCCGAAAACGTGTGGAAGAATTAGGGCGTAAAATTAGCGAGGACTATAAGAATCAACCTTTGGTCTTGCTTGTCGTACTCAAAGGTTCGTTTCTTTTCTGTGCAGATCTGGCAAGACAACTTTCGATTCCGTGTCGTATCGAATTCATCCGAGCCTCAAGCTACAAGGATGCGAAGGTCAGTTCAGGGCAATTACAACTTTCTGAACTGCCAGATCTACGGCATGCAAATGTTTTAGTTGTTGAAGACATCCTCGACAGTGGGTTGACTCTGCACAAAATTCTAGAGCACCTACGGTCAGAAAATTTGGCTTCCTTAGAAGTTTGTACGTTATTATCTAAGCAGATTCCTAGGGATATTCAGACTGAACCCAAGTACATTGGTTTTGAAATTCCCAACCGCTTTGTTGTCGGTTACGGTTTGGATTACGCTGAGCGCTACAGAGAAGTGCCTGACATCCGCTGTTTAGACTGATATTAACCCTCCAAAAAGTCATCTATATGAGCGTCAAAATTCG
>DJYX01000064.1 GCA_002450295.1 Deltaproteobacteria bacterium UBA6967
GTTCCACTCACTACTAAGATCTTTTGTTGATGAGGTTAGTAGTGAAATCACAGTCTATAGTTTTTGAAAGAATCTTTAAGCTATGGACCTAATTCATTAACTAGTGTTAGAGACAAAGAATGATCAAGCATCAAGGTGGTTGCCATTGTGGGAAAGTTCGATTCACTACTGAGTACGATCCATTACTCGTTTATCAGTGTAATTGTAAAAGATGTAGAAGACTCATGAGCACTGTAAACGTCGGTACGTTTTTCGGTGCACCTGAAGTAGAGGTGACTGGAGATCTAAAAGAATATGTTACTCAAGGTGGAAGTGGTATGCCCTTTCATTACTATTTTTGCCCAGAATGTGGAACGCGTATTTATGGAGAAGCAGAAGCTATAGAAGGTGTAAGAATGATTCCTATAGGTGCTTATGATGATCCAACTCCGTTTGAGCCAAAAATAGAAGTATTCACAGAATTGAAATTAAATTGGATCAGAGATAACGGCTGTATTCAGGCATCTTTTGAAGGAATGGCACTGGCAGAAAGGATTGAGGCTTTGATGGAAAACTTAGATCAGCGAAATTAAAGAAATAAAAAGGGTACTTTGATTAAAGAAAAGTACCCTATTGTTAATTACGAAAAAACCATAAAGCAAATTAGAAAATAATGGACAAAAAAATCTGTATCGTTACTGGTGCTTCAAGAGGTATGGGGCGGGGAATAGCACTCGTTTTAGCAAAAGAAGAAGGATGTAGGGTTTATGCAACTGCTCGAGATAAAGAAGCACTTGAAGCTCTTGCGGATGAGGTCTCCCAGACTAGTGGTAATGGTAGTGTGATTCCCTATGCGCTAGATCAAAATGATGATCAGGCTACTCAAACTTTTGTGAAGGAGGTCGCAGGAAAAGAAAATCAAATCGATTTATTGGTGAATAGCGCTTATGCCGGCCTTATCGCTATAGCTCCGCACTGTGGTAAGCCTTTTTGGGAACGTCCCATCTCTGTTTTTGATGCATCCATAAAGACTGGGCTTCGTAGTTCATATGTTATGAGCTCTTTGGTAGCGCCGTTGATGGTGAACAAGAGATCTGGCTTAATGGTCCAGGTATCTAGTTTTGGAGGTGTTCAGTATCTATTTGATATAGGATATGGAGTAGGCAAGGCTGCATTGGATAGGCTCACAACTGATATGGCAGCTGAACTGAAACCTCATGGTGTTCAGACTATCACCTTGTATCCTGGAGCTGCAGTAACCGAGGTGACGGCATTTCCAGGTGGTGAAACAGCTATCTTTTCGGGGAGAGCTGTTGCAGCCCTCCTTAACAAAGCTTCGAAAGAAGATTTAGCTAAACTAAATGGCAAAGTCATTCACACTGCAGAATTAGCTGTAGATTATGGTTTTACTGATACCAATGGTGAGCTCCCAAGTGGAGATTTTTCAGGTGTTGAAGCAGCAAAACGATGTCGTACTATCATGTCACAACCTGTGGTTCAATATGACCTTGATGCTGAACTGCCTGACCCTTCTGAAACAAACAACCCAGATTTTGCTGGCTTGTTTCCTGGGGCAAAAAACTACAGAGTCTGAAAACGCTGTTTCAGCGGTTTAGGCTATAAACAAGGATTTTTATGATCAAACATCAAGGTGGATGTCATTGTGGGCAAATTCGATTCACAACAGAATATGATCCAATGCTGGTTTCCCAGTGCAATTGTGGGCGTTGCAGAAGGCTAATGGGCGCGGTGGGAATCTATACTATTTATGGTTCAAGTGATATTGAAGTAACAGGCGAATCCAAAAGCTATGACTTTATGGGTGGAAGTGGAATGCCAATGCATTTACATTTCTGTCCAGAATGTGGAACTCGTACACATGCTTATGCTGATGCTTTTGATGGTTTTATGTTTTTGCCAATTGGAGCTTTCGACGATAATAGAGAACTGAAGCCCCGAATTGAATATTACAGAAATTATGGCTTAGATTGGCTCAGCAATGATGGTTGTGTCGAAGAGTCTTTTAAGGAGGCTGCTGTTGTCGAAAGAATGCAAGCACTAATGGAAAACTTAGATCAACGAGGATAAGAATCCATTTTTTGCTCCCCATCTGTGTAGCTATAATTTATGAGGATTGTAGCCTACGACGTTACCATTTCTGATGTTTGACGTGATCTTTGTGGGAGTGGCCTCGGCCATCACCTCACTGATCACCGCCTCTTTGGGTTTAGGCGGCGGTGTCTTGCTGCTTGCCTTGCTCGGTCAAATCCTACCAACTGTAGCGCTGATCCCGATCCATGGAGTGGGCCAGTTTTCTCCAATATCGGGCGGGCCTATGTCCATCGTGCCTATCTCGAATGGGACTATCTCAGAGGTTTTTTCCTAGGCTCTGCGGCAGGTTCGCTCTTGGTGTTGCCATTGGTGTCGCTGCTGGGTGGAAGATTCGCCGGTCTGTTCCTAGGAGCGTTCATTCTCATCGCTACGTGGCGCACCCAGTGGCTGAAACTGTTTCGTTGGCATCCAGCATTTTCAGGGGCTATCACTTCCGCCTTGTCCATGCTCTTTGGGGCCACAGGTCCACTGGTCATGTCGGTGGTTCCCAATGAGCATTGGTCCAAACAATCGGTAGTGGGCAGCCATGGCGCAGCAATGAGCTTCCAACATGGGTTCAAGACCTTGGCCTTTGGTCTGATTGGTTTTGAACTGTTGGCCTGTTGGCAGATCATTCTGGCCCTCTTGATGGGTGCTGTGGCGGGCAATATCCTCGGACAGCGTGTCCTCTCCAAGATCAGTGATCAACGATTTCGCGTGGTTCTCAAATGGGTGTTGACGCTGCTGGCCATGCGGATGGTGGTGCTGGCAAGTTTGGATTTATGGGGAGCTTAAAACGTCCAACTGCGATCTGTAGGCTTACCTAGCCGAGTCTAACCAGTTTTTCTTTCTTGTTATTTGAGCTTTCTTCCCCCAAAAATTTAAAATTTCTGTTAGGATTTGGTTAGTTGCACGGCACTCACAGTGCACATGCTAGCTCTTTAGACAATTCCAGTCATTGATGAAGCTTTTCCTCAAACGCCCAAGCCCCTTTTCACCTCACTCTGTACCTTATGCCTAGCATTTACCAACCGAAAACTGCGGTCATCCTGGCAGCTGGACTTGGTCTGCGCCTGCGTAGCGTGATCGGCGAAGTTCCCAAAGGACTCCTGGAAATTCAAGGATCTGGATTACTGGAGCGATCCATTCAGTTGCTGAGTTCCTATGGAATTACCAAGTTCTTCGTGGTCACTGGTTTTCAGCATCAGATGTTGGAAAGTCGACTACGAGAACAGTTGAGAGGAAAGCACCTCGATTTCGTGCATAATCAACAGTACGCTTCGTCGGGCAGCATGGAGTCCCTAGCAACGATGAAGGACCAAGTCCAAGAGGATTTTCTGTTGTTGGAATCCGATTTGATCTACGAGCGCCGAGCTCTGGAGTTGTTGTTGGAAGCAGGGCAGCCGGATACGGTGCTGACCTCAGGCCAGACAAATTCGAAGGATGAAGTGTGGATCTATGGAGAGCCCAGGAGTGGCAAGGGAGAGTCGCTAGAGTTGGGAAGAATTCGTTACATCAACAAGCAACCGTCTTCAGAGTTTGCTCTGCGTGGAGAATTGGTAGGAATCAGCTGGCTCTCCGCTGATCAGCTTGCGGCCATGTGTGATTATCACGCAGCGAACAAACCGCGTACATTGCAGCACCACTACGAAGAGAACATCTCTGACCTTAGCGCAGAACGTGAGATCTCCTATCTGAAGATTCCAGACCTGGTCTGGGCGGAAATTGATATGGAGTCGCACTATCGAAGAGTGCTCAATGAGGTTTACCCCAGAATCCAAGCCAGAGAGAATACAGAAATCAGCGCAGAGCTAGCTTACTCATAGACGCTGCCAGCGGTTCGCCGTGAGCAATAGATAGGTCAGGTGATCAAATGCCAGAACCTGCTCCTCCAGTTGCTGGCGATCCTGCTCAGATGGTTGGTTTGCAGCCGATTGATAATGGACCATTCGGCCCAGCGAGTGTTGCAGAAAACCAAGTGGGCTGAAGATGTTGATCAGAGCCCCCTCCTTGACGACCGCAAACTGTGGTTTCTCTTCCAGCAGGTTGCTGCCGATGCTGCTGTAGGTCCCCTCCAATTCAAGCAAATCGACAATTGTGGTCAGCAGATCGATCTGTGAGCCATAGTTTTCAGAAATCCCCGGTTCCACGTGCTTGGGGGAATAGATCAATAGTGGAATCCGAAAGCGCTCGTAGGGCTCGTTCGATTGAAAGTGAGCCATCGCATGATCCGCCGTGATGATGAAGACGGTATCCTCAAATTGTGGATGCTGTTTGAATTCCTCGATGAACTTGCCAATCGCCCAATCAGTGTAGTGCAGCATGTTCAAGTAACCACCCTCGGTATCTGTGCCGTGTTCGTAACCTGTAAAGGGTTCCTGCAGCTTGGCAAAGGGGGTGTGGTCCGAACTGGCATTGATGTAACCGAAGAAGCGGCCCTCTGGATCTTGCAGCTGCTGCAGTAGATACATCATCGCTTCATAATCCCAGCCCAAGGGTCGCTGGGCTTCTTCTGCTGGATAGGACAGCAGCAGAGGGTAGTCCTCTCGCCCAAAGTACTCGTTGAAGCCTGCAGATTTGGCGATCAGATCCAGTGAAAAGGACTCCCTATTCGTGGAGCTAACGAAGACGGTTCGAATATCGTTGGCTCTTGCCATGTTGCCGAGCCGAGGGTAGTTGGCTGTCAACGCAGTCATGTCTGGAATGCCCGGTAGCGGTGGCACCCCGGTGAGGATGGACTGCACCCCATCCACACTACGTTGACCATTGGCAAAGAAGTTGGTGAAGACTCGACTCTCGGTGATGAGTTTGTCGAGCTCCGGAGTGATTCCGTAGCCTCCGCCGGATAGTCCATCAATGTACTTAGCGGAGAGGCTTTCAACCATGACGATCACTAGGTTCAACTCTGGGTTGGTACTGCCGCTTCGGACTGGTTTTTGTTCTAGTGGATAGGTTGGATCTTGTGGTTCTAAAATGCCAAGGGTACTTAGATATTCCTTTTCATTCGTGATTTTCCGCTCGATGAAGTGTCCGGAGATGCTGTAGTGAGAGGCTGAAAACATTCCGTTGAGGATCAGATTGCCCATGCTGCCGTTGCCATGACGGTAGGCATCGATCACGGCAATCGGTTTCATTTGTATTCCACCACGAGCCAGCACAGCCATGATCAGGAAACTCAACAGGTAGCCACTCCAGGAGCGAACGCCTGCCAAGTTGTGTTGACGATGCCACTTGAGAAATAAAGGGAAGCAGAGAACGGCAGCAATCAACACCCCCAAGATCGCGGGCCATTGTGCCCTGGCTTCCAGCAGCAGGTATTCAGTATCATTGGCTAAGAAGAGTAGCTCGTTGGTGATGTGGCGTTTGACGTGGCTGAAGTAGACGAAGTCTGCGCTCAAGAAGATGATCAGACCCAACATTTGCAAGTAGACGATTGCCTGGATCAGCTTGCGGTAGATGGATGATCCAGTGAAACGCAGTGGAAAGGTCAGCACCAGCATGGGAACTAGCAGCAGGATTGAAGTGGATGCCAGATCGAAGCGGGTTCCTTCCGAAAGACTGAGCGCAAGCTGTCCCCAACTCAGCTCCGTAAATAGCTCTCCGTATTGAAGCAACACTCCGAGGCGGAAGCAGAAAAAGAGTGCTAGAAAGATCAGGTAATGCCCCAATACTTCCTGTAGGACTGGTTTTGCTTTTTTCAGATCTTGTAGAAACATCGTGAACCAATGAGTGAGCAATATCGTTACAATTGTGTGGATGAGTCAGTGCTGCTGCCCATCCTCAAGAAGCATGTTTTCATTCCCTTGCACCGTTGGATTCCTTATGGAGTCCCTGCTAATTACCTCACTTTGGTCTCTATCGTGATGATGTGGGGTATTTTCCTCCACTTCACGACCTTGAAGTTGCCGTCTCCTGCAGAGATTGGCGCTGCTGTTCTGGTGATTACAGCTTATGTGATCTTTGACCATTTTGATGGTCTGCAAGCCAAGTTAACCCAAACAAGCTCTCCTTTGGGAGAGTGGCTGGATCACTTCAGTGATGTCTTCAACGGAGCGATTGTTGTTTATCTGGGATTCAAGTGTCTGCATCTGCCGTTGGATGGACTGTTTCTCGTGTTGACTTGGCTGAATTTTGTCGCTTTTGCAGCAACCTACGTAGAGCAGCGAGTTCGCCGGGAACTATATTTCGGAAAAATCGGCTCACTGGAAGGTGTTGTGCTGATGATTGCTGTACTGGCCTTGTGCGTTCCTGAGAGTGGAAGAGCCCTTTGGCACTTGGAACTTGGCTGGCCCATCTATCAATTTCTCCTGGCTAGCTTCGCCCTAGGCTGTTTTGGGACTGTCATCACCTGTCTGCAACGAATG
>DJYX01000185.1 GCA_002450295.1 Deltaproteobacteria bacterium UBA6967
GGACAGATCAGAGCGTTTTTGTCTGTTGAGATTGGGCGTGCTTCCGGCTTGAGCGGTCGTGTGAAGAACTCGTTGAAAGTCTGGAAGTCTTCTAACTTCTGAGGACACTCGCTGAGATCAACATTGAAGTAGCGAACGAAGGAGCGGATCAGGATTTGGTGCAGCAGGTAGGAAGGCCAGCGTTGATCAGCAATCCAGCCACAAAATCGGCTAAAGCTTTTTTTGGGAAGCAGCGCCAGGCTCAGGAAGCATAAGTGCTGCCACCAATTCGATTTCATATCGTTTTAGTTCAAGGAAATCTCGACTTTTGGAAGTTGAGGCTTGCCTAACATCTCCATGATGCGGCTTCCCTCAATGGTTTCTTCCTCCAGAAGAGTATGGGCAATCTGATGCAATGTATCGAGGTTGTCTCTGAGTAGCTGGCAAGCTTGCTCGTAATGGGACTTCACCATGTCTCTCATTTCTGTGTCGATCTGCTCCGCTGTGTCTTCGCTGTACTCCCTCTCTTTACCCAGAGCTTGGCCCATAACACTTTGCTGATCATCACTTCCCAGCACGATAGGTCCAAATTTGTTGTTCATGCCCCACCGGCAGATCATGTTGCGAACAGTCTCCGTAGCTTGCTGAATATCGTTGCTGGCTCCTGTCGTCAATTGGTCAAAAATCACTTCCTCAGCTGCCCGTCCACCCATTGCGATCGTGATCCGGTTGCTCAGATATTCGACGTCGTAGGAACGATTATCATTCTCTGGAAGGTAGGCTGTAACTCCCAAAGCCCGTCCACGTGGAATGATCGTCACCTTGTGGATTGGATCTGCATTAGGCAAGAGGGCAGATACTAGAGCGTGCCCTGCTTCATGATAGGCTGTGGTTTTGCGCTCATCTTCCGACATGACCATACTCTTACGCTCAGGACCCATCATTACTTTGTCTCGGGCCCATTCTAATTCAGCCAAGGTAATTTCTTTTCGGTTGGAGCGTGCAGCGAAGAGAGCGGCTTCATTAATCAGATTCCGCAGATCAGCGCCAGAAAAACCTGGTGTCCCTCGGGCAATAATGCGGAGTTCCACATCTGGCGCCATCCGGACTTTCGCTGCATGTACCCCAAGGATTGCTTCCCGACCACGAACGTCAGGTAGAGATACATAGACCTGTCGGTCGAATCTTCCTGGTCTCATTAGGGCAGGATCTAAGACATCAGGCCGATTGGTAGAGGCAATTACGATGATCCCTTCAGTCGCATCAAAGCCATCCATCTCAACGAGGAGTTGGTTCAGAGTCTGTTCTCGTTCATCATTACCGCTTCCCATTCCAGCTCCACGACTTCGCCCGACAGCATCAATCTCGTCGATGAAGAGGATACAGGGTGCATTGCGGCGACCTTCTTCAAACAAATCACGGACTCTACTTGCCCCAACACCGACAAACATTTCTACAAAGTCTGATCCACTGATGCTGTAAAATGGCGCTCCTGCTTCACCTGCTACTGCTTTTGCTAGCAGGGTTTTACCAGTTCCTGGAGGTCCTGACATCAGTACGCCTTTGGGTATCCGTCCACCTAAGCGACGAAACTTGGCGGGATCTTTGAGGAAGTCGATGGTCTCTTTCAATTCTTCCTTTGCTTCATCAGCCCCCGCAACATCTTGAAAAGTCACTTGGTGTTGATCGGGCTCGATTCGCTGTGCTCGACTACGCCCCAGAGAGAAAAGCTTTCCAGCACCTCCTTGCATTCGGCGCATCAGGAAGATCCAGATCGCAAAGATCAGGATGAAAGGCCCCCAGTGAATGAGGACGTTGAGATACCAAGGAGTTTCCGGCTCTGGCAGGTAATTCAGTTGAACATCTTTCTCACGCAGCAGCTCGGTCAAGCCAACATCATTGGGAGGAACAAAGGTGCGATAGGCCATGCCATCGTTGGTGAAACCCTCCACCACAGTATCTCCAATGAATTGAGCGCTAGCGATATCACCCATATTGGCTCGAGCAATGAAATCAGAATAGATCATCTCATTCATGTTCTGCTCACGTCGTGAATCACCGCCAAAGGTGTTCACCATGAAAATCGCCAGGATCAGAATACTGAGAATGATCAGAATGTTTTCGTTCTTCCAGTTCATAGAGAAGGCACCTGAATCAAGGAGTTGAAGGTATTAATTTATATTATGATTTTAGGCTTAAATCGGATGGGAACGCAAGGATTTCTGGGAATCTGCAACGAGTAGGGTGCCCTGTGAGGTGTTCTAGAGAACGATTGGTTGGAAAACTGGACCTGCCAAGGGGGAATTATGCTGATTGATCCAGTTATCGGTCACCTACATTTTGATCGTAGCAAGTGTGAGAATTCAGGAGGCAAATAAGTTTAAGTATTTCGTAGAGAAATTAGTGAGATTTGGAAAAAGTGTAGTTTCTATGCTTGTTGTGGGGACTCCAAACCACTCACAGATGGTGGCGTTGAGTTGATCTTGGGAAGTAGTTGGGATGATACGACCTTTGTCGGAATAATCATCATTCCCTCCTAGCGTAACATTCGGCACAGTTCCAAATAATTGACCGCCATTGAGATTTCCAGAATTATTGTTGCCATCTCCACCCATCACGATGTGGTGTCCTCCCCAAGCGTGATCAGTTCCATCTCCATTGTTGCTCATGGTACGTCCAAAGTCAGACATCGTGAAAGTCGTCACATTGTTTTCCAATCCCAGTTCCTCAAGAGCTTTCTGAAATTTCCACAGTCCAAGGCTGAGCTCCCTCAAGAGCACAGGATGAACATCTGTTTGACTTCCATGAGTGTCAAATCCTCCGTGTAGGACAAAGAAAATTTGTCGTTTGAAACCGTAGTCTGTTTTCCCCAGATGAATCATTCGTGCAACGGCATCCAACTGTGGAATCAGCTTGCCAGAGAGGGAGTCTTCCAGACCAAGGAAGCTTGTGTCTGATGAGTCCGCATAGGGATAGAACAAACTCTGGTTATAGGGATCGACAGTGCTGAAGAAATTTTCAGCGCTCACACTTTGCCATTTTTGATAGAGCTCATCGATCGTTGTATGAGATTTTTGCAGAATATTCCCATAAAGCTTTTGCCAAGGATTGTCGGTTCGATAAGTAGCAAAGTTTTTCTCATTCGTTGAGCCGGCAAGAGCCTGAAACAGCGCTTTACGGTGAAGATTGCTGTTCAAGCTGTCATTCTGCATTTCGCTGAAGCGGGTGGGCTGCCCTGGGTTGAGAACCAAGGGTGATGTGGTCTCACCAATCAACATTCGGTCATTGCCGAAGTAAGAGATGTTCAACCCGACTGGACTGTTGATGCCCTGCCATTGATCAGCAATTCTGCCAGCCCAACCAGTATCATCCAAGCTATTAGCTTTCCCTGTTTGAAGAATTCTCTGTTGGTGGTTGTGTGAGAAGAGAAACAACGGAAGATTCTGCTGCGCCTGCGAAGTGGTGAAGCCACTGATGTCGGCTTTGCTAACGGGTTTTACCAAGGGACCTATGTTTGCGACAACCGAGGCCTTGTTGTTAGCAATCAATCTAGCCAATTCAGGCATCACCGGGTTGACCCCGAGATCGAGTCCTTTTGGCCGGTAAATCCCATCCTGACGATAAGCACTGTCGTTACTGTCAGTTGCATAGGGATTTGTTAGAGTACTGGTCAAATCAGGAATTGGGATGGTTTTCGTGTTATCCACAGCCAGGTTCCCCCGAATCGACCGGTAATCTCCGAATGATGTGTTGTCTGCAGGAATCAGCATGTTGAAACTGTCATTTCCTCCGTACAAGAACACACAAACCATTGCCTTGTAGTCTGTAAAACTCGGAGTCGATGCCATTACCTTAGGAGCCATTGACCAACCGAATGGACTAGCACAGGCCAACCCACCCAGCCCAAGTGTTGCTTTGAGAAGTTGTCTTCTGCGGATTGTTCTTGTCATCTAGCTCTCCTCAGTTTTGGACCATGAAATGGGCAGAAGTCACTAGGAAGCGATAGGAGTCCTTGATCATGTTCAGTACGATTTCTTTTTCACTACCACCAAAGGTATAGTCCCCTAGGAAAGCTTCGAAGGCCTCTCGCATTTCATTGGTCATTGATTCTCCAAGTAACACCCCCTCCAAGTGATCCAGCAGAGCTTTGATGGCCGTTTGTTTCTTGTCGTCACTCCAGTTTGCTAATTTTTCTTTGAGATTCAGCCCTGTCTGTTCAGAAAAATTACCGCTACTTCCATAGATGGCCTTTCGCATCAATTCCAATTCCTTATCGAAATTCAATAGAAGTAAGGGATAATTGGTGCGAGTCTTACTGTTTCCAAAGGCAGTAAGCGTCGAAGACATCTCAATTCGGTTTTGCTCGTAGGAGTGCAGTACATTTTTGGTAAAATTGTTCATGTTGGCAAGTGTTTGATCAGTCTGTACCTGTAGTTCGGGAGCAACCCAGTTGCTAGTGGAAAAGGTGTTGTCACTGGGAACAAAGTCAGGACTGAAAAAATTGAAAACGGATGGAGAACGCATTGGTCCATACCCGAAAAATTTTTCTGGTTTCGGTAGCCAGTACACATCGTTCATGGATACACCTCCGTGACTGGTCCATCCGTCCAGAGGTTCGGTGTCAGTAGCTCTGAGAAGGTGTGTTGCCATCAGCAGGGGTTCTTTGATTTTGCCAAAAGCTGGATCGTTCTTGGCGTCAGTATCTCTGGCTTGCTGGTGAGTAAGTATCGCTCGGACAACGGCTTTCAAATTCCCCTTTGTCCCGTTCCCATCATCGTTAAAGACAGTGGCGACGTCAGCGATGTATTCAGAGGAAGGATTTGAAGTAACGAAGCTCTTGATCAGATGCTTGCTCACATAGGGAGCGATGTTGTCGTGAGCAAATAACACATCGAGAGCTGCATCGAGGCCACTTGCGTTGCCAAGTCGGTCCGTTGCGTTGAGCGCAATGGTCTTTCCAAAAATTGTGACCTTCCCATCTTTATTTGTGTAGTAGTCGTCTGCTTCGTCTTCGTGAAATTCTGGGGAGAACTCCATCGCCTGTGTGAAGTCCCCGTCTGTGTTGACCAAACGCCCATATTCTTTGTTTCCAACAAGATCCCAGCCTGTAAAGACCTTAGCCAGTTCCTCGATATCTTGTTGAGTGTAGGTGGGTAAGAGATTACTGCCACTATCCGGATAGGTGTTGGGATTCCCATCGCGATTGGGAGAACCATCAAGATTCAATTCATACAGTCCGATGGTGAAGAGTTGCATTACCTCACGAGCAAAGTTTTCATCTGGACGGATCCCTTCGGATTGGCTCGCTTTGCGATTCCCCTGGTGAGAAAGGTAAGCCCCCATTGTGGGACTTCGGGCCACATCGCTGAGCAGGTCTCGATAGTTTCCGAAAGCATGCTTGGCGAGCAGGTCGTAGTAGTATGCCAATCCTTCACCACGCCGATTTAAAGGGAAAGCACTGTTGGAAGTCACAAGCAACTGACTTAGCGCATACGCCACTCGCTGACGGAGTTGATCCTGTCCCAAGGCTGGATATTTTGGGTTCCCAAGTACATTGTCCCACCAAGCAGCCATCTGGTAGAGCGTGACTTGGATATCTCCGTTGGCCTCGTTGAAGTATGCTGTACCATCGTCATCTGCATCATACCAACCCACACTTGGTTCAGCTTGCTGAGCAATTTCGATGGTCCGCTCCAGATGAGTTGGCCAATTGTCTGAAGTACTATCGTACGCCGAGCCCATGTTAAGTTGATATTCAATCCAGCTTAAAATTTCTCTTCTTGTAATGATCTCTATTTGTTCTTTATCTGGTCCAAACGTGGCTTGTAGAAGTAAAGTATGATCATTTTTTGAATACTCGTTTGTTTCATAATTCGGTCTATTTCTAGGTGTGTCCGCTGTGTCCGCGGTTGTAGTATCTTCTTCAAATAAAGTGCAATTTACCAAAGTAGCTAATGCGACAAAACTGGATAGAAAATAAATTTTAATCTTCATTGACTTTTAGTTAAAAGTGGTATTCAGGCACCCTGATTTTCTAAGATTAGAATCTACGGTATTTGCCTTAGTGCTGTGTCAGAATCAAAAAGCTGAAAATAATGTTTTTTTGATTTATTCTTGTAACCTAAAAAGTGCGATAGGCTTCTCAGAAGTTTAAAGAATAGTAATCTAGAGCAGCTAGCCAATTCGGGCAGCTGCAACAGAATAATTGCCGTCAACCGTGTGGGCAGACCAAGTCACAGAATGTGAAGACGT
>DJYX01000075.1:0-176 GCA_002450295.1 Deltaproteobacteria bacterium UBA6967
GCTGCTTTGGACAATGGCTCCGCTATGTGTTGGGGAGATAAGGGTAATGGTCGACTTGGCGATGGAACAACTACTACTGGTAGCTCCTCTGTGCCTGTCATAGTTGGGGGCCCTACCAACGTCAAATTCATAAGTGCTGGTCAAAAACATACATGTGCTGCTTTGGACAATGGCTC
>DJYX01000075.1:533-2387 GCA_002450295.1 Deltaproteobacteria bacterium UBA6967
CAGTGGTCAGATTGGCAATGGCTCCACGGTAAATTCTACCACCGCAAGCAACGTTCTATATCTAAATAATATTCGGTTGCCTTGAACCCGCAAAGAATGGAGTTGTGAGACTTTAAAAGCTAGTTAGTTTGTCATTTGATCAGTCTGCTCAAATTGGGGAAAAATAGTCGCCAAACACCTTGAAAAAAAGTTTCATATCCTCCATTTTCCTCAGGCTCATCCGAAAGTAGTTTTCTAGTGGGGGCCGCATGGGCCTCACCAAGATTCCCTTTTCCTTCAGATAGCTGACCGCTGCAGTAGCACCGCCTTTTGGTTCCACCAACAGAAAATTTGCTTCACCCGGGTAAAATCTCACCCCGTGTTCCTTTAAAAACTGCTCTAGGGCAGGTTTGGACTCTCCCATCAGATGACTCACTAACTCCTGCCAAGATTGAGAATCCTGCAATAAAGCCCTAGCTGCCACAAGCGCAGCCATGTTAACGTCATAGGGTCCACGTATTTTCAACAATTCGTTGATAAACTCTTCTCGAGCGATCACATATCCCAGTCTTAAAGCCGGAATGGCAAAAGCCTTGGAGAAAGTGCGTAACACAACCAAGTTGGGATACTGGTTCAAAAGATGTAGGCAGGTCTGGCCTGTGAACTCGTAGTAGGCCTCGTCAACTAATACCGCGCAGTCAGGAAATTCCTTTAGCAAGGACTCTACCTGTTCCAATGGGGCCGAGGTTCCTGTTGGATTGTTCGGATTGATTACCACGATGATTCGGGTCTGCGGGTTGACAGCCTGCCGAATGCCCTCAAAGGGAAACTCAAAATCTGCCGGATAAGGCACCTCAATGAAGTCTGCCCCAATTGTTCCCACCGTCTGCTTGAACATCGTGAACCCGGGCATTGCCATCACCAGGTTGGTTCCGGGATCTAACAAGCAGCGCAAGACCACGTCAATTCCCTGATCAGAGCCATTGGTCAAGAGTAATTGTTCAGGGGGCACGCTCACGTATTTTCCAAGCTGCTCCGTGAATTTTCCATAGTGTGGATATACCTGAAGATGCCCTTCCACCAAGTACTGCTGAAGAGCCTTGCGCACCGAGAGAGGAGGAGGCTCTGGGGATTCATTGAAGTCCATCAACAGGTATTCTTTGGGATTACGGCCTTCCAACGGAGGCTTGTAGGTTCCCATGTTGGCAATGGCAGAACGAATGCGCATCTAGATATCCTTCAAAAAATTGGGCCGGTTTGTGCTTGCGATGAAAGTCATCCTAGCATAAATTGTTAAATTCCCAAGCTACTGAAAATTCTTCTCTTCCCGCTTCAGCTGAACGTGAAACTCCATCATTTTTTCCTGCTTTTTGCCTGCTTTCACATCCTCTCTGTCCCAGCGTTGTTGGCTTACCAACCAGACTGGATTGATGTCGTGGACCAGTTCCAGGACAAGATCAAGTGGGAGCGCGCCAGTTACGAGGCAGAGGTTCAGGTGTTTGACCCCTTTCGGCAATTGGAGGATGGGACACCACTAGAGATTCCTCATCTAGCATACAAACAGTTGGTACACTGGAAGAACGACGAATACCTGACTGTGGAGACTATGAACTTAGAAGGGGTGATGCTCCACTACTTTTACGAAGTTGAAGGAACCCGGATCAACGAACACATTGCGAAAAATCGACGCTTCGAGTGGATGGACCTGAGGCCCTACTACATTTTCTTCTTCAGCCATGATCTAGAGCATTTCCGGGCAGCGCTCAAGGAGTTGGAGATTCCTACCAATACTCACACGATGTACCTCGCTCCAGATGGAAACGTCTATCATCGCTTTGGGCATCCCGAGCATGGGCCCCACCTGTTGATGAATAC
>DJYX01000075.1:2780-6973 GCA_002450295.1 Deltaproteobacteria bacterium UBA6967
TACGCATCCGCTTCAAGAACTTTGAAGAAGTGGGCTATGGTAGCCAGAAGATCAAGTATCCAATGACAACTGAATTCTACTTGGCTGATCGGCTTTTCCAGCGTCGGAACATCAAAAAACTGAAAGAACTCTCCAGGCTGCCTTGGCGTCGTCTGAAACAACTGGCGGAAGACTACCGACCCAAACTATATGGCTCGATCAACCTGAACTATCGCAACTGACCATGAAAAAACTTTTTGGACTTTTTAGCTGCTGCATGCTTGGATTTTCCTCCCTCAGCGCAGCTCCTTTGATCGTTGATGGAATCTACCTGATCGTCAACCAGCAGGTGTTTACCTTCAGTGAGGCTGAAGAAGCCAGAAATGCCTTGCGCCAGCAAGTCCTGCAGGAAGGCCAAACACTAGACGAAGCAGAGATTTCCAAGCGTGTGGAGCAACGACTGATCGCAGAGTTGCTGCTGCGTTCACGGGCAAAAACCCTAAAGATTGATGCCTCTGCCGATGAGGTTCAGGAACGGATCGGCCTGTTGCGGGAACAAAACCCTCAACTGAGGACCGTCAACGACAAGATTTTACAAGACCAGATTGCAGATGATTTCCGACGCCAACGATTACTTGCCCGGGAGGTGGACACCAAGGTGCGGGTTGGTGAAGAGGAGATTACCAAGCTTTGCAAGCTGCAAACGGTAGAATTGCGGCAGATTGAGCTTGCCCAGATTCTGCTCCGAGGTGAGGAAATCCCAGAAAGAATTAAGATCATCCAGGAACAGTTTAAAAAAGGGATGGCCTTCGAAGAGATGGCCAAGGCTCTATCTGACGACCCTGCTGCTGAGAGAAACGGCGGAAGGCTGGGTCAGTTCCGTAAGGGTGAATTATTGCCTGCGATTGAAAAGGTGGCATTCCAGCTGGAAGTTGGGCGATTGAGTGATCCACTGGAGACTGAATTTGGAACCCATCTGCTGATGGTTCAATCAGAGGTGCTACCCGATGCGTTGAAATGCAACGCCCTGAACGAATCACAGCGTAAGCAGTTCGAAGAACAAGCCTTTCAGCAAGTTCGACAACAGGCGGTTGAAGATTATATTGCTGAGTTACGTGAGAAGGCCCAAATCACTGTGAATCCCTTTCCCAAGGGATGGAATGGCTGATGTGCTCAACACGAATTACGCCGAAGGGCTTGTCTTGCAAATGGATGATGAGTCAAAAATTCGTCAGGATTGGTTGGAGACCTTTCGCTACGAGGGCCCCCGACAGCGCGTCTGCTATGAACTGAAGGAATTTGCAGCTGTCTGCCCTTTTTCTGGCCTACCGGACACGGGCATTGTGTGGGTGGAATACATCCCTAAAACAAAACTCGTTGAGCTGAAATCGCTGAAATACTACTTCATCAGCTTTCGCAACGTTGGGATCTTTCAGGAAGCAGTGACTGCTAAAATCTTTGAGGATCTTTGGAAGTTGCTAGATCCGGAGTGGCTGCAGATCAGAACGACCTACGCCACTCGCGGAGGAATTGACACGACCTGTACGGTCGATTCAAAGGATCAAGATTGAGCCTGAAAGGGATCAGAGCTTGGCGCTGAGTTCCTTGATTTCGTGGTTGAGGATTTGGTCGTTTTCGCTGTAGTCCATTGGTGCTTCCACCAGATGCACTCCCCCTGCCTGATAGCATTTCTCCAATAGTGGGGCCAAGCCCTCGGCACTGGCCACTCTGTGACCATGAGCCCCATAACTCTCAGCGTACTTCACGAAATCCGGATTGCCGAAGTCCAGGCCCCAATTTGGGAAGCCCATGTTCGACTGCTTCCACTTGATCATCCCGTAAGCATTATCCCTCAGAATTAGAACAATCAGGTTAAGCTTCAAGCGAACTGCTGTTTCCATCTCAGCAGAGTTCATGAGGAATCCTCCATCCCCACAAATGGCCATCACTCTTCTTCCAGGAAAGACAATCTGTGCTGCCAACGCTGATGGCAAACCCGCTCCCATCGTCGCCAAAGCGTTATCAAGCAACACCGTATTGGGCAGGTGTGCCCTGTAGTTGCGAGCAAACCAGATCTTGTAGACTCCGTTATCCAAGGCGATAATTCCATCATCTGGCATCACCTTACGGATATCGGCAACCAATCGCTGCGGGTAAATCGGGAAACGTGGATCATCAGCACCTTCCAACAAATGAGCCTCCACTTTTTCTCGAATTTGTAGGAAGTAGCTGAAGTCCCAGTGCTCCTGTGCGGTCAAGGCTTGCTTGATCTGCCAGACGCTATTGGCAATATCTCCCACTACCTCGACTTGAGGGAAGTAAACGGGATCTACTTCCGCCGTCCGGAAGTTGACATGAATGACCGTTCGGCCATCATCAACGTGCATGAAGAAAGGTGGCTTCTCAACCACATCATGTCCCACATTGAGAATCAGGTCAGAATGCGCAATCGCTCGATGCAGGAAGTCTCCATCGGAGAGCGCGGCATTCCCCAAAAAGAGTGGATCTCGTTCATCCAGAACCCCTTTGCCCATCTGTGTGCTGAAGAAGGGAATTTGAAACTCATCGACAAAATCCCGGAGCATTCTGGCAGTTTGCTTACGGTTTGCCCCAGCACCGATCAATAGAAGTGGGTGTTTAGCCTTCTGCAACGCTTCCACGGCTTGGTGAATTGATTTCTGCTCAGCAATCGGTCTGCGTACGTGTCTTTTGGGTAAAAGATCTGCATCTGTCTCATCTCGGGCGATGTCTTCTGGGAGCTCAAGGTGCGTCGCTCCAGGGCGTTCTTCTTCTGCTAGACGGAAAGCCTCGTGAACCCGTGAAGGGATATTATCTCCTCCGACAATCTGCTGAGTGTACTTTGTCAGAGGCTTCATCATCTCTACTACGTCGACAATCTGAAACTTTCCCTGTTTACTGGTCTTGATTGGCTTTTGGCCCGTGATCATCAGCATGGGCAGCGCACCCAATTGGCCATAGGCGGCAGCAGTTACAAAATTGGTTGCACCAGGACCAAGCGTGGCCAGGCATACGCCAGCTCTTCCAGTCAAGCGGCCGTAGGTGGCTGCCATGAACCCAGCAGCCTGTTCATGCCGCGTAAGGATCAAACGAATTTTGGAGTTCCTCAAGGAGTCTAGAAAATCTAGGTTTTCCTCTCCAGGAATCCCGAAAATATATTCTACACCCTCTGCTTCAAGAGCCTTGACGAATAAATCAGATGCTTTCATAGTGACTATCCTGTAACATTCAACGTTGAATCAGCCAGCTTTAGCATGGCAATTGCGCTAAATTAAGGTATGGGCAAAGAAAGTAAAGTTTTTACCAGAGTTTACCAACCTTGACCTAAGAAAAGATCTTTCATGAGTAAAGCAGAGAATGAAGGGAAACATGGCGTTTATGTTTATGCCAATTTAATCGACGCAAATGGGGACGGAAAGATTGATATGATCTCTTTCGTAGACCCAAATGGTAGAGCGGTCGCTTTGGCGGTTGATAATGACCACACTGGACTGGCCAACAACATCCATGTTTTTCAAGACGTCACTGGAGATGGGAAACTGGATGGGGAGGATGTTCGATTGATTCGCAAGCTAACCCGCGAACTCTACCGGCGTACAGACTTGGTTGAAGGCCAGTTAGAATTGTTTGTGGAAGAAGCTGCCTACGGCTAGCCTTACAACAACTGATCTTTGTCTTGTTCGTTGTTCAGTGCTGTTGGCTGAGTGCTCAGGTTGGTATTGAACAGTTCCAGCATCGCTGATTTGAAACGTTCGAATTCTTTAGCTGCTTGATTTCCGGGCTTCTCTGGAAATTCCAATGTGTAGATCGGAATCTTCCACTCATCCCCAAATCTGCCAAGGCTCCCTGGAAAAGTTCGATAGTCGCGGAATGAAGTTCCACTCTGCTTTGCAAAACTCTGTGCCTGAAACCAGGCCCGTTTTCTTACAGCCAGCAATTCTTTATCTCCCTCCCGCTTGTCCATGTAATCCAGATCTATGAAATCCAATGGAGAATGCAGGGAAACAATTTTATCTGGTTTGTATTCGAGTATTAAGCTGACAAGAAATTGATTTTCTTTCTCTGAGCCCGCTGATTTGCCAGGGTTGTAGCGCGGATTTTTTTTGTACGACCACTTCCATTGTCTATGGGCCAGCGCAGCCCAATCTTTCGTAGGAAGATTACGATTCAAGTCCACTCCGTTTGCATTTGTTCGC
>DJYX01000076.1:0-4738 GCA_002450295.1 Deltaproteobacteria bacterium UBA6967
GTGATGAACTCAGCGCAATGCTTATACAACTGGAAGAAAAGGGAGTAGCTCGTAGAATCAAGGAATCCAAATGACTCTATCTACGCTAGGTGAGAGCTATCCACAATTACATGCCAGCGCTTATGTTGCAGAGAGCGCACAGATCATTGGCAATGTTCGGCTAGCGGCCAAGAGCTCTGTTTGGTTTCAAAGTGTGCTGAGGGGAGATTCGGATCTAATCATAATTGGTGAAGAAACAAACGTACAAGATGCGACCATCTGTCACGTTGATCCAGGCTTTCCTTTAGAGATTGGTACTCGAGTCACAGTCGGTCATCGCTGCATTTTGCATGGCTGCACGATTGGAGATGACTGCCTGATCGGGATGGGAGCTATTCTGATGAACGGTGTGCGAATCGGAGAGGGAAGTATCGTTGGAGCAGGAAGTTTATTGCTGGAAGGAACCGAAATTCCTCCTTTTTCGCTGGTAGCCGGTTCACCGGCCAAAGTGAAGAAAACTTATGGGCCCGAGGTTCTTGAACAGATTCGTCAGGCAAGTGCCCATTATGTCAGTAGAGCAGAACACTACCGCAGCAACTGGCGGAAACTCGAATCCTAGGCGCTTTGTGCAAGAGCGTCGTAGTTCATGGGGGAGGCGTTGTATCGGTGAATTTCCGCAAACACCTGGCGCAATTCCTGTGGACTCAGGTCTGAAAGAACCTTGTGATTGCTCCCTAGCAGACGGTTCAGAAAAAGCATCTGTTGCTCTTCAGATCGATAACCAAAAATCTTCAGTTGTTGTCGCAAAACATCGAAGACTCGTTGACTAATCTGAGGTTGGCTTTCTTCCTCGACTACTTGAAAATTTTCCTTGGACAGAGAACGCAACTCTTGGCGCAGTTCTACTTCTTCAGAAAGCTTTGAAAATCTTTTGCGCTCTCGGAGGACTTCCACCACAACGATCAATCCTGTGATCATCAGGGAAATCAAACAAAAACCGAGTAGTATGGTCTCCATGAACAAACTCCGTTGGCATGCGGAAAAAAAATTGCTAAGGCATCCGGCCTAAGGCATTGACGCACACAAGATCCACAAAAGCACAAAGCAGACCAACCCTTCCTGTCTATATTTCTCATCAAAACAACCCAACAAACACTCTTTGTAGCGCAAGCAACTCTTGAAGAACAGCACCATTTACGCTTCTCCAGCACCACCTCAACTTGATCCCCGACCTCATGCGGACCTGCGGGCACAGACCCGCCAATTGGCTGGTGAACACCTGCGAAACGTGGAGCTCGCACCGGCAATTCGTCGCAGTCAGGAATTACAAAATTCTCTACTCACTGAATATGCGGGTGACTCACCAGAAAATATCGAACTTCTGAAAAAATGTCTTCAAGAAGTCAGCATCATGGGAATCAATTTTGTGATTCCCAAACGGCGTGTGCTCCTCAGTGTTCATGAGATTTTGCGTCTATCAAACCTTGGGTTTCGCTTTGGCAAACTGGACCCAGACTTTGAGATTCACTTACAGCAAGGTCGTCGTATTCCTTTTTTTCAGGGAGAACCACTTCCCAAGCAAAACTGGGAACAAAAATTTGCCTGTGTACTCAAACACAAAATTTGCCTGGAACTTCTACAAGAATATCGTTCCGCTTTGGAAACTATTAATCAGCAACGTCAACAAACTCTTGAAAGCAAGAATAAGAATTCAAGCCTGAACAAGGAACTACGGCAGCACGCAGAAGAGAACATGTTCGAGTTTAAGGTTCCAACCAAGTTCGATTTACTCGATCCCCCACTAATTCCAATGGAGGAAAGCCTATTTGCTCATGATCAGCAAGTAATGGAAGCAACCCTGTCGGATGTTGCCAAGAAAGTACTGGAGATGCAAAACCAGGGAGAGCTTCCTTCTTTATTTCAGGAAACCACACTTCCCGAGATTCAGAGTGTACCGCACCATGTGATGATTCTGTTGGACATGAGTGCTTCGACCTTCGAGAAAGAAATCTTTAAGCTCTCCAATCTGGTTTGTGCAGAGTTATTGAGAACTTTGCCGACCTATTTGCCTGACGCTACGTTGAGTATTTTACCCTATAGCGACGGTGCTCAGGGGATAATGAATAATTTTCAGAATTTCATTGCACCAGGCGGCACAACTGCCTACGATGCCATCTTTTCATTTTCTCAGCAGTTGCTTGGGAAAACAGAAGGGCATCGAGTGGTGATTCATCTCTCTGATGGATTACCCAACAGCTTGGAAGACGCTTGCCAACAGGCCAAACAATTTCCGACGCTCAATATTCACTATGGACAAATCATTTTTGGCCATACTAAAAGAGTTGGTGACTTAGCAGATTATCTGTTTGTAGATGAAGCTACTACTTCCGGACAAGATCGAGATTCCACCCGTTTTGAAAAATATGTGTCTCACTTCACTGATGTTGCCTTGGCTTCACAAGGGGAACAAATCATACTCTGGGTCATGCAACATCTTGATGAAGCGGTGATCGCCATGCTGGATCTATTTATCGGGCAATATTTCCTGCAGCAAGCTTCACCTGAGACTACTCATTCTGAAGACACACCCACGTCCCTCTAGACCCCTTACTATTCGTTACCTGTTATGCGAACACCGGTTGCTGCTCTCCCGGACGCAGTGTGTGAAGAGTTGGACTTATTACAACAAGTTCAACAGGGAGCCTTGCGTGATCAAGCTGATGAAGCTGACCCCAATTATTATGATGACATTCTCGAGTTGCGTGATTCTCTGAGTGAAGCGCATCCAGAGGATTTACCGGCGCTGACTACCCAAATTGAGCAACTGGTTCTGCTTGCTCAACGTCAACAAGAGAGGACACCACGGAATCGAAGTTTTCACTGGCACTCCCCATATTTTGCCCACATGCGCTTGCAGGAGCAGGGGAAAACTCGAGACCTACTGCTTGGCAACCAGAATTTCTTCTCAGGCCATCTCTCCTGCTCCATAGTCGATTGGAAGAAGGCTCCGGTTAGTCAAATTTTCTATCGTTACCAGGAAGAGGAAGAATATATTGAAGAACTGGGAGGGCGTGAAGTTGAAGGACGGCTTTTACTGAGAAGACTAGTCCGTATCGAAGATGGGGTTCTCCGCAGTGTCAGTTGCCCACAAGGAACGTGGTTTTTTGAAGACGGTCAGTGGTTTCAGTGGGAACAGACAAGGATTGAGTTGAGTGGTGGAAGTGGTAGTGCTACCCGACCAGTCCATGAAGTTGGACCATACCGACTGGATAAGCACCTACCTCAAATCACAGCCCTGATTGATGAACGGCAGTTTGAAATCATTAGTCAGCCAGAAGCTGGAGTGATTCTTATTCAGGGTGGGGCTGGTTCGGGCAAAACAACAGTGGCTTTACATCGACTCGCCTACCTGATGACGCAAAAGCCAAACTACTTCAACAGCAATGGCATCCTACCAATTGTTTTCAATCGGGCCCTTGCCCAGTACATTAGCAAGCTGCTACCTTCACTTGGAGTTGATGGGGTAGAAGCAAGAGTCTTTCAGGAATGGGTTGCTCAGTTGCGTCAACGTTTTTTCCCAGACCTGCCTTCTCGTTATGCTGAGAATACTCCCGTAAGAGTGATCGAGTTCAAGCGAAGCCCTGTCATTCTTGCTTGGTGTGCTAAGGAACTAGAGCATCGGCTGGAACGATTTCAGGCTACCCTGATGGAATTGTTTAGCTCATTGACCAACGGGGGTGATGTAATCACTGTGTGGAACAGTTCTGCTAACTCTCCAGTGACCGAGCGGTTATCTCGCCTGTTGAAATGGACCCAGGGGCAAGAAGCCTTTACACATCTACCACCTATGCCCGATTCCTCGATCCGGCAGCGAATAGACCGCCTGGTGGAAGATTGGTTCCCTGATGTCCTCAAGAATCCTCAAGCATTAGCTCTTCAACTCTGGAATGACGCACTGATTCAACGTAGAGCCTTGCAGGAAGCAATCACTGATTTTGCTCCAGGTTCGTTCAGTGAAAGTCAACTCGACGAAATTTGGAGTTGGAACGTACGTTGTTACCAGCGGCGTCAGGTCATCGTCGGAGAACGAGTCGAAGAAGATGGAGAAACACCCGAAGGCTGGCTAGAAAATCAGAGTCTCAGCGATGAATTGCCAACCCTAGATGAAGAAGACGACACTCTACTATTGCTGCTTTACCAACTGACTACGGGACCTCTCCGTGGTCGGAAGAATAAATTACTGCAGTATCGTCATTTACTAGTGGATGAGGTCCAGGATTTCAGTATTCCAGAGCTTCAGTTACTACTCTCCATGACGCCTTCAGAGCGTAGAAGCGTAACGTTGGCTGGAGATATGGATCAACGTATTTTGGCAGGAAATCGCTATCAGGACTGGGATACCATGTTACAGGCCCTGAGTGTGGAAGTTACCGCAATGGAACCGCTAACGATTGGCTACCGGTCTACCTACGAAATTATGGAGGTTGCCAGGCATGTCATTGGCCACCTAAGCGTAAATACCGTATGGGAAGCCACAAGACATGGTGCGCCTGTGGAACGGTTTGGCTTTCAGCATCCAGGAGTATTGATTGCGTTTCTAGTGGATAGTCTCGGCAGTTTACTGAGGAGAGAGCCTTCTGCGAGTGTGGTTGTACTCACACGTGAGCTACCAGAGGCTCGAAAAATTGCAGAGCAGTTAGAACGAGCTGAGATACCGGGATTACAATTGGTTGCTGATCAGGATTTTTCTTTCAGGGCC
>DJYX01000076.1:4858-5196 GCA_002450295.1 Deltaproteobacteria bacterium UBA6967
GCGCCTGTGGAACGGTTTGGCTTTCAGCATCCAGGAGTACTGATTGCGTTTCTAGTAGACAGTCTCGGCAGTTTACTGAGAAGAGAACCTTCTGCGAGTGTGGTTGTACTTACCCGTGAGCTACCGGAGGCTAGAAAAATTGCAGAGCAGTTAGAGCGAGCCGAAATACCAGGATTACGATTGGTTGCCGATCAGGATTTTTCTTTCAGGGCCGGAGTTGAAGTGACTGATATTTCACAAACCAAGGGACTTGAATTTGACTATGTACTCTTAGTCGACGCAGATGCTTCCACTTATGGCCCAGATGATCTATCTCGGCACTTGCTCTACGTCGGGAT
>DJYX01000076.1:5593-13304 GCA_002450295.1 Deltaproteobacteria bacterium UBA6967
ACCCTCCGCTGAAGTCTGTGATCGCCCTTCCAGCAAGCGAGAAAACAGTGGAATTTCTCGGGGTAATTTGGAGTCAGGTAGTGGTAAGAAGACTTCTGCGTTGCGCTCCGTGACCTCTCCCTCTAGCAAGCCATTTTTATCATTTATATTGAGTGGAGGAGACGTCGCATAGCTTAGAAGTAGCTTTCCTTCGAGCGACTTGAGATTGGGATGATAGATTCGTAGGCGTTCTTGGTACTCACGAGTCTGAATCAAGTAGTAGGCGATACGCGACCAAACTGGCAGAGCTCCACTGGAACCTGTCAGGCGGAACCGGTTTGCAGTTGCTTCGGCTTCCCCAGGTCGATCTGAGCCAACATAGACGGCGATTGTGTAACCTCCCTGAGTTTGCATTCCCTGTCGTGTTGGAACTGGCAGATGACCAACAAAGGTCGCATTTGAATAATTGTTGGCAGTTCCCGTTTTGCCCAGAGCAGGGATTTGTACTGTCACCTGTCTTCCATCTTCACGCACATACTCTGTTTGTAGAAAGCGTTTTGCTCTTCGACCTGTTCCATACTCAACTACTGAACGCATGATTTCTTGCAAAGCTCGATTGACACCGGGATCTAGAACGTTACGAGATTGATGATTCGCTGCGTAAATAGTTCTGCCCCCGGTATCCTCAATCCGTTGAATCAATGACCAATGATTTTTGGGTGATGTGGAATCTCCAAAAACTTGACCCGTGGCCAGTGACTGATAGAGCATTGCAAGATCTTGTAGCGTTACGTCATTCGCACCAAGCGGAAACGAAAGCACCGGCTGAAGTGAGCTCTCGACACCTAGTAGGGCTGCTACTTCCACCACTGTCTGTAGGGAAAGCAGCATCCTGAAGTCATGATTCCAATAAAGACGTGCCGTTGAATAGGGCTCCTGGCGCAATAAATCCTGCTGACGTTGTTGCATCAAGTCTTCAAGTCCCTGAAAAATCGTGGAACGGATCTTTCCGTGTAACCAAATATTAGCTGGCGAAAAGAAGCGCTCTCGCTGATTCGAAGTCCAGACCTGATTGTACAAGCGGAAGCGATAGGGAGTTATGGGAACCCAGCCTTTTGTAAGATCACGAGGGTTCTCTGCGTAAGCTAATCGTGGGGGTATTGGGGTTTTATAAGGATCTGTCCGCAGCGCACTCTCATGAACATAAAAGTTTTGGATCCACTCTCCTGCCACCTGATCATCAGTTTTAAAACTACCGTTGAGGAAAGCATCTTCTGTTTGTACCAGTTGCTGTCGCAATCGTTCTTGCACCTCCTGAAGGCGCAAAAAGTTATGTTCCAATAACTCTCTTTCGCGGCTTACACGCGCAGAACCCGAACGCAAGCGTGAGCGCACCTCAGCACGCCAGTTCCGACCATGATAAAGATTGCGTAGCGCCTGCTCTTCTTCAGGTGGTTCAAAGGCAGTGTTGCGTAAAAGTTCCTGCCGAGCCGCCTCCATCAAGTACGGCTGCATTCGATACTGAGTGTCAATAATTCCATAAGTATCTCGCAACCGGACAACGTAATCTGCACGGCTCTCATTCTCTTCTCGTGCAAAGCGGGCAAATTCCATTAGTCGTTCGAACTGCTCTAGGTCCAAGTAATCAAGCAGGTGTTCCAGCAAGTAGATACTGGCTAGATTCTCTGAAAGCGCGCCAGCCCAGACCATCGAACTTTGATTATCTGGTGGATTATGATCGGGCTTGGGAATGTAGATTTCACCCTGCCATTGATAAACCCGATACTCATTGGACAAGGCCTCCAACGGATTCCAACCCAACTCCATTGCCACCATGTACAGTAGCAACTTAAAGGTTGATCCAGGTTGACGATAGGCCTGCATGGCCCTGTTGAATCCACGAGGGTCAAATCCACCTGCAAAAGCCCGAACCGCACCATCTTGCAAAACCATCACACCACCGTCGAGGGTTGGCTGCTGTTCAATGCTTGCCTGCCAAATAGATCCGTCGTTATCACGTTGATGCAAGGCCACTAGAATTGAGCCACCAGTTTTCAGGTTCTCAAGCGCTTGCTGAAAATCTTTTTTTCGAAGTTTGTTGGGTGCTTGTGGATTTATTCGACGGACGAACTCTTCCAACAATAAACCCCGCACTTCTGCCCGATCAGTTCCCACTTGAACCTTTACGCTCGGGTTATCTCCCAGCAACACCTCTTCAATTCGGCCAGTGTAGAAATTTCCTGATTCAGGTTGTAATGAGGATGGCTCTGGATTCGTGACTGGAGCAGCATAGCCATTGCGCTGAAATTCTAAGCGAGAGAGATGTCGCCGCAACTCAAACTGCGCAAGATATTGAAGATTGGGGTCAAGTGTCGTCTGAATGCGGAGTTCTCCCTTCTCCACACCCTCAGCACCATAGTCCTGTAAAATGGAGTGAAATGGCTCCTCGTTCATCTGCTGGCGGACCACCTCAATCTGGTGATTGTCTTGATAACGGAAAGACCCTTGTCGAAAAGCTACCAAATCCTGGGAAGCATCAAGGAAACGCTCCTCAGAGATGAGTTCCATTTCCAGCATATTCCGTAAGACATAGTCTCGACGCTCCGTTGCTCTCTCAACAATACGCTGTATTTCCTCTGGATTCTGGGTTCGGAATGGATTGTAGTTTGCCGGCCCCTTAACCGAACCGGCAATGAAGGCGATCTCAGAAAGATTCAGGTCTGAGACATTTTTGTTGAAATAGTAACGGGCCGCTATCGCCAATCCCTGTCCTGTTCCATGCACGTGGAAGAGATTGGTATAGAATTCTAGAATATCTCTTTTGCTGTAGCGAGCTTCCAGCCGCAGAGCATCCAGTGTCTCTAGGGCCTTGTTTGCCCAACGATCCTCTCCGTGTTCTGGCCGGTGTTCAAACAAAAGTTCTGAAGTCTGCTGGGTGAGAGTACTACCTCCCTGAATAACACGCCCTGCAAGCAAATTAGCCCAAGACGCTCGAAGGATTCCAATAGGATCGACGCCGATATGCTGGTAAAAAGATTGGTCTTCACTGGCAATGATTGCGTCAAAGAATGCTTCTGGAATCACCGCATCCAGATCAGAATCAATCCGAGTTGGCTGGTTAGCCTGCAGGTAAAGAAGATGGACTTGATCGTAGAAGGCGCCTAATTTCGTGCGTTGATCACGATAGTAGACAGTTGTTTCGGTAAGCAGACGCTGCTGGATCGCTTTACGATCAAGATGAGGGGCAGGAGCTAGAAACACAAGATAGCCCAGTACTGCTGTACCAGTCAGCAGTACTAGATTGATCAGCGTGAAGAGCCCGAAGCAGGCTTTGGCGACATATCGTGGAACTGACAAGATCTCACATCAGGTAGCAGGAAATTCATTTGCGTGAATCGGGTCACTCTTGGCAGCCATGATGAAATCACTCTCCACCAAGCCATCAATCTTGTGTGTCCAATAGCTCACACGTACGTTGCGGAAGGATAGTATCAACTCAGGGTGATGACCTTCTGATTCTGCTAGATTCGCAATTAAATTCGTGAAACGAAGAGCTTCTTGGTAAGAGGGAAAGACATAATCTTTCTGAAGATGATGCTCGTTGATCATCTTCCAGCCATTTTGCAATTCTTGGAGTAGCACTTCTAGCGCATCTCCTTTAAGCGGTGGAACACCTCCACGGCAAGGCGCACACTGCCTTTGGGACAACTCCATTATTCTCTTCTCCTTGAATTCGCTTGCTGCAAAATAAAGCCCACTGCAAACTATTGAAACACTTGTATTTTGCCTGGGCTAACCAGTATTTCGCAAATCAATTCCCCTGCATTCAGAAATATGACAACTCCTCAATCTCACTATGTGTTGTGCTGTGAACGAGAACTCCATGTAGAAGTTTGGAATCCTGCTGCGAGTGAAACTCTGGTCCTTTGGCACGGATTGACACGTACAGGAAGAGACTTTCGCACACTGGCAACCCATCTCCCTCCACACTATCGCCTGCTAATTCCTGATACTCTTGGACGAGGTCATTCGCAGTGGGCACAAGATCCAATAGTGGAATATACCGTCCCATTCTACATGAAACAGGCAGTTGCTTTGTTAGACCATTTTCAGGTCGAGCGTTGTGGCTGGATCGGAACTTCGATGGGTGGGACCATGGGCATGCTGCTTGGAGCCACCAGTTTACATAAGCTCTTGGTGGGACTAGTGATCAACGATATCGGTCCAGAGTTACCCACCGGAGCGATTCAGAGGATTGCGAGCTACGTTTCCAGGCCCCCAACTCTCAACAATTTTCAGGAACTGAAGCAGTACTTTCAGCAGGTCTACCAACCGTTTGGGTGGCTTAGTGATCAGGAATGGCAGGAATTAGCAATTTCCTCAGCTAGGAGGAAAGATGATGGGAGATGGACCGTTCACTACGATGTACGTTTATCAGAACCCTTTGCCCAAGCGTCCCAAGGAAGAGATCTGTGGGAGATCTACGAGCAGATTTGTTGTCCAGTGATGATTCTTCGAGGTGAATTTTCCGATATACTGACTCCCAGTGTTGCAGAACAAATGACAACTAGGGGGCCAATGGGAAAGTTGTTTACCCTCCCGAACTGTGGACATGCACCCTATCTGAACACTCCCGAACAAATCGGTCTTCTAAAGAAATTTTTGCAGGAGATTTTCCACCAAGCTTCCTAAGCAGCTGCCTGTAACCGCTGCGACCAGTTACAAGCTTGCTGGAGATACTCTTTCTCCCCGTCTTCATTGAGGAGTGGTGAAATCTCTTCCCAAACTCGCTTGTGATAGTGCTGCAACCAATTCCATTCGTCTTCTGTAAGCAGTTCTTCGCAGACTAGCTTACGCTCAAAGGGGATCAGGGTCAGTGTGTCAAAGCAAAGCCACTTTTTGCCATCTGGATGCCTAGGATGCTGGGTAGCTGACTGCACAACATAGAGATTTTCCAAGCGAACTCCTCCCCAACCCGTGCGATAGTACCCAGGCTCATTGGAAATGATCATTCCAGACCGAAAACCAACATCTCCAGCAAAGGCCGATATGCGTTGTGGCCCTTCATGCACTCCAAGGAAGGCTCCTACGCCGTGACCCGTTCCATGTCCAAAATCAAGTCCTTCATTCCATAACAAAGATCGAGTCACACCATCCAGCACCGCACCATTCGTACCCTCAGGAAAAACCTGGCGAGCCAGTCGAATATGTGCTTGCAGCACCCTCGTATAGCATCGTTGTTGCTCAGCATCAGGCTCTCCCCAGATCATCGTACGAGTCGCATCGGTTGTTCCTCCTCCACACTGAATTCCAGAGTCGACCAATAGGAATTCGCCATCTGTCAGAATTTTCTCTGCACTCGGATTGCTGTAATGAACAATCGCTGCGTTAGCACCAGCTCCAGCAATTGTTTCAAAGCTCAAATCTGCAAAATCTGGTCGTTTCTCATAGTAGCTACGTAGCCATCCAGCATATTGTTGTTCACTTACCTTTTCACTATTCCGCTCAGCTTGCTTCAATCTAGCAAGACTCTGAACTTTTCCAACTGCTGCCTGTCGGTGAGCGTAGCGAATACGCTGCAATTCGACTTCATTCTTCAGAGCACGTGGCATGATAACTGGACTTTCTGCTTCCAATACCTGGGCAGATTGATCTTGTAATAATAGCAAGGTGCCCATTGTAACCCCCTGTGGGTCCAACCAAACATACGCAGAATCATCCGCTGCTAAATGCTTCAAGGTGGGAGCGTAGTCCTCATATGGATAGAACGTCCAATCCGTTAGTGATTTTAGTTCTGTGCTAGTAGGAAAATGACAAAAGCAGATTGCTTCTGTCTTGGAAATCAGCGCATAGGATTCGAAGACTGGATTACAAGGAACGTCCTTTCCCCGCAAATTAGTCAACCAGGCAATCTCATCCAGCTGGGTCAACAATAAATGCGTAGCCTGATGCTTATCCAATTGGTCACGTAATTCAGTCAACTTTTCTGAGGTGGAACGACCCGTCCAAGAAAGTGGCAACAAATTAGGTTCTACCCGTTCAGGCATCGCAATTGATCCGGTCTGATCAACCAAGTTACCAGGCACTGGTACCAACTCCGACTGGCAGCTCATCAACGCCTGTGACCAACGTCGCCAACTCCGTGGGCTAACTGTAAACGGATCTACTCCGAAACGACATCCAATCGATTGCCCTGCGAGCCATTCCACGACGTCTGGAACTCCGGCGAGCCCTAGTTTTCGGATTTCAAAATGATCTCCGCTTTGCGCATCTGCTTGAATATGGTAGCGAGAGTCTACAAAAAGCTGCGATCGTCCTTCCCGCAGAACAATCGCAATGCCAGCAGATCCATTGAATCCGCTCAATGCTTCCAAACGACGGTGGTGTAGAGGCACATACTCGTTGAGGTGCTCATCTGTCGTTGGTACTAAATAGCCATCTAATTCAGATTCCTGAATCAACTTCTGTAGCTGAGACAGACGACTGGACATTTATAAATCTCTTTTGATTTGCGATTAGTTTGTGTTGGCCTTCAAGGCCAACACTTTTTGGGGAATGTAGGGAACAATCAGAATAGTTTGATCGGTGATTTAACACCTTCGGTAGGATAACGCGGGCGTGGGCGACTAGATGGACGTGTCCCGTATTCAGGCTTTACTCTGAATGGATTGAAGTTCCGGCGTTGCGTATCATCATCTTCCAACACAGATCGTCGGAGCGAACCGTAGTTCAGTGGATAAACCGGCGGACTTCCCGTATTGCTCTCCAACATGCTGTTCACTGAACGGCCCCTACGAACCTCAGCTTGGTATGCTTGATCATAGTAGCCACTTTGATAACCAGCACGAGACTGTGTTCGATGCTGCTGAAGTTGCTCATAGTTAATGCCTGGGCTTCGCGGCGCCATTGGCTTTCCACCGGTGATTCTTCGAGCTTCAGCTTCCTGTACTCCAAGATAGAGCAACACAAAGCACATCCATACAATCCATGGTTTCATAATCCTATCTCTCTTCTTGGATTTCGATTTATGATAAAAGATGTGCAAATACCAAACAAATATTTTACCACCTTCTTCTATCGAAGATCTTTAGGTTAGACTACGAATCAAATCAATAGCCCATTCTTCTTCCTGATAAGCAGAAGAATCTGCAGCCACACCACCTTGTGAAATCAGAATTTCAGGGGCTTGGTCCAATGGCGGCTGTGTGGGCTTAGTACGCTTCGCGGCTGTACGAGGAACTATCATCCGGACTTCTTCTTCGCGCAGCGTCTGGATCATCTCACGCATCTTATAGCTGCGCATCAATTGACCCAGTATGCGTTTGGTGTAAAGATCCAGAAGATTAGGCCCCTCACGATGGAAAAGAGCAAACCATTGTAACGGTTCTTGTGTATGGATCATCGCTGTACCATTGAAAAGCGGAAGAAAGGTCGCTGGCACCTCATCATTCCAAGCAATCAATGTACAGTCGCCAAAAGCCTGTTCCGGCGTTGCATGGTCATCTAAAAGCGTTTGAAGCAACTGCGGCGCAATATTGGGATAGGGCGTCAACAGGTTTCGCAGATGATCTCGGCGATTTCCTTGTTGCCAGGCTTCTACGCAATGCGCCTCACACTCTCCCTCAACATGGCAGATTGGACAAACGAGATCTATTCGACTGGTGATCTGACGTTGATTGATCATTTTGACAGTGGTTCTGCTTCCAGCAGGTAGGTTTTGGCTCCAGTGATC
>DJYX01000076.1:13699-22640 GCA_002450295.1 Deltaproteobacteria bacterium UBA6967
CGACTCCTTCCGTTGAGTCGATTTGGGTCCTTCAAATAAGGGCCTTCGACCAAGACCTCCTGCGAACTACCGATCAAAGCCTTGTTTTTGGCTTTTACAATCGGTTCCTGTAATTCCAATAGCCGGCGCAATCTCTCGATCTTGACCTCTTCTGGCAACTGTCCCGAATATGCCGCCGCAGGTGTATCTGGCCGTGGGGAATACTTAAATGCGAAGATCTGGTCATAATGGACGGTTTGGATCGCTTGCAAAGTCTGTTCGAAATCCTCTTCTGTTTCACCAGGAAAGCCAACAATCATATCAGTTGATAACGTTCCCTGTGGTACGTAGCGGCGATACAAGGCTACTTTTTCCAGATATTTTTCCAAGGTATACCAGCGACGCATTCGACGCAGCACACGATCTGAACCCGACTGCAGAGGTAGATGGAGTTGTTCACATAAACTGGGCAACTCAGCAAATCCTTCCGCAAGTTCTTCTCGAAAATCTTTAGGATGTGGTGAAGTAAATCTTATGCGTTGCAATCCTTCAATCTTATCCATTCGCCTTAGCAATTCGACAAAATCGACACCATCTGCCTTGTACGAATTGACGTTCTGCCCAAGTAAACAAATTTCACGAACTCCCTGAGCAACCAGATTTCTAGCTTCCTGCAAAATATTTTTTGGTTCCCGACTCACTTCCAAACCCCGTGTCACTGGGACAATACAAAAAGAGCAAAAATTATTACACCCTTTGGTAATCGCAAGATGAGCTTTCAGGCTAGCTCCTTTTGATAAAGAAACTTCCTCTGGGATAAAATTTCTGACTTTTTGACGAGGAGCTACACGATTCGTCCTTGCGATACGCTCTCCCTGAGCAACTTCTGCTAAAAGTTCAGGGAGTTCGAATAAATTATCTGTACCAAAGACCAAATCGACACTGCGTTCTCTTACAAGAATTTGCTGACCTTCCTGTTGTGCAACACACCCACCAACTCCAATTTTCAGCTTAGGATTAGCTTGTTTCAGTTTCCGCAGCCTGCCTAGCAAGCTATAAACTTTTTGTTCTGCCTTATCTCGAACAGAACAGGTATTCAGCAGAATCAAGTCAGCTTCTCCAGCCTCATCTGTGTACTGATAATTTTCCTGATTCAAGATTTCGAGCATCTTATCGCTATCGTACTCGTTCATCTGACAACCAAAGGTTGCTATGTGCACCTTACGTTGAGGCAAAGTCGATTTCATGAAATGGTCAAATTGGTTAAGTATTAGGCTAATTCAACAGACTGCAACGGACTTAGACCCATTTCTGCGGCACAGATAGAGCATGCGACATCCTGTAGATCCTGAGGATATTCCACATAGTGAGACTTACCATTATTTTGCCAGAGTGTCTCCTCGAGTTGTAAGCCGTGGGCTGTTGGACGAACAAACTCGTACCATTCTGTGCGATACAAGTTCTGCAAGCTTTTCAGCACAAAGTATTGGCCACTCTCATCCCTGAATCCACGATCAGGCTGAGCCATTGCTTTCGACTCCTCAGTACGTTCTAAGATCGCTCTAAAGTCAAATTTACCCCATAAGAAATGAACCGAAGGCGTAACAGGATCGCGATCAACTTGAAAAACAAAATAGTTTTGACGTCGGAATGTATAAGAATTCAATGTAGCCTCTTTTACTCAGTACCAGTGGACTCAAATTTGATTAAATTGACCTAATGGATCTCTTTTTTGCAAGAAAAACTTTAGTCTACAAGCTGAATTAAAGCGAAAAACTCTTTTCTCTTTTGTGTCATTTATCTTGCAAGAAATCAGGTATATAGGAATGATTTTTTGATTAATCCATTCACAAAAATGCTCTCTTCAAAGAGACAATGACGCTTCGCTCACTGCAATTCCTCATTCTGCTAGTAATCTTTTGCTGGGGTTCTCCACTAACCGGTTTCGGAGAATCCTCGAACCAGATCAGCACAGGCAAAGGGAAACCTTCGCTCCAGGCCATTGCAGATCAAAGATACTACGACATTCCCATCAAGCTCAATGAGCGAGTGCAACAGATGCTACGCTACTACACCGAGCGTAAGCATTCCATTCTTAACCGTGGACTTGCTCGTTCTGGGCGATACATGGATATGTTCCGCAGAGAACTACGAGCTTGGGGCCTTCCACAGGACTTAGTCTTCGTTGTTGCGGTGGAAAGTAACTTCAATGAACGCTCTGTCTCCGTCAAGCAGGCCGTCGGGCTCTGGCAGTTCATGTCAACCACAGCACAGCAATATCAGCTTAGGGTAGATCCTTGGATTGATCAACGCAGAGATCCTCTCAAAGCTACACGCGCTGCCGCACAGCACTTCAAATACCTTTACGAAATTTTTGGTGATTGGGAACTTGTGCTGGCAGCCTATAATGCTGGTGAAGGAAGAGTTCAGCGTGCGATGGAACGAGCCAAGCAGCGAAAAAAACCAACTGACTTCTGGTCGCTATCTTTACCTCGGGAAACGCGGAGCTACGTTCCAGCAATCATGGCTACCGCAATCATCTACAAGAACTTAGATTATTTCGGAATCACTGGTGTTGCACTAGAACCTCCAATGGAACAGTCACAGTTCCAAGTACCTGTCGACTTTTCCTTCCAAGAAGTCGCTCAGCGTGCGGGAATGCCACTAGACGAATTGCTCACCTACAATATGGCATATCTCCGAGAGATGCCGCCCATTGATCAGAAACATTACACTATCTACCTTCCACAGAAATATCAGCCTGCACTGTGGCAATCTCTTCGCCAGTATGGTGAGCCTTCTTCCCACTGGCTCCAGCACTACAATAGCATGTTGCAAGACACTCCAGAAAATCTACAAACTCTTGAGCGCCATGGTGACTTGAAATATGTGCGTGTGCAACGAGGAGAGAATCTATCGACAATTTCGCGCAAGTACAACACAACCATCACAAGACTATTGCGCTGGAACCGAATCCCTAAAAATCAGCTTCTGCAAGTTGGACAACGCCTCAAGATGTATGTTGTCAATCGCAAGGTCTTGGAAGACGTTCGAGAAAAAAATCAAAACCTGGAAGAGCGTATCCGTGGGACACAGTTTGTCATCCGGGTTCCCAAAGGAGCAACCCTCTCTGAACTGGCAGAGCGATACCACACAAACATCAAAGAGCTAATGACGATCAATCGCTTACGCTCACCAATGGATCTGCAAGCTGGCCAATCTCTAAAGATTTATGCTCGCCCCAAAACGATTCAAGTTCCCCAAGGAGCAACGCTATCCAACTTAGCACAACGCTATGATGTTTCTGTAAAGGAGTTGATGGCTTGGAATAATCTTGCTGCTCCTAATGCTTTGCAGGCGAACCAGACACTAATCATTGCTCCACCACCCGAACCAACCTCTCAACAACTGGTTCAGGAAAAACAGGTCAGAATAAGGGTTCCCCAAGGAGCAACCCTCTCTGAACTGGCAGAGCGCTATAATGTGACTGTCAGTAAATTGATGGAATGGAACAATCTGAAAAGTTCTGATTCACTACTTGCGGGACAACAACTCACCGTATTTAGAGAGATCACACAAAACAACAAAGCAACCCACAGAATTATCCAGGTGCGTATGGGTGATACTCTCTGGGATATTGCTAGAGAACACAGGACTTCTGTTGAGCAACTCTTGGTTCTTAATGATCTTGAAGGAAACGAACCATTACGACTTAACCAAAAGTTAAAGGTACCCGTCCGACCAGATATTTGAGCAACATACCCATCAGCCTTCCTTTTCTCGTCTCATTCGAAATCCCCAATGAAAATCAGCCCTCAGGACAAGAAAGATCTACTGATCGAGGCTCTATCTTACATTCAGCGCTTCCGTAACCAGATCATCGTTATCAAGTACGGAGGAGCCGCAATGATCGAGGAAGCCCTGAAAACCAGCTTTGCCCAAGACATTGTGCTGCTGCAATCCTTAGGAATGCGACCAGTCGTTGTCCATGGTGGTGGTCCAGAAGTATCGAAGGTGATCCAGAGCCTAGGCCAGGAAGTGACCTTCGTTGATGGACTAAGGGTAACGACTGCAGAGAATCTGAAGGTCGCTGAGATGGTACTCTCAGGAAACCTCAATAAAGAGATTATCGCTCATTTACAGACTTTCGGGGGGAAAGCAGTCGGACTTAGCGGGAAGGATGGAAATCTGATTCAAGCTGACAAGAAAAAGCACGCCAGTGGCATCGACCTCGGCTATGTAGGCACTATCAGACAGATCAATCCCGAACTGTTGCACCTACTAATTCGAGAGCAGTTCATTCCAGTTGTCTCGCCAATAGGGATGGGGAGTAGTGGTGGGACCTACAACATCAATGCCGACACTGTCGCGGCTGCAATTGCAGTTGCTTTAGAAGCACGCAAGGTGATTTTCATGACTGATGTTGATGGGGTACTATCAGATGGGAAAGAGTTGATTTCTTATCTGGACACGGCTACTGCAGAAAACTTGATCGCCAACAAGGTGATTTCAGGTGGGATGGTCCCTAAAATTCAGGCTGCGTTGGATTGCGTTAAAACCAACGTTCGTTCGGCTCACATCATTAACGGAACCGATCCGCACTCTGTGATTGCTGAACTATTTACGGATCAAGGGATTGGAACACAGATAGTGAGGGCTGAATGAAGGGGGCTTAGATTTCATCAGTTTCAGATTTGGAGGTATCAGCTGTTTTTGGAATAGTAGCTAGATTTTCATACGGTTCCCAATTTTCGCTGATAATTCGAAAATCCTGTACGTCTTCCTGAAACTCCAAGTACAAGGTCTTCCAACCTAAATCACTAAAATCTGAAGAACGGTATTTTTGGAGAAAATGGACGAAGTAAGTATCTTTGCTATATAGAAAGGTTAGGTTCGAAGCTTGTATTTCCCGACTTTTATTCCGCAGATTAATTCGCTTCTTGTAGTGTAGCCATCTCTTCTTATCGAAATTTTCGTTTGTAAACTTACTTGAATAGTAATTTATATAGTCTTCCACATTTGGATTTTCCCAAGCATCTATCCAGGTGACAACAAAATTTCTCAGCCTCTCTATTTCAGCTAGATGCTGATGTTCCTCCAATTTTTCTACTGATTCATCAATCAGGATCATAGTGTTTGGCAGTTGTATATACTGCGCAATCTCTAGAAAATTTTCATTGCTGACTGAAACACATCCCTCTGTTGGAATGGGCTGATCGCCCTCTGTTCCGTGCAACCAAATTCCATAACCAGTCTTATTGTGGAAGAGACGATCCATCAAGTTTGGATAGTTTAGAGGAAATGCCCCTGCACCATAGGGTTTTGCTTCCTTAGGGCCATACATTCCTATCAAATCTTTCTCTGACCAAACATCCGTAAACCAGTAAATCCCCGTTGGTGTCTTCAGATCTCCTTCTTTGAACTTGTCACCTGGCACTTTTCCGGTCGTACACGGGTAGGTAGCGATCATCTCCCACTTCGGATAGCCTCGATAGACTGCGATTTGGCAGTCTTTTTTATCAACAAGTAAAAATGTAAGGTCTGGATTTTCGGAAAGGAGAAGGTTGCGGGGTAGAGCGAGTGCTAAGCTTGTTATTGAAACAAAGAACAAAAGCGCAGGGATTGCCAAAAGATGGCGAGGAGGCAACATGTACTCGTCCTGACGGAATGAAGCTTAACTTTGATCAACCGCATCATGCTTCTGCTGCAGCTTCCGTACCCAGTAGAATCCACCAATCAGCATTACTACTGGCAGTACCGTCAAGAAAGCTGTCGTCAGGTAAAATGCGGCTCTTGTATTCTCTGAGGAAGAGAAGCAAACCGCACAGGCGTGTACATCGAAATGCAGGAATAAACTAGCTAAGCCAGTAATCGCAATAGCAGGAACAGCTTTCACAATCCTCAAAGCAAGTAGACAAGTGTATATAAAACTGGCCAAACTCCAACCACAAAATACCAGAAGATTTGGGCTGCACGGAGGTTGTCAATTGTCAGTTGCTGGGAAGTGGAGTTGAGCCTCCTCAAACAAGCAAGCAAAGCGAGTAGTCCCCCAATCACATGAAGCCCGTGAGCTCCGATGATCAGATAGAAGACACCTCCATAGGTACTGGAAGTGATGGTCAACCCAAAACTGATCAACTGGACCCACTCGTATCCCTGCACACTGACAAAGACCGTCCCCAGAGCAATCGTAAGAGCAAGCAACTGCTTGGACTGTGAGGCCTGAGAAGAGAACACCTTTACAGACCGATGCAGACAGAAGGCACTCGCCAAGAGAGTCAAGGAATTTAGTGCTGTTGCAAACACAGGAAGCCGAGGCTGCCCCCATGGAGGCCACTCTTCCGCACCAGAGCGGATGATCATGTAGGCACTGATTAATGCTGCAAAGAACATCACCTCTGTCATGATCAGAATGACAGTCGCAAAAATGCTGCTTGAAACTAGTTGTCTACGTTCAGCATTCGAATTTGCTGGAATCTCAGGAGCTACGAGTAAAATCACGAATCACCGAAGTTGACCATCGACATACCTTTGTTGCTCCGCACAGGTATTGTTAGAGATACAGTCTTGCCAGTTTTGGCCATCAGCCTTCATCACGTCACCGGCAACACCAAAAAAGAATACTCCGAGCAAAACAGTAGAAATTAGCAGTAAGAACCAGACGTATTTTTTCTCAAAATTGAGATGCATGAAGTAAGCGGCGACGTAATAGGTCTTTACGAGCGCAATTCCGAAAGCAGTCAATAGCGTGAGCCACGGAATTCCTAGCTCTGGTCCAATGATACTGACCACCAAGAGTACTAAGAGAAGTACCCAAATCTTTACATAATTTGGATGTGCGTGTGCTCCAGCCATATTCACTTTGCGATGTAGAGGAGTGGGAAAAGGAAAATCCAGACGATATCGACAAAATGCCAATACAGCCCGATCAATTCAACCCTGTGTGGGTTGAAGCCTTTCCTGAGATCAAAGGAGATCAAAGCCATAATGACCATACCTCCGATCACATGCAGGGCATGTAGTCCTGTTGCCGTATAGTAAAAAGACCAATAAGTATTGGTCAAAGGCGTCTTCAGCAGCTCTGGATCATCAGTGAAAAGTTTTGAGGAATATTCATAATATTTGACCAGCAAGAAGACGAGGCCTCCACCAATTGTGTACCAGATAAATTTAAATGCCCGGTCAAAATCCTTCTTCTCTGCAGCGTCGTGTGCCAATACGATGAAAAGGCTGGAAGTCAGCAGGACGAATGTATTAAACGCACCTGCTGGAACTTTCGTAAAAACAGCTTCTCCGCCCCACCAAGGATTATTTAGTCGGTAAAGAATGTAGCAAGCAATCAATCCACCAAAAATGAAAATCTCTGAGGCTAGTAGCCACCATACCGCGAGTCGTCCGGTTGGGATTCCAGTTGCTGAACGGCTGGTTGCCAAAGGTCCTTGCATAGACATAATGATTTCTCAGAAGGTCATTCAGGGGAGAAACAAAGTTCTCCCTTGTTTATAATCAGTTGCGATCGGGCATATTTTGAGGCCAGTAGTCTTCCTTATTACCAGGGACACTGTATTCATAGGGCCCACGATACACAGTAGGAAGTTCTGCAAAGTTGCCGTGGGGAGGAGGCGATGGAACTGTCCATTCTAGTGTATTAGATTTCCAAGGATTCGCTGGAGCCTTCTCTCCTTTGAACATGCTTACGAAAAAATTGTATGCGAAGACGAATTGAAATAACAGCATGGTCACCATGGAAACCGTTGCAAAGACACGGATTCCTTGTAGATCAGCTGTAGCCAAGTCTGGAAAGTGCTGAAAATTATAAATTCGTCGATGCTGTCCAGCCATTCCAACTAGGAAGAGAGGTAAGAATATACCATTGAAAGGAATGATTGTACCCCAGAAGTGGATCTTACCCAGCGTTTCATCCATCATTCTTCCAAACATTTTTGGATACCAGTAGTACAAGCCTGCGAACATCCCAATGATCGCAATGGGGAAAAAGGTATAGTGGAAGTGTGCGATTACGAAATAACTGTCATGAAAATAGATATCCAAGGCACTAGAACCAAGGTAGATTCCTGTGACACCACCAAGCAGAAAGGTAATTAAGAAACCCAGTGCCCACAGCATCGGGGTTCGGAATTCAATTGACCCTCCGTAAAGCGTAGCTATGTAACTGAATAAAATTTCGGCGATAGGAATTGAAATCAGCAGGGTTGTAACGAGGAAGATGTTTGCCATGCGAGGGTCAATTCCAGCAATAAACTGGTGGTGGGCCCAAACAACAAATGCCAGTCCACCTGTTGCGAAGGTAGTGTAGAGAATTGTCTTGTAGCCAAAGAGTTTCTTGCGAGCAAAGGTTGTCATGATCTCAGCGACGATACCTAGGGCTGGAAGCAAGACCACATATACCTCTGGGTGACCAAAAAACCAGAATAAGTGCTGCCAAAGTATTGGATCACCACCCCCAGAAGGCACAAAGAAGGTGGTACCAATTCGCTGGTCCATCAGAAGCATGATCGATCCAGCTATCAATGGACCAACTGAAGCCATGAACATGATCGAAGCCAATACAATCATCCAGACTACCATGGGAATGTCGGTCATCCGCATTCCTGGCGCACGAGCGTTCATCGAAGTAGTTACAAAATTAATCCCTCCGATCAGGAACGCCACAAACTCAAGGGCGACAGCAATCAACCAAAGTGAGGCTCCCCAATCCGTCAGGTTGTATTCGGCGACTGCTGATAAGGGGGGATAAGAAGTCCAGGCTCCGCCAAATCCTCCACCTTGTACGAAGAAGGACATGAACAGGACCACTACACTGAGTAGAAAGATTTGGAAGGATAAACGATTCAATCTTGGAAAGACCATGTCGTCGCAGCCGATCATCAGCGGAATCAGGATGTTTCCGAAAGCAGCGATGAGTACGGGCATCGCCACCCAGAAAATCATGATTGAACCA
>DJYX01000276.1 GCA_002450295.1 Deltaproteobacteria bacterium UBA6967
GGCCTTGCAACAGCGAAGAGAATATTTCAAGTCGATGGGAGCCGCCTCCACAGATCATGGGCACCCAACCGCGACTACAGCAGATCTTTCTCGAGCCGAATGCGAACGACTCCTGACGGGAGCACTTGCAGGGAAACTGAGTGCAGAAGAAGCAGATCAGTTTCGAGGGCAAATGATGACGGAAATGGTGAGGATGAGTCTGGACGATGATCTTGTTGTTCAGTTGCATCCAGGTTCATTCCGTAATCATAATCAACCGCTCTTCGAACGGTTTGGCCGTGACAAAGGAGCGGATATTCCAATGGCAACTGACTATGTCAATGGTCTGAGGCCACTACTAAATAAATTTGGCAATGAACCTCGACTCAGCATGATTCTGTTCACTTTGGATGAGACCAGCTATAGCCGAGAGTTAGCTCCACTCGCTGGACACTATCCCATCCTCAAGCTAGGCCCTGCCTGGTGGTTCTATGACAGTCCTGAAGGGATGTTACGCTTCCGTCGACAAACGAACGAAACCACGGGCTTTTACAACACTGTTGGTTTCAATGATGACACCCGAGCTTTCATGTCGATCCCTGCTAGACACGATTTGGCTCGACGAATTGACTGCCGCTATCTTGCTGAACTTGTTTGTGAACATCGAATGAGCGAAGAGGAAGCAAGGGAAGTTGCCATTGATCTAGCCTACCGGCTCGTAAAGAAAGCTTATCGATTCAATGAGGAAAAATGAGTCGCGCAGTAGCACTGCTAGAAAAATTTGGTAATCGCTACCCCCGAGAATCCTGTGGAATTGGTATTGTTCATCTCGGTATCGGTGCTTTTCTTCGCGCTCACCAGGCTTGGTATACCGACAAGTTACTGAGCCTATACCCCGGGAACTGGTCTATTTCCGGGATTAGTCTTAGGAGCCCAAATGTGCGAGATCAATTGGCTCCCCAAGATGGATTCTACACTCTTGTGGAAAATGATCGCAGCGGGCAGCGCATGGAAGTCATCGGAGCGGTTCGTGAGGTACTTTGTGCTCCTGAGAGCCCAGCAGCTGTTCTCAATCAGCTTTGTCACCCAGAAACCAAAATTGTTTCCTTAACAGTCACAGAAAAGGGCTACTGCCACGATCCAGCTACGGGTCGTTTAAACCAGAAACATCCTCAAGTAATAGCTGATCTCGAAAACACAAATCAACCAAGCTCCGCCTTGGGTTATCTTTGTGAAGCACTTTATCGGCGTTGGAAACAAGAATTAGGTCCGTTCAGCATTGTTAGTTGTGACAACCTGCCGAGCAACGGCAAAGTGCTGAGGGGACTACTCATCGAATTTGCAAAACTTCGTGATGCTGAGCTTGCGGACTGGATCGAAGACAGAGTTACCTGTCCAAGCTCAATGGTTGACCGGATCGTACCTGCAACTACAGAGAAAGATCGTCAGATTGTGCAAAAGCAGCTTGGCTTAGAAGATCAAGGGGTGGTGGTCACTGAGGGTTTTTCTCAATGGGTCCTCGAGGATAATTTCTGTGCAGGGCGTCCAGCTTGGGAAAATGTCGGGGTAACCATGGTTAATGATGTAACACCATTCGAGCATATGAAATTAAGAATGCTTAATGGCACACACTCTACCTTAGCTTACTTAGGCTTCATGGCAGGCCACGAGTTTGTTGCTGATGCAGCTAATGATTCTGATTTTCAACAGCTCCTCCTTGGAATGTGGCAGGATGAGATCATTCCAACTCTAAGTATGCCCTCAGGGATTGATCTTCAGTCCTATGCTCATGACCTGATGGCACGCTATCAAAACCCAGAACTCCACCATCGCCTCTATCAAATTGCGATGGATGGCTCTCAGAAACTTCCTCAACGATTATTAGGCACCCTCCGCGATCATCTTGCTGCCAATCGACTTCCAAAAAGGATCCTGCTCGCCATTGCAGGATGGATGCGCTACGTGACGGGAATTCAGGAGAATGGGATTGCTTTTGAGGTGCAGGACCCCCTCACTCCAAAGCTGCAACAGCTTGCCCAAGAGTCTGGATTCCTGAATGGTCATTTAAATACTGAAAAAACTTCAGAGTACGTTAATCAATTACTGCAAATAGAGGAAATCTTCGGCAGGGACCTAGCAAATCATACTATTTTCTTTCAGCAACTTACCTCAGTCCTTCAAGAACTAACGGAGAATGGGGTCCGTTCAATATTGAGGCAAACGGTTACAGCCTAATCAACAGAGACATTCGATGAGTGCGAATCGAGACTGGGAAAATCAAATGAAGCGTTCCTCCTTAGAGGAATTGAACCAGTACCTGATAACTATTCTGGAAAAAGCAGGAACCCGAAGTGAGAGCGCTACAGCAGTGGCCAAAGCTCTCTGCTCAGCCTCTGTAAAAGGTGTGGATAGCCATGGTGTACGATTACTGCCACACTATGAAAAGGTTGTTAGAGGAGGGCGTGTCAATGGAAAATCGCAATTAGAAGTGAGGGAAGTAACCCCAGTCGCAGTTGAGGTCAATGCTAACAACGGCTTCGGACATTATGCATCTTATCGTGCGATTGAGGAGGGAATTCGAAGAGCCAAAACTTATGGGATCAGTATGATTTCAGTGATTCACTCCTCCCATCTTGGAGCTCTTGGTAGTTACGTTGAAGAAGCTGCAAATGAGGGATTCCTGGCCTTTGGATTTTCTAATACAGACACACTTGTTTTGCCTCATGGATCAAAAAAGCCCTTTCATGGCACAAACCCCATCGCCTTCGCAGCACCATTAGACAATGATACGCCTTACCTGATAGACATGGCTACTAGTTGTGTTCCTTGGAATCGGGTGGCTGATTATGGAGCACAGGGTCGTCCGTTACCTGATGATATTGCTGTCGATAAAAACGGACAGCTAACGAGGAATCACAAAGAAGCCGTTGCGCTTAAGTCCTTTGGTGGTAACGACTATAGCTATAAGGGTGCAGCTCTTGGCGGTATGATTGAAGTGCTTTGTTCGCCTCTGACTGGTATGCCTTTTTGTTCACAAATCTTAAAGATGAACTCTGACGACATGTCCATTCCCAGGCATCTTGGCCAATTTTTTATAGTTCTTAAGCCGGACCTGTTTGTTTCTCGTGCCACTTTCATGGAATTGATGCAGAACTATTTACAGGAACTACGTGCCTTGCCAGCGCAAGACGGAATGGCTGTTATGGCACCTGGAGATCGTGAGTGGCGGGTCAAGGAAGAAAGATCCGAGCTTGGAGTCCCAATCCCGGCTTATTTGGAAGAAGAATTCAGCAGACTTGGAGAAAAATATGGCATCAAAGAGCCAGATTACATCTGAAGTGCACTAAATATTATTGAAGATACTCCCGAGCAACCCAGCCTTGGTGGCTTTCTTTGTAACGGGCTGGTCGTTCAACCATCACTCTTGCCCAACCTCCTGAGACACACTGCTCAACAACCCTCATGCCGGATTCCAACCTGGCCACCAATTCCTGATCTGCATCGTTGGGATTTACGTAGGTAACCCTTTCAAACGTGGTTCCAGGTCCGACTCTCAGGTTCACCCGATCTCCCACTACTTCCCTGTTTTTGCCAGTCAGATCTGTTCCATCACATGGGGACTCTGATTTCGCGACTAATGACTCCTCCTTTTTCTCATTAGACAAGGTAGGATCCATCGTTTGATAATCCATCAGCGCTACAAATATCATGAGCAAGTGGACAGCCACCACTAGGGCCAACGTTATCCAAAACTGAGACGATTGGGAGAGTTTGCTAAACATCAAGAGCGGGTGATTGAAGAGTCGAATTTACATGACACTCATTAAACCAATGGGCAACAGTCTGCCGTAGATCCCTTTGGGTGTCCACCCTTGGATTTTTTTACTATGACAAAGAAGGGATTGATAGAAGATTTTCGGAGAGTACAAATTAGGCCTGATTGAGCCTTCGATATCTGATCTGAACTAAAAAATTTAAACTTAGTTGGGAGTTGAAAGAGGTTGTTGATGAATGTAATGATCGCTTGAAAATTTAGGTAAGCAGGAAGGCCCCGCATCTTTGTCGAGACCTCCTGCCTTCAAACGATGTTTAGACAGCTTGTGGATGCTTGTGATCAAGCCTGTGGTGCTTGTGAATACCAGCAAAATCTAGCAGCCCTTGCCAAGCCTTGAGAAAAAATTTTCGAACAGACTCGCTTTTTTTCACTTCTCGCTCGTTGACAAACTGGATCATTGCATACTCCCAGTCATCTCGATACTCACTCTGGAAATACCGTTTAAGCTCAATTTCATGATATCCTTGATATGCGGTAAGCATATTGTCTCCTGTAGAAAGAATTGTTAATAAATTTCCAACTGATGTTTAGTAAGTTTACTTAATTTTTTCGCACTTGCAAAATAAATTTTTAAATCTTTTTCACTTTAGAAAGAAAAAATCCTCAGATTTTGCCGAACACTAATTTAGTCAGATAATGATTTTAGTAAACAAATCGTGTGGGGGGATTGGAATCTGTGGATTGGTCTAATCAGAGGACCGGGCTAAGAACTCGGTAATCTAGGTAGGTACTAGCTCTTGAAGTAGTGGTTCCAGAATACAACCGTTCTTTGGTTTTGCAACGTAGGCTTCTTAGGACCATTTGGAGACGAAATTTCAATAGTCCCAGTCGTTAGCCGGATATCCTGCTCCGATACTGACTGAGCCATCGCATAGTTATTCTCCAACACTGGCATCAAAGCTAGAGCGACTGTCGTTCCCCCCGCCAATTGGGCCAATCTTTCCAGAAAAATGAGGACGTGGTAAACCAGAGTGTGTGTATTCATCGTAAAGTTCGATGATCGATTGCTCAGCGTGTCTGACCCCTAAGGGTAAAGATAATCTTAGCTGAGAAAATCTTCATCAATCGGCTAGCCCCAGTATCCAATTGCAGATGAGCGGCCCAACCTTGTCACCGGCTTCGAGGGTGGATAGATGTCCAGCTCCTGAGATGATTTCCAGTTGAGCTCCTGATATTTTGCTAGCCATTTCCTGGTGAACTGCGGGAGGAGTGATTTGATCAAGCTCTCCACAAAAAATCAGGGTCGGGCAGTCAATCGTTACTAAAGTTTCGGTACTGTCAGAACGCTTAAAAATTGCAGCTTGCTGCTTCAAATACTCTTCGGGAGAAGTTCGATAGATCATCGACATCAACTTCTCTGATTTCTCATCATCATGCAAATACTCTGGAGCGGTAAGCATCCCATGGAAAAGCTTAACCATTTGATCGAATTTTCCTTTTTTAACCATCTGCATGGTCTGTTCACGAGCTTTTACGCGATCAGGATTATCAAGTCGATGTTTTGTATCACAGAGAATCATGGCCTTGACACGCTCTGGAGCCTGCCTCCAGATTTCAAAGGAGACATAGCCACCCATTGAAAGTCCCCCAAGAATGAATTCTCCCTCGACTTCCTCCAATACAAACTCAGCCATTTTGGAGATGGAATCTTGATTTCGCATAAGAGGTTGGTGCACCTCAAAACCAGCTTTATGAAGGTGTCCTTCCGTTGTTTCCCAGAGGTAAGGATCACAAGCCAGACCATGAAGCAAAACGACAGGGTATTGTTCGGGGTTCATTCTGTCTCATCTGACTGAGGTGACTGAGGTGGCTGATGTTTCAGCGAAATGGAGTTCATACAGAAACGAAGGCCTGTTGGGGCTGGGCCATCCTCAAACACATGACCAAGATGCGCATCACAACGAGCGCAAAGGACCTCAGTTCGAACCATAAAATGACTCCGATCCACTTGAGTTGCCACCGCTTCTGGATGGATTGGTCTAGTAAAACTCGGCCATCCCGTGCCCGAATCAAACTTATCGTTTGCATCAAACAATGACTGACCGCAACACGTACAAACGTAGGTTCCAGGTTTTTTGTATTGATTATAAGTCCCTGTGAAGGCTCGCTCAGTTCCTTTTTGTCGACAAACGTAAAATTCCTCTGAGGTCAGTTGATCCCTCCATTCCTTTTCTGATTTAATCACTTTTTCCATAATTTATCTTTTGAAAATGAGACTGGTAAATTGATCTCCACTCTTTTGGAGAAGAGATCGGTTAGATCATGAAATTCATGGCCTTTGAAAACACTTTTTGTTAGCTTTGATCTGCTAGATTCAAAAGAAACAGCTTAATGGTTTTCTGCAGACAAAATTCCTCAGCATCGAGACTGAGAATTCCGTTAAAAACAAACCCCGACTCGAAACCCATCATTGCTGAACGGCGAAGTCACTGGAGATTTTAGTTCATGAGCACTATCGGGACAGGAAGTTCCAGAAAATCTAACTCCGTTCACGCAGTCGAAGAAGCTATCCAACAAGCCCGCATGAAAGTTCAGGGATTTGTGGATTGGGGACTAGTCTTCTTTTCAGCAGAGCATCTGGATCATGCTGAGAAGATTCGACAAATCCTTGTTCAGAATACACCCGGAACCCAATGGGCCGGTTGCAGTGCAGGTGGTGTACTTTCTGAAAATGGAGAAATTTTTGGGGAACCAGGCCTTGTCATCTTATTGGCCCAGACCCCAGAAATCAGAACCGATGCCCTAACAACCTGCCAGCGTCGAGAGCATTCTCCAAGTGTGGCTCACCAACTTCGTGAATTTCTTGAAGGGCTGAAGTATGAAGAGCCACTTTTCCTCTTCTTCCCTGATGCCTACCAGCAAACTCCACATAATTTCATCAATACCCTGCGCTATACAAGCAATCAGCCGCAAGTTTTTGGTGCCGGTTCCTGTGATGATGGTGCCTGGAATCGCTCTGTCCAACTGGGACAGGAGGAAATCGTCGAGCATGGCATCTCTGGAATGACGCTGATTGGAGAATTCCGTTACCAAGTAGGAGTGACTCAATCCGCCCTGGTGATTGGGGAACCCATGTTCATCACAAAAGTAGAAAACAACCAGATTATCGAATTAGATGGACACTCAGCGCTAGAGTCATACGTACAGGCAGCTGTTGAACTTGGATTCAATGATATCGAAAGCGCTGCGCAACAGTTGATGCTCAGCTTTCCATTAAATCCTCAAGAGCCCCAGTTTGTAGGAGAGTCTACGATCATAAGGCATCTCAGTGGAATCGATGTTGTCAGCCAAGGCTTGGAAGTCCCAGAACTGGTCAAGGAAGGGAATGTTGTTTCCTTTGCCTTGCGTAATCGATTAGCCGCAGAAGAAGATTTAGAAATCATGTTAGATCGAATCTGGGATACTTTGCCAGAGACACCTGATTTTGGAATCTATTTCAACTGTGCTGCACGTGGACGTCCGCTCTATGGTGAGGATGATGTCGACCTCAAGCAGATAAATCAACGTCTGGGTTCCTTCCCAATCATTGGTTACTTTGGAGCTTTTGAATTAGCCCAGGTACCCTTGGGGCTTCAACTCTATTCTTATACGGGTGTCCTTGTTCTGGTCTACCTTTGAAAGATAACCGCTGGTCACTCTTTTCTACCCTTCAGAATCATTCTCTACGACAAGAAAGCGGTCAACTCATTGTCTGATCAATCTCCTCATCGCATTCGGGGATTCCTACTGGTCACAATGGGGGTTCTGTTCATCTCACCCGACTCCCTATTGATTCGGTTGGCCGATCAACCTTTGGAAATCCAGTTGTTTTGGCGCAGTTTATTTCAAGGTATCGGACTCGCGCTATTCACAGGTTTGCGTTACCAAATGAACTGGTGGAAGCAGGTTCGACAGGTTGGCCGACCAGGATGGGTCGTAATGCTTGGTTTGATTTGTAGCTCCACTTGTTTTGTTCTGGCAATTCAACATGCTCAAGTAGCTCACGTCCTGTTGTTGCTAAATACCACTCCAGTAATCGCGGGGTTACTGAGTTGGCTGGTGCTGGGTGAAAAAATCAACCACTCGACCTGGATTTTGATCGGGATCAGCATCGTTGGATCGACCTTGATAGTCATGGATAGCGCCGCCATGGGTGAATCAGGATCAAGCGCGTTTGGACTCTTTATGGCGCTTGGTGCCGCGCTGGCAACAGCCATTAATTTTTTGGGCGCACGTTCTCGGGCTCCCTTGGATGTAACACCAGTTCTTGTGCCCGCCTGTTTCCTACTTAGTATTGGATCTGGCTTACTCGGTGGTGCTACATTGCCACCTTGGGAAAATTTACGCTGGTTGTTGTTATTGGGGGGAGTTTGTCTACCGATGGCTTACATTGGAATTCAATCGGGCCCACGCTATATCAGTGCACCAGAAACAAGCATGATCATGCTTCTGGAAAGTGTTGTCGGTATTCTTCTGGCCTGGCTCTTCTTACAAGAATTACCCGGTAAGTTAGGAGTTCTTGGTGGAGGGCTCGTATTGAGTGGACTATTGACCAAGGCTTGGTGGGAGTGGAAGCAGCCCTTTCAATAATTACTTACAAACCTTCTCTTGTGATCGGATAAGTACAGATGATCGAACTCTATTATTTTCCCACGCCCAATGGGCATAAAATCACCATCTTTCTCGAGGAAACCAAGCTCGATTACCGAATTTATCCAGTTGATATTCTCAAAGGCGATCAATTCAATAGCGAGTTCCTAAAGATTTCGCCAAATAACAAGATGCCTGCAATTGTGGATACCGAACCTGAAGATGGAGAGGGACCTCTATCCTTGTTTGAATCGGGTTCAATCTTGCGCTACCTCGCTCAAAAGACGGAAAGATTTTATCCTCCAGGAATTCGAGAAGCCTGGGAGGTGGAGCAGTGGCTAACTTGGCAGGTCGCGCACTTCGGTCCCATGTTGGGACAGAATCATCATTTTAATATCTATGCTCCAGAGCAGGTGCCCTATGCTCAGGAACGATACACCCAAGAAACTAGCCGTCTCTACGGTGTCCTGAATAATCGTTTGAGAGATCGTGACTTTGTGGGTGGCTCCTATTCCATAGCAGATATGGCGATCTATCCTTGGGCAACTGGTTGGGAGAGGCAGAAGCAGGATTTATCAATGTTTCCATACGTAGCTGACTACCTAAACCTGATTGGTAGCCGACCTGCTGTCAAAAAAGCCTATGAGATCGGGCAACAATACCGAAGAGTGGATGCCAAAAAGATGAAACCCGAAGAATGGCAAACTCTTTTTGGCAATAAAATGGTGAAGACATGAGCAATCTATCGTGGACAGATTTTATGAAGGTGGACCTTAGGGTGGGTACCATCATTGATGTGCAGACTTTTCCAGAGGCTCGCAAACCAGCTTGGAAACTGTGGATTGATTTTGGAGAAGAGTTTGGAGTGAAGAGATCAAGTGCTCAAATCACACAACATTACCAGGTGAAAGACTTACTCGGCAGGCAAGTCGTTGCGGTCGTAAATTTTCCACCAAAGCAGATCGGGCCGTTTATTTCAGAGTGCTTGGTCACAGGTTTTCCAGACGAACAGGGAGCTGTAGTGTTGACTAGACCCGAAAGAGTCGTTCCCAACGGAAGCCGACTCTTCTAAAATTGCGTCAACTCAGGATTTCCTTAAAATTGACAATATCTTTTCTCAAGGCGTAAACGATTGTGGTCAACGCAATGCTTCGTGAGTAGCCAAATCGTTGATGCATGTTGGTGATGATTGTCTCGACCAGCTTCTGAACTCCCAGATCAATGCTCTTGTAGTGATTTAGGTCATTCAACTTATGGAAGAAAGCATTGTGTAGCACCTCTGGGTTGATTTCTTCCTCGATTTTGCGGTGTGAGAGTGCCCTGGAGTATTCCTGTGCGAAGCAATTCAACAGATTGTCATCTCTTGAGTTAATGATTGTTCTATTCCCTTCCAGCACTAACTCTCCACTAGATTGAAGATCCAAGAATTTTTGCGCAATCATTTGCCGGAACAATTCTTCGTCCATTTCCGGCTCCATCACTCTTTCCATACTCTTCATGTAGTTGTAATCGGGCTCGTCTACTTTCATGCCGCTGTTTGGATCAATGAAAGTAAAGCGAGGTACCATCACGTGAGCAAAAGCTCTGTTCCTCTGTGCACGAGCCAATAGTGCGTATTGAAGGTACCTTCTCAGATCAGCTTCAATTTGCCGTGGATCACGGTCCACAGTACAGACTGTGATTTCCTTGCGAATGATGTGAAAGTAAATCGCTCTCACCACGCCTACCAATCCCTGGAAATCTCCGTAATCTCCTTCTCCTTCGTGCAAGTCATAGCGACCGACACTTCTGTCTAATATAGGCTTCCGCTTGCGGGTGTAACGGGTATCAATCTCTAACCAATGATGTAAATCTGGACCTTCTGCAATAATGCGGTTGAGTTGGCTTAAGAAGATTCCTACGTGTACTTTCAGTCCGTCTGAACTAGCCATCGTGTTTCGCATCACATTCTGCAACTGTCGGATCGAAATCCCGTTTCGTCCCTCGTTGGGATAGTGTTCCTTCCACAAATCCCGCATAAATTCATCATCAATCAATCTTAAATCTTCCTCACTGAAAAGCCCCGAATCGCGAAGGTTAACCGATTCAGGATGATGAGAAATCTGATCCCTAAAACTATGCTCATCGTTCAGATTCAAACCAAGTCGCATGGCCTCGTTTCGGAAGGGGTGCCAATGCGGAAGCTTTTTGATGGTATTGACGGGGTCTTCAGCGTACGCCGAGTAGATGAAAAGCTTTTGCTCAGGTGTGATGTTTAGATAGAGTTCAATTTTGTGTTGACTCCAACTCGAAGGAAATTTCTTCCGCATTGGTGGCAGGAGCCTTGTCATCACGGAGTAGTATGAGGCGATCCTCAGAAGGTTTGGATCAACATCGTACTTCTCACGCATATTTGCCAGATCTCTTCGCAGAATGTCGGTTTCACTACTCGCATCCAAAAGATAATTGACGGGGACCTTCTCTATCCGGTCAAGCAACTTCGAGGAGGTCAGTTGGTGGTCCAGTAGTTCCATTTCCTCAATATTCGTTGTCAGGATCACCGTACTATCTACTGCTGTTTGTGTCGATTCAACCGATACCCTACCGCTTCCAAGCAACATCAATAACGGCTTATAATCACTCTCACGAATCCGCTCTCCACTCACACCAAAAGCGTCATGAATATGGAGAATTCCTCGATTGGATCCAATGATTGACCCCTCATAATACCTTAAGGACTTGCCTGGTAAGTGCTCATTCACAATCCCCATATCTTCTGCACTCAGATCCTGAGGACTGACACGGACTCGCAGGTGCTGCATGTCATCAATATTGGAAATCCCATGAGCTTGGGCCCCAGAAAACTCGATCTCTTCAACTCGAACATACTTTTCTAGGACCTCAAAAAGGCTCATTCCTTTATTTTTCGGATTACTAAGGAGTTCTTCAAGGATATCAAGAGTTTTTTTATCAAGATTGGCATTTTGGTAGAAACAAGGAATCAGTAGTGTTCGCTCTCCTTTTTGCTGGTTGATATGATCAAAAAGTTCTTGCCGAGGACGGCTCAAACTCCCATCAGCCTTCTGCATCAAGGTTGGAAAGAGCAGTAAAGGATTATGATGGAAAGAGGAGTGTACTTCCACGCAGCGACTTCCATCTTCGTTTTCAAAACTGAAAAAGAAAGTATAGAGCCTTACAGAAACCTGCTTTGTATATTCCTCCAAAGCACGAATAATAAGGTCTACAACATTTGTTTTGCCAGATGCGGGGGGACCCACCAGAATAATTCCCCGATTTGGCCCAACCTCTTTGTCTGCTGATTCAATGATATCCAGCACTTGCTTGATGCAGTATTCCTGACCAAATACCGCATTGATACCATTGCTAAAAGGATCCCTGAACACGTTGTAACTGATGACTGGTTCACCGCTCCGAATCACAATTTCGTGTCCAAAATACTTGATCGCAGCAGAGATAATTGAGGAAGATGTCTGTAGGTGGGTTTCAGGTTCTTTGAGAAAATTATTTACAAAATCGGAGAAATGAATTGTGTTCTTTCGCCGATATCCCAACAAGTCGCGTAACTTCAACGGTAATTCGGCCATGCTAACTCCATATGCTAAATACGGAATGGTTTTTCCGAGTTTCGCATTCGTTCCAGAATGCTTTCAAAGCGAACTGCCGTAACCACGGTTTCTTTGAATAGATTTGCTGAAAAAGAATAAAGCCAATTGCGAGAGATCAGATAAACAGGGGCTTTCCAAATCAAGTTCAGATTCTTTAGTGTGGGTTTTATCCAATCTTTTCGGAGGCGACGACCGTCGTCTCGGTGATAAAGCAACAATCCTCCATCCTGAAAGTCCGTATCGATCAGATAGATCCTCGGACGATGGAAGTGAGTGAAGAAATTTAGCATTTCGTTCTTGATCGGCTCTGGATCAATCCAGACATTGTAGCGATCCTCCTGAACAATGCTATCCGGTGGAATCCTAAGTTGTTGTGCTTGACGTTTACTGAATCGATTCAAGTGAAATTCGTGCACCAGCTCCGGAGTCAAAAATCGTCGTAGGAACTCATAGTCTGTCACCGTTTTGACAAGATGCTCCATCTGCTGCATCGGTGTCTTGGTTGTTGGTCGTTTCCAATGATCTTTGACGTCTTGGTTTGTTTCCTCATGAAAATCCAAACTTACTTTCCCGTCTCGATAAAGCTCCTCAATGTGAGTCCAAAGGTAGAAACCCAGATGATATGGATTCCGCATATAATATGGCCGCGGATAACAGACTCCCGAGAAGACTCGAGCGTAGTCAATAATCCCTTTGACTGATTGTTCTTTGAAGAGCTCAGTCATGATTTTCTTTTCCCAGTACATCGCCCAGCCTTCGTTCATAATCTGGGTTCTGATTACGAAATCATGAGTCGAGTGGACTGAGTAAATGTAATCTAAAACAGCTCTTTCACTCTGGCTTGCCGGAGCATGGCGACATAGAAAACCCATGATATCCTGGCAGGGAGCCTTTAGCTTGAATCCTGTGCGGCTAATGGTTTCCTGACGTTGTTTGGCCTGCATCTCCATTTGCCAAGTCATCTCTGGGCTGACATTTCGCATCAGGCTATCAAGAGTACCGAAAGAGGGCGTTAAGCGAGGAACCGGTTTGTCTTCGGATACATAAGTATCTGTCTCCTGCTGGCGGGCCGTTTCTGTTTCTACGGTCCTAGCCAAGTTGAACTGTGAATGAGGAGCAATCAAGGGAACAAATGATTCGCAAGCGTTCCAGAACTGGGAGTAGTTGATTTCTCCCATTTGCTGACGTGCCCGATCTACCTTGCGGGAAAGATAGATCACCCATTCGGTGCGATCCGGATTCGAGTCCTTCAGGACATTGAGCTCCGAAAATTCACAGTGCCCCACCACATGGGCCATGACCGAAGCCTGCATCATCGGTGAATTTGTGCTGTTCAAATAGGCGTAAGAGGGATTTCCAGTTTGGACTACCTCATAGTAGATACTTGCCTCCTGTCCAG
>DJYX01000289.1 GCA_002450295.1 Deltaproteobacteria bacterium UBA6967
GTTGGAAACAGAGGTACAACCATCTGGATGCACAATGTGCTCAACAATAAAGCGGATGAACTTAGAAGAGGTGAAGATGGTGTAACGAGTGGTGGTACCTGGTATAGCAATGGGAACCGGGTCGTCGCAACCATCAGTGTGAATGCCAATGTAGATCTTTACGACATTGATATCGAATCAGGCAAAACCCAACGTCTCACACGGCACAGCAGCATTGATACAGCCCCTACGCTTTCCCCTGATAACCGAAACCTTGTTTTTGTTTCTGACCGAACTGGTAGAGAACAGATTTACATGAGAGATATGGAATCTGGATCGATTTACCGCCTGACTTTTGATGGCTACAGCAATAGTGACCCCGTCTGGTCTCCGGATGGTACGCGCATTGTCTTCTCTCGAAGTATAAATGGTAGAAATCAAATATTTCTGATGGATCCATTTGGTGATGATTACCAACAGCTAACCTTTGGAAGATACGACTCAGAAAAACCAACGTGGTCTCCGGATGGCCGACAAATAGTCTTTGCAGCAGACCGTACCGGTGCCTTTAAGTTATATGTGATGTTTGTTGACGGAACAGGGGTGAGGCGACTGACAACTACTCCTAGAGGATTTGAAGAGACAGGGGCCTCTTGGAGTCGAAGGGTCTTGGAGGGAGGATCTTGAAAAAATTAGAGATTTGGTTTGAGCCTGCGGATGAAGAACATATTCAAAAGGAAAGAAGAAAAGCTCAGGAAATTCGAAAATCACAGTGGTGGAAAAATCGTCGTGCATCAAACAAATGCTACTATTGTGAGCAATCCTTTCCAGCAAAGGAGTTAACGATGGACCACCTTATTCCACTAGCTCGTGGAGGATTCACCACCAAGTCAAATCTCGTTCCTAGTTGCAAAAGCTGCAATACCCAGAAAAGCTATTTACTTCCACTGGAATGGGAGGAATATCTGCAGCAATTGAAAAATAAAGGAACTGGATGAAATGTTTGAATTGTTCCCGGAACAACCCTGATGAAGCGATCTACTGCCAAATTTGTGGGACTTATCTAGCCGAACGCTCCTCCTCAGATCTGATAGATCTTCTAAGATCACTGGTGCTTGCACTAATTTTCACCTCAGTTTTCTATCTAGTTTTTCCTCTTCCTCAGATCAAAAGCGACTACATTCATGAACTTCTAGATGGTCGTATATCAGAACTAATTTTCGGCCTGAGTTGCTGGGCCATATTTCTGGTTTTCTTCAAATGGAGACATCATCGGCTCCAACTCAAAACTTACTTAGCCTTTCGCCAGAAAGAATTAACTGATTCCCTATCTGAGGGAATATTTGTCAAAGATGTTGATAGTAGGATTGAGCAGATCGGAACTTATCTAGCAAAAGAACGGATCAAGCGCTTTCAAGTAAGCGTTCTTTTCATAAGAGTCCGCAGAATTCTTCACTATCTGAGGGTTGTTCCCAAAAAAGAAGAGTTGCATCAAATCTTGAATTACCAAGCAGAAATCGATTTCAACAGGCTTCAGAACGGATATACCCTAATCAATGTCCTCATTTGGGCAATTCCCATTCTTGGATTCATAGGAACTGTCTTTGGTATTGGGCAGTCAGTGGGAGAGTTTTCAACCTTTGTTCGCAGTATGGATACAGCTGCAATTGGTGGCCAGATGAGATCCGCTCTGGGTGGGGTAACAAGTGGTCTCTCTATCGCTTTCAATACCACATTTCTGGCTCTTGTAAGCGTTATTCCAATTATGCTTCTTTCTTCTCTACTGCGAAAAAGTCAGGAGGATCTTCTGCTTAAAGTTGAAGAGTATTGTTTAGATGAATTATTACCAAATCTTCATGTTAATCCTGGTGATGAAGAACTGAAAGATAGAACGAATGAACATCTTTCAACACTTAATGATTTCACAGAAAACTGGCTTAAAAGAATCGCCCCAGTTTTGACCTCAGTTTCAGAAAACTCAGAAGTACTTCAGGCTCAAATTCAGGGCATGCAACCTCTGCTCAGAGATTATAGTGATGAAATAATTCATAAATCAACCTCAGAACCTGATAACGAATCAGATTTACCAGAAGCCTTGGAATCTGAAGTTGAAACATCTGAAGTTGAAATTGATCTGATTTCATCAAATGATATGGAACTTGGAATAAAAATTTCTGAAAAATCTGCAGAAATACCATCAGATTCGAAGCAGCGAGATTTCAGCCTCAACAAACCCGAAGTATAATGCGAAGGAGAGCACCAAATCCTTCAGTTCCACTCTTTCCGTTTCTCAGTGTTCTGCTGAGCACAATGGGAGTATTAGCATTCCTATCAATCAGTTTTTTGATAATAAGCCGCTTTACTCCCGATGAGATAATTGAAAAGCGTCAGGTTGAGTTTGAATGGATTGGTGCGCCAGAGTATGTAGAACCTATCTACATCAAATGTCTTGGCGACTATATAGAGTATTACAACCTTTTCTCCAATAGAGAAGAAAGGATTGCCTTAGAGGATTTACTCAGGGA
>DJYX01000081.1:0-10742 GCA_002450295.1 Deltaproteobacteria bacterium UBA6967
GTTCTGTGGCGGATGTTTTCAAGCATTAGCATTTAGGTCAATTGCCTGACGCAGAAAATCAGCTTGTCATCATCGATTTGGTAAAAATCTGGCAGCCGAGCCATCAATTCAGCACCCTGTCGCTGGTAAAATCGTTGTGCAGAGAGATAATTATCCCGGCTTGATGTCTCTATGAAAACTTGTCGACCGCCTTGAGAAAAAATCTGCTGGATGCTCTCCTTGAAAAGCAAAGTTCCGAATCCAGCACCTTGGAAGTCTGGTGCAACAGCCAGCCAATAAAGATCGTAACTTCCGACAGAACCTGGAATGGGTCCCCAACAAGCAAATGCCCCTAAAAGATCGGCTTTTTCTAACAGCAGAAACTCATAACCGCTGGACACACCTTTGTTGAGATGCTCCTGAACAAGTTCAGTAGCGATTTCAATCTCATCCTCACGAAAGTTTCCACATTCCTGAACCAAATCGGTGATCTTGCCGACGTCATCAGAATTCAAAACTTTTCGCCACGTCCATCCTTGGGGTTTTTTGCTATCAGGGCTTTAAGCATTTTTCTGAGTGATGACGGGAAAATGGAAGTTTGAGGAATTTCTAAGCCCAGCTTCAACAAGCTGTTCAATCAGCTCTTGGAAACTGATTCCTGCTTGATCTGCCGAGGCTGAGAAGCCTGCACCAGGGCTTAGACACGGGTTGGCATTAACCTCAAGGATTCTAGGCTGACCCCCTTCATCAAGGCGAAAGTCAACCCGAGCAGCTCCATTCAGGCTGAAAAGGTTCCAGCATCGAAGCGATAACTCTTCAAGTTGTTCAAATAATTGAGAATTGAAGCATTTTTGGGGAAATCTTCTCGGTGTTCGAAGGAAGGCTTCACTTTCAGTGTTCCACTTAGCGGCATAATCTACCAAACGGATCTCGTTGCCCTCGAACCCTTCAAACTCGATCTTTGCTACAGGCAAGACTTTGGGGCCTTTAAGAGTTTCAAGAATTGAAACGTTGAATTCCCTCCCTGGGAGATATTGTTCGGCAAACCAGTTACCTCCCAATGAGGCACTTATAGAGGATATCTTTTGGGCTACCTTGGAACTATCCACGACCGATGTTTGATCAATGCCAAAAGATGCATGCTCGTCAACAGACTTAACAATCCATAATGGAGTAGACTTCGTTAGTAGGGGCGTCTCTCCAAAGATGGGAGCCTGCGGGACACAGGCGTTTTGAAGAACCTTGCGACTAGTAAGCTTGTTGCTTGAAAGTCTAAGTGCGCTACTACTACAACAGTTATGCGGAAGCCCGAAGTCTTCAAAGAAAGCTGTTACGGTCGGAACAAATGTGGCAAGCCCGTTAATTGACTCGACTAGATTGAATACCAGATCTGGATTGATCCTTCTTAGAAAAGAGTCCACCAATCCAAGATTTAGAGTCAGTGCAAGCAGATGAACTTCATGGCCAAAAGATCTGAGCACTGACTGAATGGAATCGACTTGATTCAAAGTGTCCTGTTGGTCTGGAGAGGGGTTTAGTCCCACCTCTCCATAAGCCAAGACAATTCTCAGCGCTTTCACAATGCTTTTCTGAACCTCAGACTTCGAGAGCGGAACGGACGCAACCTGGGTAGACCATGAGGGATTTTTCTGTTTGGCAAATCTGTTAAAAATTCATCAAGAATCTTTCCGATCAAATCGGCATAACTCAACCCTACCATGCCAGCTAAAATGACCAGATCAGAACGTTCAGGGTGTAATCCTGCTAAGGAATTTACTTCAATAAAATGAGGTTTCCCAAATTCATTGGAGCGAATATCTACTCTCCCCCCATCCCGACAACCAAGAGCCTGCCAAGCTTGAAGAGCAACTTCACCTGCCCGTTTTGCTTCAGCATCATCTGCTAGGCTATATTGAATTCTTGCTTCGTAGTGCTCCTTGTTTTCGTAAGAATAGCCAAAGGATTCTGCTGATTCCTTAAACGTGACTTCCATCACCCCGATTACCTGACTTCTTTTGCCCTGCCCCAATATTCCGACCGTGAATTCCCTGCCTGACAGATAGTGTTCCACCAAGACAGGCTGAGAGTACTTTTGCCAAAGTTTTTGGGTTTGCAGAGTCAACCCTTCAAGATCCTCGACAAAAGAATGGGCACTAATTCCTTTGCCAGTTCCTTCAGCCAGCGGTTTCGCAAAAACGGGGAACGGAAGTGAGAATTCTTCAAGATCACCAGGATTTCTCAAAACTCTGTAATCGGCTGTGGGAATTCCAGCGTCTCGGATAATCCTTTTTGTAACTGCCTTGTCAAGCGTGAGCGAAAGAATCGTTGGGTCAGAGAAAACACAGGGGATTCCATACCCCTCCAAAAGAGCAGGAATCTGTGCTTCCCTTGCAATTCCCGAGATTCCCTCAGCGATACTGAAGACATAATCCCATCGTTTACCCCTTGCTAACTTGTTGACGAGGGACTGCAAATGGCCAATGCGTTCAACTTGCTCTCCCCTAGTTCTCAAGACAAATTCAAGGGCATCAATTGTTTCAGGGGCATCAAATTCAGCGGTTTGCTCTGCACTAAATCCAGCATCTAAGTAATCCTGGCGCAGATCATAACAAAGACCTACGCGCATGGGACACCTCCTTCACCATAAGTGTCTGTGTGGACTGATCCATTCATAACTATTTCGCTCGGAAGATTATCAGCTGTGAAGATTCGATCTTCTGCCAAAGTGCCATCTGGATCAGGATACCGATGCTGATGACCTGCGAAATTATTGAAAACGAGATCACCTCCCTCCCGACCCAATAAATACTCTGGAAGCAATGGAATTTTTCCTCCACCACCAGGTGCATCAATCACGAAAGTTGGAACTGCATAGCCCGTTGTATGTCCACGTAGCCCTTTGATGATTTCCAAACCTTTTTCGACAGGGGTTCTGAAATGTGCAGAACCTTTGATTGGGTCACATTGGAACAGGTAGTAAGGCCGAACACGATTCTTCAGCAAACCATGAAACAAGTTTTTCAGTGTCTCTACTGAGTCATTGATCCCAGCAAGCAGCACAGTCTGGCTCCCGAGTGGAAGTCCTGCATCTGCTAGTCTGGCGGTGGATCTTTTGACTTCAGGAGTGAGCTCAGTCGGATGGGTGAAGTGAAGACTCATCCATGGTTTGTGCTTCCGAAGGATCTTGACCAAATCCTTAGTGATCCTCTGGGGTAGGATGATCGGCACTTTGTACCAATTCTCACAAATTCTATATGTTTGATAGAGCGAAGTTGGGTCAGTAACCAATCGAGTCGGTCATCTGGGAGTGTGAGTGGGTCTCCACCGCTTAGCAAAACATCCCTGACCTCCTTGTGACTTCGCAGGTAATTCAGGGCTGCGTTCCATCTTTCGGTTCCAAAACGATACTTCCCTGTGCTGCCAACCATGCGTGAACGGGTACAATAACGGCAGTACGTTGAACAAAACCCTGTTGAAAGAAACAGAACTCGGTCAGGATAACGGTGAACTAGTCCTTCAACGACAGTACTGCCATCTTCCCCTAGAGGATCATCGTCTTCACCATAACTTCTGATAAATTCCTGGCCTACCTGTACATGCGCTCTTCGCAGAGGATCCTGAGAATCAGTCCTGCTCATCAAACTGGCATAATAGGGAGTGATCCCAACAGGCAAAGAGTCTCGATGTTGTGAAGCAGCTTCTCTCTCATCTTCACTCAACTCGAAAATCCGCTCCAAATCCTTCAATGAGCGAATTCTGTTTTTTAACTGCCACTGCCAGTCATTCCATTGTTCAGCTGAGGTTCCTGGCCAAAAGTTCGTGTAGAAAATTTTGGAAGATGGGGAGATAGGAAAGCTGTAAACTTTTTTGGGCTTGAATGGGAATTGAAAATTAAGGCTGGTTGAAGGAAGGGATGGTGAGATTGTTTGGCCATTTGAACAGGCCTGAAAGCCAGAGGATGGAGGTTCCTCTTTTTCGCTAACATGAATCAAATCAGCCAACGGAATTTCACTGCGAGCCAGGCCATTTCCAGGCCGACTGGTCAAACTGGTATTTTTCATTCGATTTCCTTGGAAAATCAGTTAATTGAAAGATCTGAAAATAAGAGGAATTATTTAATAATTCCTCTCCTGATTGCGATTATTTCAAAAGTTCAAATTTGCGCAACAAAATTTATTAGAGACCAAAAAATTAAACTCTCTCGAAGATCGCAGCAATGCCTTGTCCTCCTCCGATGCACATTGAAACAAGTCCATATCGACCTTGAATTCTCTTCAATTCATAGAGAAGTTTGACCGTGATCAAGCAGCCTGTGGCCCCAATTGGATGTCCCAGAGAAATACCACTACCGTTGGGATTAGTACGATCCATTGGTAGATTCAGATCTCGAGCTACTGCCAAAGCTTGCGCTGCAAAGGCTTCATTCAACTCAATCACATCCATATCTTTGACAGTTAACCCTGTGCTCTCCAGACATTTTTGAATCGCAGGAACAGGCCCAATACCCATGTATTTAGGATCAACACCGGAGTGTGCATACCCAACAAGTCGGCCCAGGATTTCTTTACTCCCTTTTTCTGCTTTGGAACGTTCCATCAGGATGATTGCAGATGCGGCGTCGTTTAGACCAGAGGCGTTACCCGCAGTCACACTCCCGTCCTCTTTGAAGACAGTTCTCAGCTTAGCCATGCTTTCAGTGGTGGCATCACTGCGAATATGTTCATCCTTCTCAAAAGAGATCATCTGTCTTCTTTGCTTGATCGAAATTGGTAAGATCTGCCCTTTGAAGTATCCTTCTTTAGTAGCCCTGTGGGCCCTTTGATGGCTTTCCACAGCCAGTTGATCTTGCTCTTCTCTTGAAATTTCCCATCGGCTTGCCACATTTTCTGCAGTCACTCCCATATGGCAACTATCAAATGGGTCAGAGAGGGCTGCAACCATCGCATCAATGACTTGCCCGTCATTCATTCTTTGTCCCCATCTCATGCCTGGAAGCCAGTATTGGGATCGGCTCATCGATTCTGCACCTCCTCCCAGAGCAACGTCTGTATCGCCGCAAAGAATTGATTGAGCTGCACAGACGATTGCCTGAAGACCGCTTCCACAAAGACGGTTCAGAGTGTAGGCAGGAGTTTCGATCGGAATACCTCCTTTGACAGCTGCATAGCGGGAAAGGTACATGTCCCGTGGATCGGTATGAATCACATTGCCCATCACTACTTGTCCAATTTTAGATGCGTCAACGTCAGCTCGCTTGATAGCCTCTGCTACAACAGATGCCGCAAGATCTACCAAAGGAAAATCCTTGAGACTGCCGCCGTAATCACCGATTGCAGTTCGAACTCCGCTAACGACTACGACTTCTCTTAAAGCACCCATGAATTTCTCCTGATTAAGATGTCTTTTTTAGGAAGGCTTTTCTTGAAATGTTGATTTCAGCTTGAATCAAGAAGTCAACTGTCTAGCAACTTGGGGTAAGCTACAATTTGCTTCGCTATAAAAAACTATTTTTCGAATAAGAACTGCAGCATGGTCTGGGATTCAATTTTAGCCGATTGGGGACATTGGGGTTTATTTCTGAGCGCGTTTCTTTCGGCCACCCTCCTGCCAGGAAGCTCCGAGGTCTTGCTTGCGGGGCTACTGCTTTCTGGGACTCATTCCGAATTGAAACTCTTGTTTTGGGCGACACTTGGAAATGTGCTTGGTTCCCTATTGAACAGGGAATTTGGGGCAGGGATTCTACGAGGGCGGGGAGCTAAGTGGTTGGGGATCACTCAGCAAACATGGTCACAAACTGAAGGCTGGTTTCAAAAATATGGGCAGTGGAGCTTGCTACTGGCCTGGTTGCCTGTCATCGGAGATCCTTTGACCATTGTCGCTGGGACCTTGGGCATTTCAAGAGCTCGCTTTCTCATTCTAGTGACTCTTGGAAAGGCTGCACGCTATTGGATCCTCATCTATATGGTGGAACTTGGTTCATCCTCATAATTGCTTCTAAAATCAACTTCAACTCCTGAAGCAGTTCGACTGCTAACATGAACTAAACAATGGACCAGTAATCTCGGGCGTAGAGCAAACTCTTCAGTGAACGAAGAGTTGAGATTTGCCATCAGGCAATCTGAATTCGAAACCCTCGACAAGAGATTCATATGTCCTTTAAATGGTTCGTGGCAACCCTCGCCTTGACCCTGGGAACTTCCGGTGCTGTCCAAGCAGCTAAAAATTTCAACAGAATTTCATCCTTTCCGACTTACCTCAACATGGCAACTGGTGAGGACACCAAACAAGAAAGTTCTGCTGAGATCATTTCGGCTTCAGCTGATGGAAATATTCTTGTCTACACTGATAGCCCGCTTGGGGTCATTGGGATGATTGATATTCAAGATCCACTTGACCCAAAGGCTTTGGGCAATCTCAAAATGCAGGGAGAACCTACTGCCGTCTCAGTGATTGGGAATACTGCTTTCGTGGCAGTTAACACTTCTGAGAGCTTCAAGAATCCCTCTGGTAATGTTCATGTGATTGACTTGAAATCCCAAAAAGAGATCAATCGATGTGAACTGGGCGGTCAACCTGACAGCACTGCTTCCGCCCCTGATGGATCATTCATCTCAATAGCCATCGAAAATGAAAGAGATGAGGACCTGGGGGATGGAAGAATTCCTCAGATGCCGGCGGGTGATCTAGTGATGATCTCTGTTCGTGATGGTAACCTCGTTTGTGGTTCCATGAAGCGGGTTAACTTGACAGGCTTGGCAAGTATTGGAGCGGAAGATCCTGAACCGGAATTTGTAGACATCAACGATCTCGGTGAAACCGTGTTGACCCTTCAAGAAAACAATCATATCGCCGTGGTGGATCGAGATGGGAAAATCATCTCAAATTTCAGCGCAGGAGCTACGGACCTTGAAAAGATTGATGTTCTGGATGAACGGGGTGCTCTTATTTTTAATGGCTCGCAGAAAAATAGACTTCGAGAACCTGATGGTATCCAGTGGCTAAACAATGACTTGTTCGCGATCGCCAACGAAGGTGATATGGATGGGGGCAGTCGTGGATTCACAGTCTTCAAGAGGGATGGGACACTCGTTTATGAAAGTGGAGCTAAGTTTGAGCAAGCTTTGATTGAGATTGGCCACTATCCAGACAAACGTTCAGATGCTAAGGGAGTAGAGCCGGAAGGGATGGAATTCGCCTCTTTTGATGGTACTCCTTTCATGTTCCTGCTCTCTGAAAGAGGTTCGGTAGTCGGGGTTTACGACATGAGCGTGCCGAGCAATCCTGTGCTGAAACAGCTGCTTCCCTCAGGACTTTCTCCTGAAGGGGCGATTGCCCTTCCAAAGAGAAATCTTTTTGCAACAGCCAACGAAGTTGATTTGGTTGAAGATGGCGGGGTGAGAGCGCATGTGATGATCTATGAGTATCAGGACGCTCCAGCTACCTACCCTACCTTGACATCCGCTGGTGCTTCAGAGCTGATCGGTTGGGGTGCCATTTCTGGAATGGTTGCCAAATCTGACGGGATGATCTATGCCGTAAACGACAGTTTTTATGGTTATCAACCCACCATATTCGTGATTGATCCAAGCTCAAAGCCAGCACGGATTGTTAAGCGAATCCCCATCACTCGTGCTGGATATCCGGCCCAAAAACTAGATCTTGAGGGTATAACAACTGATGGCAAAGATGGGTTTTGGGTAGCATCGGAAGGTAGAACAGATCGCATGATTCCTCATGGCCTTTACCATGTAAATGCGAAAGGCGAGATCAAAAAGGAAGTCTCTCTGCCTCCTCAATTGCTGAATGTAGAAAAACGCTTTGGGTTTGAAGGAATTACCCGTGTTGGTAACACACTGTGGATGGTCACTCAGCGCGAATGGCAAGATGATCCAAAAGATCATGTGAAGTTAGTGTCTTACAACACGGATTCTGGGGAATGGGGGGCTGTTTACTACAAAAAGGCCAAGCCAAGCAAAGGCTGGGTGGGCATGTCTGAGATTGTTGCCCATGGAGATTTTTTCTACGTGATCGAACGTGATAACCAGATTGGGGATGCCGCAATCACGAAAAAAATCTATCGGATTCCTGCCAGTGAGATGGTCCCACAACTACTAAACAGCTCAAAGTTACCGGTCGTCTCCAAAGAATTAGTGAAAGACTTGATCCCTGATTTAAAGCAGTTTGGAGGATTTGTTGTGGATAAGATTGAGGGACTTGCCATCAATGAGGGTGGAGAGATGTTTGTTTCTACTGATAATGACGGGGTAGACGATAGTTCGGGAGAAACATTCTTCTGGTCAATCGGCAAGATTCATTAAGTAGGCGATTTAAACGAAATTTGGAGAGGACCCAATGAGAGAACTTTTGGTTCCTCTCCAATTCATTTCATCAAAAATCGCTGTCAGGAGGGCTGTCAGGATCGAATCCTTCGATATCCATTCCCAACGAAAGATTCATCTGAATGAGGATTGCTTTGATTTCATTCAATGATTTTCGACCAAAGTTCTTCATTTGAAGCAGTTCATTTTCATTTCGTTGAACCAATTCTCCGATGAAGTCAATCTTGGCATTTTGAAGGCAATTGATCGAGCGCACTGAAAGCTCCAACTCACTCACAGGACGATACAAGTCTGGAGACAGTGGCACTGGCTCTTCTGTGACCTGGCGATTCATGGGGATTGCGGAAATGTTTTCATCAAAATGGATGAAAAGCCCCAACTGTTTTCTTAAGACCCAAGCCGCCCTAGCCAGACTATCCTGGGGGCTGATTGTCCCAGAAGTCCAGATTTCAAAGATTAGGCGATCGTAATCAGTCCTCTGATCTACGCGGGCGTTTTCAACCTCGTATCGAATCTCTCGAATTGGAGAATGGTAAGAATCTAGATACAGCGTTCCTTTGGGCAATTTCAGCTTCTCATTCTCTTCAGCGGTTACATATCCTCGGCCTTTGTTGACATACAATTTCAATTGTAGGCCAACGCCCTTTTCCAGTTGGATAATTTCTTTATTTGGATTGCGGACTTTGATTTCACCATTTGCAGCCAGGTCACTCCCCACCAATTTACCACCTGGAGCAATTGTGAGATCAAGCTCAATCATCCCATCATCCTGATGGTTGACCTCAACTTCCTTTAAATTCAATAGTAAATTCATCAATCCACCTTGAACCCCCTTAAGTTCATCTGTGGACTTTTTCACTCCATCAATCTTCACAGCCACAATTGCACTCCCATTCATGGAAACAAGTAGGGTTTTGCGCAGTGAATGGCCCAGAGTGACAGCGTACCCTTGCTCTAGTGGTTCAATCGTGAATCTTCCATAGGAAGAAGTGAGAGTTCGGTGATCAACCCGCATTCTGCTTGGCATCGCAAGGTTGGTCCAATTCTGAACATATATTTCAGGTGCTTGATGGCTCTGGGGCAGGCTGACCTCAGACAAAAGCTTGAGGTTGCTCATATTTCTCCGTAAGGCAAGGGCGGAAAGAAAATGAAGCCGATTCATTGCAAAACTTGTTTGGGGCGCCAGTTCGGTGTAAAAAAGCTTTGCATTGAGTTCAGCTTTCGTGATGAAAGCGAGTTTATCTCCGTAAGGGATTTAACGGAATGTGTGGGAAGATAAACACTACAAGATAAATTCATTTATTAAGTCTGTCAAGAAGATGAAAAACTGACAGAAAGTCTATCCAATCTTAAAAACTCTCTTCAAGGAGGAAGTCCATGCCAATCGAATCAGCAAGGGTAGCATACAGTGCTGGCTCAACAGTAATGAAGAGCTTTATTTCAAAACCAGAAAAGGCAGAATTTTCCTTTCCAGGAGTAATGGTTTTCCCTGAATGGTGGGGTCTCACAGAATATCTTGAACTCAGAACCAAACAATTGGCTGAGCTTGGTTATGTGGCAATGGCTGTTGATATGTATGGGGAAGGTAAAATCGCATCCGATCCAGCAGAGGCTGGTTCATTGATGAATGGAGTCCTCAGCAAAATGGAGGATGGTGAAGCAAGAGTACTTGCCGCATTGGACTTTCTGAAAAGTCAGTCTGAAGTAGATGCTAACCGATTAGGGGCAATCGGATATTGTTTCGGAGGAGCAATAGTCTTACATGCAGCCAGAAAAGGTTGGCCACTTCGTGCAGTCGCAAGTTTCCATGGCGCTTTGGGGGCCAATCATCAGGCGGAATCAGGAGATGTTCATACAAAAATTCTGGTTTGTCACGGGGAAGCGGATGCAATGGTAACTTCTGAAAATGTTCAGGAATTTAGCAGAGAAATGGATCGTCTCGGTGCTGATTATGTAATCAAAACCTACCCTGATGCACTTCATGGTTTCACAAATCCAGCTACTACAGCGCTAGGACAAAAATATGGGATCCCCGTTGGTTACAATGAATCAGCTGACCGACAGTCATGGGAGGAACTCAAAGATTTTCTGAGCGAGCACTTATAAACGTGTTTTATGAACGGGCCACTTAAGGTTTTACTTGCATGGTGGTCCGATGGTTTCTCTTTCAATCAGTAGTGTTTCTAAGACTTTGCTTTGATCATTCTTTGAGTTCATTTCACCAAGAACCCCCATAATCATCTCACAGGCAATTTTTCCTGCCTCGGTAGTTTCATTCGATACACTGGTTAACGGAGGATTTGTGAAAGGGGAAATTGAGTTGTCACATCCAACGATACTGAAAGAGTCTGGCACTGCCAAGGACCGTGAATCCAATTCAGTCATAATTCCGTGAGCAATCAGGTCATTGAACGCAATTGCTCC
>DJYX01000081.1:11130-13023 GCA_002450295.1 Deltaproteobacteria bacterium UBA6967
GGTTTTTCAGTAGGAATGATGACGAGCCGTAACCCTAGCTCATTTGTCACCTCAGAAATTGCTGCCTGCCTTTGCTTATTGGTCCATGTCACAGATGGCCCAGTCAAGTAAGCGATTTCTTGATGACCCTGATGGGCTAACAACCTTACCGCTTGCTTCAAACTTGACCCAGCATCAATCAATACCCTTGTAATACCAGAAACATCACGGTTTACCAGAACTATTGGGATTTTTTCTGCTAACCCTTCCAAACGCTCTTCTGGCATTCGCGAGGAAATTAAAATGACCCCCTCCACTTTCCCGGCAAATCTTTCGATCAGTTTTTCTTCCTTCACTCCGCTTTCTTCAAAATCAGCCAAGAATACGCAGTAATCCAAATTTTCTGCTGCTAATTGTGCGGATCGAATCATCGGTGGAAAATAGGGGTTTGACACATCCGGCACCAAGAAAGCAATGTTCCCTGTTTTTCCAGTACTCAATGCTCTTGCACTGGAATTTGGAACGTAACCTAGTTCTTCCGCAACTCTTTTGATCCGTAAAACAGTCGTTGAACTCAAGAGCTCAGGCCGGGTGAATGCACGGGAAACGCTAGAGCGGGCGACACCAGCTCGTTCAGCAATTTGAGAAATTGTAGGGACCCTAGACTTTGTAGACATCTGTCCTTTGATTTGGGGCAAAATTTCCCCCCCATAATATTTCTCTTCTTTCGCAAGTCAAACTGTTGACATGCAACCGGTTGCAGGGTATGGTTCGACGCTTTCTAGATATCTCCGTCTCAATTTTTCAGTTAATTGGCATTTGATGGCAAACAAACAAAAGGTTGGTCTGATCGGCTTGGGTGACATGGGAAGCGGGATGGCCAAGAATCTGATCCAGAATGGTTTCCAAACCTTTGGCTATGATCTGAGCGTCCAGCGTTTGGAAGCTTTTAAAGCGCTTGGTGGAAATGCCGTCGCTGATCCCCATGAAATGGGTTCTTCAGTGGATGCAGTCTTCATCATGGTGATGAACGGTGGGCAGGTGGAAGATGTGATCTTTGGAGAACGAGGTCTGATTCATTCCATGAAACCTGGCTCAGGGATCATCGTTACAGCCACCATCAAGGCTTCTGAAATTCGTGCAGTCGTAAGGCAACTAGAAGGAAGCAAAATCCACTTGATTGATTCTCCTGTCAGTGGAGGATTCCCCGGGGCACAGAGCGGGACCTTGACTATGATGGCCGCAGGTTCAGAAGATTCATTAAATCAATTTGCTCCGGTTATGGAAGCTGTCAGCAAAACGATACACCGGGTAGGTTCCGAAGCTGGAATGGGCCAGACCGTCAAGGCCTGTCTGCAATCCCTGATTGGATCTGCCTTTAGCGCAACATTTGAAGCTGCGGCTCTGGCAGCAAAAGCTGGGGTGGATGGTGAAGTGCTGCACAAGGTCCTCAGTACATCAGGGGCAGGTTGTGGCGTTGTCAATACAGCTTTGGAAAATATCATTGATCGCAAATTTGAAGGAACCGGCAGTCACATCAATACCATGTACAAGGACCTGACAATTGTAATGGACATGGCCAGAGAGTTGGGAGTTCCTCTGCACACCGCAGGTTGTGCCATGCAGCTTTTCCAGGCTGGAAAGACGAAATACCCTAACGGAGATAATTGGATTGTGACCAAGGTGATCGAAGAAATTGTTGGGGCAGAGTTGCACAGAAAATCATCAATAAAGTGAGTTTATGAAAACTGGTGTCATTACGGATGGAATTAGCCGTGATTTTGAACATGCGCTGAACGTGATGGATGAGTTTGGGCTCCAATACGCTGAACTTCAGTTCGTCTGGGACAAGGAAGTGGGGTTTCTGGAGGATGCTGAGGTAAAAAAGGTCAACGAATTATTGGATCTGCATCA
>DJYX01000240.1:0-3414 GCA_002450295.1 Deltaproteobacteria bacterium UBA6967
TAAATCTGAACAACTTTGAGCAAACTGAACTCCAAATTCCTGCTCCACCAAAATCTATTCTGAACGATATAAATTCTGATGATCTGCTGGTTCGAACTGATGATGAAGTTCTGCGTATCAGTCTTTCCCCATTTCAGATCGTTGAACGACAAGCAAGGATTCCGCTCAAAATTGGGGAGGAGGTCCAGTTGGTGGATCCCTATGCCTGGTGCTTCGTCCATGGAGTACCTCACCCACTTTTTGCCCCAGTGTCCCCCGCAATGAGCAAAGCTGGTTTGCCTGGCTCGTGGTTGCAGCCAACCAATCAGGATAACCTCCAGGCATCATCAAAATGATTCGGGTCGAAAATCTTTCAATCCAGTTCCAGCAAGGCAATCAAAAAGTTGAAGCTGTCAAAGGAATCTCCTTTGAGGTGGGTTCACAGGAAACGGTAGCTTTGGTCGGAGAAAGTGGTTCTGGCAAATCAGTGACGGCTCATGCCGCTTTAAAGCTTTTACCTCCCCAAGCCCACTGTGCTGGAAAGATTTGGCTTGGTGAAGAGGATCTACTGGATGCCTCAGAATCAAGGATGCGGCAAGTGAGAGGACAGGAAATTGGGATGATCTTCCAAGAACCTATGACATCCCTCAACCCCCTGCATACGATTGGAAATCAGATAAGCGAAGCAGTCCTTTGGCATCATGGTGTGAGCCAGTCTAAAGCTGAAACCTTGGCTTTGGACTGGCTTGAGCGAGTCGAAATTCCACAAGCCAAGCAACGGTTGCGATCCTACCCTCATGAACTTTCAGGAGGGCAGCGTCAACGTGTGATGATTGCGATGGCATTGGTCAATAATCCTAGGCTGCTGATCGCTGATGAGCCCACTACTGCTCTGGATGTGACGATTCAGGCTCAGATCCTGGATTTGCTGAAAACGCTTCAGCAGGATATGGGCATGTCAGTTCTTCTGATCACTCATGACTTGGGAATAGTTAAACATCATTCAGACCGAGTAATTGTTCTCTACAATGGAGTCTTGCAGGAAACTAACGCTACTAAAGCCCTTTTTGCCAACCCCACTCAGCCCTATACAAAAAAACTTCTGGACTCTGAACCGTCTGGTGAACCAGCTAAAATGTTGGAGGGCGCTGAAACAATTCTGAGTGTTGAAAATTTGAAGGTTTGGTTCCCAATTAAGCGTGGAATCCTGCAGAGGACAGTCGCTCACATCAAGGCAGTCGATGGTGTGACTTTCTCAATTAGCGAGGGACAGTCGCTCGGTGTAGTTGGTGAAAGTGGATCTGGTAAATCTACTTTGGGAATGGCTTTGCTTCGTCTGATCAGTAGCGATGGGAAAATTTGGTTTCAACAGCATGAATTGGATAGTCTTAATCGTCTTCAAATGCGTCCATTCCGCAAAAAAATGCAGGTCGTTTTTCAAGATCCTTTTGGAAGTCTTAGCCCAAGAATGTCAGTGGGCGATATCATTGCGGAAGGCTTAAGATTGCATGGAGACACTTCTGTAGATGAACAGGAAAGACGAGTTGTAGAAGTGATGCAGGAAGTCGGACTGAATCCCGAACTTCGTTTTAGGTATCCCCATGAATTTTCTGGTGGTCAACGGCAAAGAATTGCCATAGCACGGGCGTTGGTCTTGCACCCTCAATTTTTGATTTTAGATGAACCAACTTCGTCCCTGGACCGCTCTGTTCAAGGGCAGGTACTTGATTTACTAAGAGACCTTCAAGAAAAGTATAAATTGACCTACCTTTTCATCTCGCATGACCTGAAAGTAATAAAAGCAATTTGTCATGATGTTCTGGTGATGAGAGGAGGTGAAGTTGTGGAATCAGGCCCCGCGGAAGTTGTACTCAACCATCCAAAGCATGAATATACACGATTGTTGGTAGACGCTGTTCTGTAGTTAGAGCTTATTAGGAGAAGCCTTGGCCGAACAAGATGGTCAGGAGAAAACGGAAGCGCCGACTGAACGCAAGCGGGAAAAAGCCCGCGAAGATGGTCAGGTTGCTTCCAGTAAAGAATTACCCTCAGCCGCATTATTAGCAGCTGCTACCCTCTCCTTCATGGTGATGGGGCAGAATATCCTCACTGCTGCTCAAAATATGTTTGCTGACATCATGAGAGAGCCCATTCGTTCAGATATGAATGTTAATGTGCTCTATGATCTGATGGCGACATCTGTCAGCAAAATTCTCATTCCTTTCATCCCTTTTGCGATTCTTCTTGTAGTCGTAGCTATTTTTTCATCAATTCTTCAGGTCGGTGTTCGCTTCACTCTAAAACCCATAGCTCCAAAATTTAGCAAGTTAAGTCCTTTCCAGGGGCTTAAGCGAATTTTTGGAACTCAAGGGTTGATGGAATTGCTGAAGAGCCTGGCAAAATTACTGCTCATTGGCTTCATTGGTTTCATCACTTTCGAAGAGGAAATGGGGAGGATCAATGCGCTTGCGTTGATTACACCGGCTCAGATTGTATTCTATAATTTCTCTGTCATCATCGAAGTCACAGGGCGAATGGTTTTAGCCCTGATTGCGATTGCAATTTTTGATTTCATGTATCAGCGCTGGCATTTCGAACAGCAACTCAAAATGACCAAGCAGGAAGTTAAGGATGAAGCCAAGCAGTCAGAGGGTGATCCTCAGTTAAAAGCTAGAATTCGCCAGATTCAGAGAGAAATGTCGAATGCTCGGATGATGCAGGAGGTCCCAAAAGCTGATGCGATCGTAGTAAACCCAACGCACTATGCCGTAGCACTGAAATATGATCGAGAGAGTATGAATGCACCTCAAGTAGTTGCAAAGGGTGTAGATTACATGGCACTTCGGATAAGAAAAGTAGCCGATCAAAATGATGTTCCAATTCTGGAAAGACCCCAATTGGCGAGGGATCTTTATGCAGGTGTGGAAATTGGACAGGTAATCCCGGAACGTTTTTTTAAAGCAGTTGCAGAAATTCTTGCCTACGTTTATCGTCTCCAAAGAAAGAAAAGATAAAAATGATTTGCCACAGAAAGCTGTGGATTCACCCTTCTATTGGGGTAAAAATTGCAAGATGCCCACAAATTTATTCAATTTAGCAAATTAGTGATTTTAGATTATCATCAATTAGTTATTTCTATTTTGGGAATTATTAGGTGGCCGTAGGAAGCAACACAGCTAGTTTGAGCGGTTTGTCAAGAAATTCTGATGTTTTGCTGGCAGTAGGGGTGATCTCTGTTTTAATGATCATGGTAGTTCCCCTACCAGAAATTCTGATGGATTTGCTGCTAGCGCTAAGTATTACACTTGGGGTTCTGATTCTTTTCGTTGCTCTCTTCACAGCAAACGCCCTTGAATTCTCCTCCTTCCCGACTGTCCTCTTAATTGCGACTCTCTTTAGGCTATCACTCAATGTTGCCTCCACAAGATTGATCCT
>DJYX01000240.1:3810-12005 GCA_002450295.1 Deltaproteobacteria bacterium UBA6967
GTTGGTGGGAATCAGATTGTTGGAATCATCGTATTCTTAATCCTAGTTCTCATCAATTTCGTTGTTATTACAAAGGGTGCTGGCCGCATTGCAGAGGTTGCCGCTAGATTTACTCTGGATGCTATGCCAGGTAAGCAAATGGCGATTGATGCAGACTTGAATGCCGGACTCATTGACGAAACGCAAGCTCGTGAACGTCGTCAATATGTGCAGCGAGAATCTGATTTCTATGGAGCAATGGACGGGGCTAGCAAGTTTGTTCGTGGTGATGCAATTGCGGGCTTAATCATTACTACGATCAACATTCTTGGTGGTTTGCTGATAGGTGTAACCCAATTTGGGATGAGTTCGGGCGATGCCTTTGAAACCTATGCAACCCTAACTATTGGGGACGGCTTGGTCTCCCAAATACCCGCACTGATTATCTCAATTGCTGCCGGTATTGCAGTTACCAAAGCATCAGCAGAAAACAAATTGTCAGTTGATCTGGGTAAGCAAGTATTCAGTAACGCTCAGGCCCTAAATGTTTCAGCGGCTCTGCTTTTAGCTTTTGCAATCATTCCGGGTCTGCCGGTTCTTCCCTTTCTAACTCTAGGGATTATTACAGGAGGGCTGGCTTTTCTTGCTAGACAGGACAATTTCAGAAACCAACAAGCTGAAGAAGCACAGGCACAACTCAAGCTGCAACAGGAAATTGAAGAAGAGCCTGAAAACATTGAGTCACTACTGCCCATTGACCTGTTGGGTTTAGAACTGGGCTACGGACTGATTCCATTGGTTGACGAAGAGCAAGACGGAGAACTGCTGAAAAGAATTAAAGCTATCCGAAGACAGATGGCGACTGACTATGGATATGTTGTTCCCCCCATGCATATAAAGGATAATCTTGAGCTATCCCCAGGAGAATATTCGATTACCATCAAAGGAATCGAGGTTGCTCGTGCTGAATTGATGGTTGGGCACTTCATGGCTATGAAAACGGGGGAAGTTGACGAAGAAATCAGCGGCGTAGACACCGTCGAGCCCGCCTTTGGGTTACCCGCAATTTGGATTACCTCCGAGGATGAAGAAAGAGCACAATTCGCTGGTTATACTGTAGTTGATCTACCAACAGTACTAGCCACGCATATTACGGAAATTCTCAAAAATCATTCTTTCGAATTTTTGGGTCGGCAGGAGACTCAGAAACTTCTAGATACCTTTGGCCAGAGTAATCCCAAAGTTATTGAGGAATTGGTACCAGGGCAATTGAATTTGGGAGTGGTGCAAAAAGTTTTACAGAATCTTTTACGAGAACAAGTTTCCATCAGGGATCTGCATACAATTCTGGAAACACTAGCGGACGTTGCTAACCTTACCAAAGATCCTGATCTGCTTACAGAACATGTTCGACAAGCTCTATCGAGACAATTAACACGGCAGTATCAGACGCCTGATGGTATGTTGCCGCTAATCACAATGAGTCAAGAACTTGAAAATCAAGTTGCGTCCTCCATACAGGACACGGGTCACGGTTCCTATTTGGGCTTGAATCCGAATATGGCTCAATTGATTATCAATAATACTGAAGCATTGATTGAGCAGTTCGAACTAAATAACTACCAACCACTTCTGCTTTGTTCACCTCTTATTCGGCCACACGTTAAAAAGCTTCTTGAACGATTTATTCCGAATCTGGTCGTCTTATCACATAATGAAGTTGCCCCTGATGTCCGTATTGAGGCTCTCGGGGTGGTAGAACTGAACAACTAATTCTCTTTGTCGGACTGACACATGAATCTCAAACGCTATCGCGTGAATAATATCCAAGAAGCTCTGCAGTTGATCAAAAAAGATCTTGGTCCAGAAGCTGTGATTGTATCTACTCGGCAGGTGAAGGAGGGTAATAAGGCGTTTGGTCTATTTGCTAAAACAATGCTGGAAGTGACTGCCGCCCGAGATGACAAAAGCCAGGTGAAACCAAATATTCAGGCCTCATCTCAAGCCACTGCGAGTGGGTATCGGGCAACCGTAAATGGAATGCCTCGCTCAGAGGGTGTTACTGCGGTGGCTAGTCCTGAAATGCCAACACCGACTGCAAAGCCAGTACAGCCAAATCCTGCTTCAGATCCTTACAAAGCCCTGCAGCCGCTTCGTCAGGAGATTCAGGATCTGAGAGAACTGATTCAAAATCTTGGGGATCGTACAGCCAGCTACGAGGGACAAACTGTTGCCCAATTGAAACAGGAGTTGGGAGAAATGCGCTATATGCTGCATTCTCTTGCTTCCAGAACCGGGCAAATGGATGATCTCAATCTCCCTGAAAATTTAATGGTGTTGTACCAACAGCTTCGCTTCAGTGGAATGGAAGAGAAGTTTGCAAGAAGATTGATGTTAGAAGCTCAGAAGAATATTGCAGAAGATGATCTTCAAAATTTTTCATACGTAAAAATTTTCATAGCAAGAATGCTCATGAAAATTGTTAAGACTACTAGGGGAGTTGAGAGCATTACCGCTCCTCAAAAGATTTTTACATTGATAGGTCCGACAGGTGTTGGGAAAACGACTACGGCTGCTAAGATCGCCTCTGAACAGCTGCTGCGTTACAAGCGAAGAGTAGCAATGATCACCATTGATACTTTTCGCATTGCTGCGGTGGAGCAGTTACGAACTTACGCCAAGATCATCAATGTGCCACTGAGTATTGTATCCGATAAAGCCGATTTGGATCGCGCAATTGCTAGCTATTCAGATTATGATGTGATCATCATCGATACTGGCGGCTGTTCGCAGCGTGATGAGTCACAAATGTTTGAATTGCGAGAGCTTTTTGATGAGCGAGGAAGACTACATAATGTTTTGGTATTGAGTTCGACAACCAAAGACAGCGATCTCAACGAAATAACTCGCCGTTTTGGGGTAATCCCGATTGATAGTGTGATCTTTACAAAGCTTGATGAGAGTTCTTCGTACGGATCCATCTTCAATCACTCCATCCGTTTCAAGAAACCAATCTCTTTCTTGACCACTGGACAGAAGGTCCCTGAAGACATTGAAGTCGCTACGAAAGAGCGTTTGGTGGATTTGATGCTCAATATTTCTGGAAATTGAGCTAATTCATCCATATCCCCCTGTAAGAAAGCGCTCAATGAACGACCAGGCAAGTTCCTTACGAAGGATTGTCGGGGAAAATACAACTACGTCGGATTCCAACCGAGTAAAGGTACTTTGCATCACCAGTGGCAAGGGTGGTGTAGGGAAAACGAATATTTCCATCAATCTTTCAATTGCTCTGGCGTCAATGGGGCGAAAGGTCTTTCTCCTTGATGCAGATCTTGGCCTCGCGAATATTGACGTTTTATTAAACTTAACCCCAATGTACACTCTTGAGCATGTGCTCTCTGGGGAAAAGGGTATCAATGATATTATTTTGGATGGCCCGGGAGATATAAAAATCTTGCCAGCAAGTTCTGGTGTGGTGGAAATGACTGAGATGGATCGGGATCAACAGGTTCATTTGTTCAGAAAGCTTGGAGAAATTGAAAGAGAAATAGATTATTTGGTAATTGACACTGGGGCGGGTATCGCTCCCCACACATTGAGATTTGTGGCGAATTCTGACGAGGTTCTGATTGTCGCTACCCCGGAACCATCTTCAATGACGGATGCATACTCTCTGATCAAAATCATGGTTACAAGGTACCAGATTAGTAAATTTAGGGTAATTGCCAATAACGTTGTATCGCCAGCAGAAGGAAGACAGGTTTACGAGAGACTTCAAAAAGTCACCCGAGATTTTCTTAAGACAGAAATTGATTTCATGGGGCATGTTCTGAAAGATCCCCTACTGGTCAAATCAGTACGCACACAACGTCCATTACTACAGTCTTTTCCAGAAGCCCCAGCTTCAAGATGTCTTGTTTCGATAGCCAGAGAAATTGAAAAAATCCACAAAGCTGGGGATGCTGAAATTCCAGACAATGTAGAGCAACCAGACAAAGTTAATGGACAACGAACTCCAAGTTTTTGGGAACGTCTAATAAGCTGGCGTACAAGCTGAAGATCTTACTCAGCCAAGGAAGGCAGTGAAAGCAAACCCCTATGCCGACAAATCTCAACAAAGCCGAGAGCAGCTCGTATTAAAACATGCCCCTCTGCTCAAGCGGATTGTCAGCCGAATGGCAAGTAGGTTTCCTCCAGAAGTGGATCCTGAGGAAGTCTACCAAGCTGGCATGATCGGTCTTCTAGATGCGGTAGACAAGTTTGATCCCTCGCGAGACATTCAATTCCAAACCTATGCTGAGTACCGAATTAAAGGGAGTATTCTTGACGAATTACGAGCTCTGGATTGGGTGCCCCGAGGGGTTCGTGCATCAGCTACGGAGTGGGAGAGAGCTTGGATTGAGCAATGTAGCACGTTAGGGAGAGAACCCAGTGATTCTGAGATGGCAACTAAGCTTGATATGCCTTTAAACGAGTATCATGAGTTTGTTGCCCATGCTAGCCCACTCTCTTTGGTGACATTAGATCACTTGGGAGGTGGAGGTGAAGATGAAGAAGGTCAGAGTTTATTGGATATCCTCAGAGATCCAGATGGTTCAGATCCTTTTTCAGAATTGTCAATGCACCAACTCAAAAGCCGTTTACAAGAGGCAATCGAGGAGTTACCAGAAAGAGAACAAACAATCCTCTCTCTCTATTATATTGAGGAACTGAACATGAAAGAGGTTGCAGCTGTTCTGGGTGTTGGTGAAGCTCGTGTATCTCAACTGCACACAAAAATTATTTTGAAATTGCGAGCAAAATTGCGAAGAGTACTAGAAGTTGAGAAAGCCGCTTGAAACTTAAGTAATTTCAAAATCAATGAACGTAGACGTATTCGCTGAGACAAGGCTCCAAGAAATGATTGAGTTTCAGCGTGAGAAGCTGCTTAAGCTTGCCAGAGAGATCCTACCTGACGTAACCCCTGAAGATCTTCGGAATCCTCAAGATTTTCCCGATTTGGTAAAAGATCCACTGTTTAACTATGAAGATGGCCTTCTTGCTGGCTATCTTGCCGTGCAAATCGCCATGCGATCTCGTCTATGAAAGAGATCAGGTGGAATCAGGCTTTACTTAAAGAATTTTTGAGAAGCCATGCTCATCAGCAAATTTGTATTATGGATCAGAGAAGCAGAGCTTTCTTAGTCGGCATAATTCCGGCAGTATTTGAAATGGATCTTTGCAGCGGGACACTTTCTGAAGCTGCACTGAATGTTGAGAATATGGGATGTGATGTTTCCCTCACAATGCACGAACAGTTTCTTGGAATTCATCTATTTTTCTTTAGGCAGAATACGGAAGAACAAATTTTATCTTTTCCATGGGAGATTCCTTATTCTTCGCTCCAACTAGAATTAGTTCCCGAGAGAATGGACGCTTGAATCGTTTTTTGAACAAGGTGTGAAATGATTTCTGGATTTAATCAGGGCTGTATGATCAAGCCGCCTGTTACTGAGCCATTGTCAAATATTTTACCAAATGAGCCTTTACTGCTGATGGGAGCTGGACCAGTTCCGATATCTAATGCGGTTTCGAGAGCAAATGGGGTTGTGATTAATCACCTTGGTGAGACGATGGACCGAGTCATCAAGAATCTAAAAATAATGGCTGCGTATGCTTACCAAACGAAGAGTACGAAAATTATGGGAGTGTCAGGCCCAGCCTCAGCATCTATTGAAATGGCTATTACGAACCTTCTTTGGCCGGGGCGTAGAGTACTCGTTTTAAAAGTCGGCACTTTCAGCGGTCGAATGGGAGAAATGGCCCAGGGTGTTGGAGCGGAGGTGGACTACATTGAACGATCAGATGCTAGGCCAATTAACGCAGAGATGGTCGAAGAAGCTTTCAAGAAAAAGAAATATGATGTTTTAACAATGGTTCAGGGGGAAACGTCTTGTGGAGTCAAGACTGTTGATTTTGCTGAAATAGTCAGGATTGCCAAAGAAAATGGGGCAATGGTGATAGGAGACACTGTCTGCACTCTAACAACAATGCCCATGGAGATGGATCACTGGGGGTTGGACGCAGCGATCTCTGGGGGGCAAAAAGGTCTTTCTTCTATACCTGGTGTGTCAGTGATAGCCTTTTCTGAAGATGCTTGGAAATTTATTGAGAAAAGATCAGTTCGTCAACCACACTGGTGTTTCGATGCCCTACGTTCCCAAAAATTCTGGGGACATCAACAATACCACTATACTGCCCCAGTCCCAGGAATTTTAGCCCTGCACGAGGCACTTCGGCAGATTTGTGATGAGACATTGCCGGAGCGGTTTCAACGACATCTTGTGAGTTCAAAGGCTTTGCAAGCTGGAATTGAAGCAATGGGTTTGGAATTGTTCATTCCAGAAAGTTACAGATTGAACTCTGTAGTTGCTATTAAGCTGCCTGATGGTGTCGACAGTGCGAAAATTAGAAAATCGATGGTGGATATGTTCCAAGTCGAAATTTCTGGAGCATTTGGTTTAGATATCGTTCGCATTGGGCAGATGGGGGAACAGTGCAGAGCACATAATCTCTTCAGAGTATTGTACGCCCTTGGAACTGCATGTGTGACTCATGGCGTCCCCTTGGATGTCAGCAATGGTATGGCGCTCCTCGAAAAAAATCTTCAGCAACCAATCCTCCCTAACTGAATGTGGCCCCTGTCGAACTTTTTTTCGATCGGGGGACATTACTTCTCAAAAACCTACCAACAGTTCTCCAAAAAACTTTCTCCCAACTCAAATGGGATGAAAGAGTCCTTTCATATCGTGCTCCTGCCAACAACTATTACGAAATGGCTCTTTATTTTCATAAAGAAGGCATCCCATTTCTAGACAATGCCAAAGAATTTGAGCCTACTAGTTTTGATCTTTCCCAAAAAATAACTCCAAGAAATTATCAACAGGAAGCTCTTGACCACTGGATTCAATCGGGGAAGCGTGGAGTTGTTACTCTGCCCACTGGAGCAGGTAAAACAATGCTTGCGATGCTGTGTATTTCTAAAACGTCGCGTCCAACACTAGTTCACGTCCCCACGATTGATCTGATGCAGCAGTGGCACGGATTATTAGAGCAATTTTTTGGGATGAGGGTTGGTCGAGTGGGTGGTGGCTATAAAGAGTGGGAACAACTCACCGTGAGTACTTATGATTCTGCTCTTCTCCAGGTTGAATATTACGGTAATCAATATGGCCTTTTAATCTTTGACGAATGTCATCACCTGCCAGGGGATCAATTTCAATATGCTGCGTTAGCCTCAATAGCCCCATTTCGTCTAGGTCTAACAGCAACTCCAGAGAGGTCAGATGGCAAGGAAACTCTTCTTTACGAAATCTGTGGACCCTTGGTTTACCAAGTCCATATTGATGAACTGGAAGGTCGTACTCTGGCGCCATATCGAGTTCAAACCATTGAAATTGAACTCACAACTTCTGAACTCGAAGAATATCAAAAATTAAGAAATATTTTTCTTAACTTCATCCGAAGGGAGAGAATTCGATTTGATGAACCGAACGGTTGGCAAAACTTCTTGTTTAAAAGCAGTCGGAGTATTGATGGGAGAGAGGCTTTTCAGGCTTATTTGGCTCAGAAGAAATTAAGCCAAGCTTCTTGGACAAAACTCCAAAAAATCTGGCAGCTCTTGACACAACATATTGATGACAGAGTGATTCTTTTCACCCAAGACAATGAAATGGCCTACAAGATTGGACGTGAATTTTTACTACCCGTACTGACCCATCACACCAGGTCAACAGAAAGAGACCAACTGCTCAATAAATTTAGAGAAGGGGTTTATCCGACTTTGGTGACTTCGAAGGTGCTGAACGAGGGGGTCGATGTCCCAGAAGCCAATGTGGCTGTCGTGGTTTCAGGGAGCGGTAGTACAAGGGAACATGTTCAAAGATTAGGACGAATCCTACGTGCACGCCCTAATAAGGAAGCAATACTTTATGAACTTGTTTCGAAAGGAACGGCAGAACTTTATGTGAATCAAAGACGAAGACAGCACAGGGCCTATGATCGTTACCGGTAACGATCCATGCCTGCCATACGTTTGACACGGTCAGTTGGAGAAATAATCTCAGTGATTCTTGCACCAAATTTTTCTTTATAAACTACGACTTCACCCCGCGCAACGAGCTTACCATTGACGAATACATCAAGGTCTTCCCCCACTAAACGGTGCAATTCTA
>DJYX01000156.1:0-234 GCA_002450295.1 Deltaproteobacteria bacterium UBA6967
CCCTGACTAGTCTAGGTAGGTCTGTAGACCTTAGAAGCGGGGACCAGCTCCCCTTTGGTTGATGGCTTGAACATATCCAGCACGACCTTCGTGTTCAACTTGCATGATGATCTCGCATGCGCGCTCGTAGTCACCGGCTTTCTCAGCTTTCGCTGCTTCATCCAGCGGCTTAGGCATGCTGGCTTTCCACCATTGACCATCAACAGTATCAGCAGCTTCGTGGGCCGCCACGGC
>DJYX01000156.1:651-9712 GCA_002450295.1 Deltaproteobacteria bacterium UBA6967
GCCTGAAACTAGTAAAATTCGCTTCATTTCTCTTTCTCCTTGATTACTTACGGGCGCCAGGGCCGTTGGTTTCCATGCCGTTGTTCATGTAGGCCATGAAGTATTCGAGGTTACGGTATTCCGGGCCTTGGGCCTTGAAAGATCTAGCCCGAACCTGTTCATTACAGCCACCGTATCTTCGATGCATTGTCCCCATTGCTCCCCACTTCGAGCGATAAACTGGGAAGTGGGTGGTGTGGCCGAGAGCCGGACTGAGCATGTCAGCACGCACCTTGTTACCGGAGTTGTACACATGGCAGTCTGCACAACTCATCGCCAGTTGACCACGCTTTGTGTAGTAAAATTCCTTACCCATCTCATAGGCAGCCAAAGCATCTCCATTAGGAATGCTAACCTGGATCGCATGACCGCGACCCTGGAAGGCTACGTAAGCACTGAGCGAGGCAATTTTTCCTTTTTTCCAGCCGAAGGGCTTCTCACCATTGGCAGATCTACACTCATTTAAAGCTAACTCCAGTGTCATCACCTGCTTACGGGAGTCATCCCAGTGAGGATACTTTGCACGGAGACCATCTTCAGGGGTAGTGTCAAAGCAATCTTGGTAGGTTTTGCCATTGGCAAATGGAGTATTCCAGATGTCTTCACCTTCACCAAGTGCTAACTCATAGGGTGGAAACTCCTCAATCGATAGCCATTCGTCATAAGCCGCTTGATTCAGTGCGTAAGCACCATTCATGTAGGCACTCATTTCAACACCGCTGTGGCGATTCTTGAAGTAATCGACAAATGACTTACGATCGGTTTCTGGATCTGTTTTGGCAGAAACACTGCTCACTGCGAATAGTCCAATCAGCCCTAAGGAGGCCAGCCATTTCTTAATCTTCATGTGCTTCTCTCCTTGTCTGTGGATAAATTATTTGACCTTTCCCTTACCGTCAAAGGTCTGTCCTTCATTGTCGATCATAGCAATTTCAATAGTATCGCCCTTTTTACCATCATATTGAAAAGCCAGATAGGGGTTCTTGGAAACTGCCGGGCTCCACTGTGCTTCCATAATAACTTCACCATTTGCCTTGGCAGTGATTTGTTGAATGAAGTGTTCGGGAATTTTATTTCCACTTTTGTCTTTGCGCTGACCAGTTTCCATGGGGTGCTTTACAAGCGCTTTTACCGTAACGAGTCCGCCTTGCTCTTTAGCTCTCATTCGAATGGACATGTTTCCTCTCTAAAGTAGATGAATAATTGAATCAACCACCACAACCACCAATGGTCACCTTAATTTCTTTGGTTGCTTTCATGAGTTGCCCGTCTGCTTTGACAACAGCGTGGACAGCCGATGTTTTGCCCATTTTGATGCGGGTGGAAACATAAGGACGCAATCCTTTGCCAACCTGATAGTGCGCAGCTAATGGATTCGGGTTCTCATCAACCAAAAGAGAAATCGATTCTACATTAGGTAAGTCCGCTTGGATCGTTATAGGAACGACTGCCCCATTTTCAGCAATATCCGGAGCCTTCATGAAAATTTTGTCAGAATCGATCATACTCTCTGAACCGTGAACCTGATTCAGTGCTTCAGATGTCGTTTTTGAGCGGAAAGCCTGCTGATTCCAGGCAGCCCAAACTTTCTTTGGCAGTGCTAACCCAGCAGAAACCGCAGCTGCCAGCACACCGGCAAAACCAACTTTTCTTAAAAATTCCCTACGATTCATCTTTTCTCCTTACAATGAGTGAATGTAGTCAGTGACTAGGTCGATTTCTCGCTCTGAGAGAATTCGGTGAGCCCCAAAAGGTGGCATGAATGCATTGGGGTTGCGGACTCTGGGATCCCAAATCTGTGCTCGCAAATCGTGCCAATCCGGATAGCGCTGCTTCATCATCATCAATGCGGGAGCTGTATTACCAGGCAATTCGCCGTTATCCATCACATGGCAGGCGAGGCAGTTTCCTCCTCGCCGGTTCCAGGCGATCTTTTTGCCAGCTGCAATTCTCTCCTGGATTGACATTTCCTTAGCACTCACTGTCTGACTCGTTGCAACTAATCCTGCTAGCAGCAACGAGGTCATGCCCAGAGAGGCCAACTTCTTTCTCATCATGAATCCTCCTCTGTTTTCAGGTCTGGAAACCGCGGATCGGTCATCAAAAAATTCTGAACCACGACCTTGATCAAGCCCATGATCCATTGGAGAAAATCTGTATCCGCTGCCTTAGATTTGGATTCTGACAATTCGAATACAAATTTTGTGGCATTTTGTCTAACATTTTGGTCTTATGATGTCCAATCTTTTTTCATTTATATTCAAATATTATGAAATACTAAATGATTATTCCTCTTCAATCTCGATTAAGTCTGACTAGAAGACAAATACAAAAAAGATTATTAATTTTTGGAGGGTTAATACTGATTATTTTGATCAGTGGAACCAACCAGAGCAGTGCTGATATTCCCGAAATGCCAATAGCAATCGATTTGAAAGCATTTGCAGATAAGTACCCAGATAGAGTCGTTGTGCTCTATTTCACAGCGGAATATTGCATGTATTGTCAGGCATTGGATCGTGAGGTGCTGGGTCCCGTTTTGCGTAGTGGAGACTACGAAGCGATTTCCCAATTTTTTCGTGTTCAACACGATGAACCAGAGACCAAACTGATCGATTTTGACGGAAAAAAAATCAGCAATCGGGACTTGATTCAACGCTACCAAGTAGACGTAACTCCAACTATAATTTTTCTTGGGCCAGATGGTCGGGAAGTCGCCTCTTCGATTGTAGGATTTCTAACTGTTGATTTTTACGGTGCCTATCTGGATCAAAGTATTCAAGACGGACGAACCCACCTCCTTTCGAAAACGAACTGAAAAATGCGAATCCTGCTCCTATTGTTCCTTCTCTCATGGCCACTTTCGGCTACAGCTCAGTTCGATGATCCTGAAATTCCAGAAATTATCGTGAGAGTTCAGAGCGCTTTGGAACCCAGCGATCCTCGACCAGGGGAACATGTTCGGATTGTAGTGACTGCCCAGATTGAGAAGGGTTGGAAAATTTATTCCGTGGTTCCATCCAAGGAAGAGTTCGCTCCAATTGCGTCCGCGTTGGAATGGGACGCGGGGAATTGGGAATCCTTGGGTCCTTTTTACGAGACCAATCCAATCTCAGAACCTGATCCTGTATTGGGAATGGTCTTAAGTTACCACAAAGGTGAGAGTAGCTTTTACCAGAATTTCAAGGTACCAACCACTGATAGTAGGGAGAGTGCTGGCGAAGGCCGCATCACTTTTCAGGCTTGCAGTGACCGAGTTTGTTTGCCTCCTGATGAGGTACAATTCTCTCTTCCAGCTGCAATCACTGCAGGCGGTGTGCGCTCGGAATACTCTGTGCCAAATTTCAGCGTCAATCCTGATATGGGTGGAGTTGCTAAGGTAGCGGAAGCAACCAGCCTAATAGGTTTTCTGGGTTTAGCAGTATTGGCAGGATTTTTTGCTTTGTTGACTCCCTGCGTTCTACCAATGATTCCAATAACGGTTTCTTTTTTTACAGCGCAAGCTCAACAATCTCGTGGTGCGTCTCTTCGACTGGTTGCCACTTTTGCTCTGGGGTTGGTCGGAACCTACACCATCTTGGGCATGGGAATGTCTCTGTTGTTTGGAGCCGCAGGGATTGTTCAACTGGCTTCCAATCCGTGGTTGAACTTGGCTGTTGGTGTCCTCTTTGTGCTGTTTGCGGTGAGTCTGATCGGTTTCCTGGATTTCAGTCTACCACCAGCGTTAATTAACCGGCTGGACTCTTTTTCCAGAAAGACTGGGGGTTTGGCAGGCATCTTCCTGATTGGGGTGGCCTTTACCTTCACGGCTTTCACCTGCACGATCCAGTTTGTGGGCACTCTGTTATTGGCAGCAGCCCGAGGAGAGTGGTTTCTACCGATCCTTGGAATGTTGGTGTTCTCAACAGTCTTTGCGTTGCCGTTCATTCTGATGGGCCTCTTCCCAACCTTGATTCGGCGTTCCCAAGGCCTTTCGGGCAACTGGATGGAACACCTCAAGATTGTGCTTGGGATTTTGGAGTTGGGGATTGCTTGGAAGTTCTTTAGTAACGCTGATTTGGTGTGGCAATGGGGCGTGCTGGATCGGGAAGTAGTTTTGGCGGCTTGGGCGTTGCTGATGGTTGCAATTGCAGCATTTCTACTGGGACAATTCCCGATCAAAGGAATCCGAATTGGACATCTGGGCCCGGGTTATCTTGGTTTTGGGGTGGTTTTCTTGATTTTCGGGCTTTACTTCGGATCAGGTGTGGTAGGGAAGGAGCTCAATCCGCTGGTCGAGAGCTACCTACCACCACCAATCCAGGGGACTGGGGATTTTGAGAAACTTTCAGCAGAGGCTGGATTAGTCTGGCATGATAACTTTCCTGAAGCCCTAGCCGTTGCTCAGGAAACCCAAAAACCACTATTTCTAGATTTTACAGGATATACCTGCGTGAATTGCCGCTGGATGGAGAAAAGTGTTTTTGCCAAACCAGAAGTGTTGAAGGTGTTTCAAGAAGAGTTTGTACTTGCGCAGCTCTACACGGACGGAGGCTCCTTCCAGGAGGCAAACCGGGAGCTGCAAATGGAGCGCTTTAACACTTTGGCGCTGCCCTTTTACGTGGTTCTCAATGCGAATGATCAGGAAATTAAACGTCATGCGGGCATTATCCCTGATCCAAAGGATTTCCTGACATTTCTGGAGTTTTAACCCTATTTTTTCTCTGTCTGAAAATTCGCTTTTTTGCTGACGGGTTGAGTTTTCTTGTAATAGCGTTAATTTACTGTCAAATCCTTCATATTTTTTTTGACAAAAACTGTAACTAATTTTGGTGAGTGCCATGGAATCCCAAGCTTCGTATCGCCTATTGCTTGTTGAGGACTCTGAGGAACAACGTCTGATCGTTGAGCAGATGTTGCTTCAAATTGACAGCGAAAGCTACCAAGTGGACTCTGCAGCTACTTATGCTGAGGCGCTTACTTTTATACAGCGGCACAGCTATGACATGCTGCTGATCGATTTCTATTTGGACTCTCCTCACACCGCCCTCGATTTGATGCAGGAAGTTCGCTTGCTCAATTTGCCTGTGGTAGTAATTACAGCGGATGAAGATCGCACAGTGTTCCTCCAATGTTTCCAGAAGGGAGCCAAGGAATTCCTAAATAAGCCAGTCAACCTTGTTGAAATGCAGGTTCGTTTACGCTCTGTCCTACATGCAAGAAACTATGAGCGATCCTTGTTGGAAGAAATTCAGGAACGCCGACGGATTGAGATGCAGCTCCGCCAGCAGGAACGGATGAACAGAATTTTGGTGGAGGCGTTCCCCCATCTGATTATGCGCTTTGATCAAGACAACATTCTGTTGGATTACAAGAACGATCCTGATTGCTTGTTAGGACCGCCGGGCACCAAGGGCAAATTCCTTAGAGAATTGCCGCTACCAGAAAATTTGCGGCGTCAGATCTCTCAGTTGACCCATCTTGTTCGTGAGTCAAATACGGATGAGGAGGTGAGCTATAGCACCCGAAATGAAGACTTTGAATTGACTCGCTACGAACTGCAGGGGTATCCCAGTGAAAGCAAGGAAGTAATCGTCTTCCTACGAACCTATAACGAGCAGGATGAGTACTCGCTGCTCACCGCACATAACCTGACCATTAATCTATCAAATAAAGAAGTTCGGCGAGGATCCAGCACCATCTATCTGAACCGAAAAGAATATCGGATGCTGCTCTATTTCATGAAGAACCCAAATCGTATCCTGAGTAAAGATATGATCCTGAATACGGTCTGGGGACATGATTATGAGCCTGAGGCAAGAGTGGTGGACACCCTGATCGCACGCTTACGCAAAAAGATTGACCAAGGCTTTGAGCCGAAATTCATCAGTACGGAGCGTGGGGTAGGATATTCCTTCAGAACTTCTGACTGGCGTAAAGGACGTGAGGTCGTCCACGATTGAGCATGTGAAGAGTGGCGATTGCTTGGTACGAATTCCGCAACTGGTACCTTAATCACCTGAATTGACGGGTGGACAATGATTCGCTATTGAAGTCCTAATAACTGCTCCTGATTTTACTGCATGGCCACTGTCATCTCCTTTGCGAGCCAGAAAGGTGGGGTTGGGAAAACCACCTCAGCTGTTCACTTGGCAACGGCCTTCGCCCTTGGTGGCTACCGTACTCTGCTGTTGGATCTTGATCCTCAAGGCTCCGTCTATTCAGCGATGGGGGTTAAGCAGAGAGTCATCCATGGGACTCTCGAAATCTTTTGCCAGGACAGCACGACCCTTTCGGATGTTCTCTTGCCGACCAGCACCGAGAACATGCACTTGATCCTAAATGATGTGGATCGGCTGACGCACGAAAATGAATTGATGAAGGTGGCAGCGGACTACCACCACCTGCACCAGTGGCTTGCTCGTCATGCCCGGGGAGAATTTGAATTCATCATCATTGACGTGCCTGCTTCTACAAATGCACTGAGCATCAATGCGATGGTCGCCTCGAATTTGGTGATTGTCCCGATGCAGTGTGAAGCCCTCGCTATCAAGTCTCTCAAACGCTTTCTCCTCGCCTTCAAAGACCTTCAAGCTAACATCGACCCAAATCTGCGGATTGCGGGGATACTTCTGACGATGTTCGATCACGAAATTCCAGCTCACCAAAAAGTTTGCCGGCAGGTCTATCAAACGTTGGGAGAGAGTGTCTTCCAAACGATCATTCCTAAATGCCCCCAGGTACTGGACGCCAGCGCTGCAGGCATGGATGTCATCAACCGCAGCCTTAACTCGATCGGAGCAACTGGATACATCAGGCTGGCCAACGAAATTCTTGATCGATTCCGGCTTCGCTAGATCACACCTAATCGTTTTAGTCCTTTCCGATACGCCTTGCGCTTGAAGCGCACGACCTTGCGCAAACCAACCTTAGGTCTCATCCACTTGAAGCGGTCAAACTCCTGCTTGTGTCCTTTGTTACTCAAAGAGAGTGTTTCTGTTCCCTGATTCAGTTGAATGAGGAACCAGCGTTGCTCTTGTCCCCAATACTTCCTCCAGCGATTCTTTTGTTGCATTCTCTTTAGGACAGCTTTAGGGAACTGATAGCGAGTTCGCTTGGAACTCTGTTTGAGAATCTTGACATTATTCGTCCCAATCTCTTCATTTAGCTCCCTCAGAATGGCTTGTTCTTCCGTTTCCCCTGGGTCCACTCCGCCCTGTGGAAATTGCCAGCCTTTGCGTCGTCCATCCACCCTGTGGAACATCAAGATTTTATCACCATGCTGATTGAGGATCACTGCCGCTACATTGGGGCGAAACTTCATCATGCAACCCTGCTTTGCTCACGTAGGAAATAAAAGAAGCCAACTATGATGACATTCAAAGACAAAAGAAGAAGCTCAAGACGGTATCCAAAAATCACTTGAGGCACAAACCCGCTGAGCAGTGACACGAGGTAAATCAAAAGTGAAACGCCACAAATGACGGGAATCAACAAGGGGGGATGCTCTCCATCTTTACTGAGGACTGCTAAGAGAATCATTGGGGCTAAGAGTGATGTTCCCGCAAAACTGACGGTAGCTAGCAAGACCAAATCAGATGAACTCAGCACCGCTAGACCAAATGCCATGATCCCAAAGATCAGGATCGGAAGCTTGCGGAAAGAATGTGTTTGAATGGTAGGGCTAACCTCCGATTCCAATGCAAATAGCTGCGAATCAGCTGTGGACATCGCTGCGGCAAGCAAGCCCACGACAGCTAGGGCACCAATAAATTCAGGTTGATCGTTAACAAGGGTGTTGACCCAGAATTCGCTGGCTGACAAATCCGGATAGTTGATAGCCCCATACATACCTATTGCAATGGTTGGTGTAATGATTAGAAAAACGAAGACGCTCATCCCCAACACCATCTCAATCATACTCCGCTCATCACGCATCACAGTGAATCGGGCAAAGAGCTGTGGCTGACTGATTGGCATCAGGACAATAGTTAGAAAAGAAGCCAATAGAAACTGAGTATTCAGGAGCCCTGTGGGGCCAGGAATGGAAAGCAATTTGGGGTTCTGCTCTTCGATTTGTTCAAACATGCTGGTCCAACCACCCATCTGATCCAGACAGATTGCAGCGATCAACAAAGTGATCGTCAGCAGAATGATTCCTTGAATTGCATCGTTGTAGATGATGGCCTTCAAACCACCCAAGAGGCTGTAAATTAGAATGGCTAGAAGGATAAATAGAGACCAGCACCAGTTTGGAATATCTACAGGAAAAGCGACTGACAGAAAGCTAGAAATCCCTTTGATTTGAATGGCTACGTAGGGAAGCAGAAACACAAAAATTCCAGCCCAGTAGATGAAACGAACCCAATCTGCATGATAGGTTTTTGCCAGCATTTCACTAACACTTTCAAACTCTTGTATGCTGATTTTCTCACGAACCTTAAGTCCAAACCAGAGTGCGAGAAATGCCATTGCCATGTCTGTGACACCCAGAAAAATCCAAGCGCCTACCCCATGGTTTCGAAAAAAATCAGGAAGCCCTAATAGAGTGAAAGTACTGAACAGCGTAGCAGAGAAAGTAAGAACTCCTAGGACACTACCAATATTAGAATCAGCAAAGCGATAGCTGTGCTCACTGGCAGGTCCAACTTCAGCAAGTTGAGAAAGACGTAGCGCATAGACAAGGGCAATGAGATATGCCAGTAGCAAGAGACCAAACCACATCAATCACTCTCATTGTGTCTGCTTAGGATGAAAGCTCCCCAGAGAGTGAGTAAGAAAAATCCGAATGAAATCAACATACCGAACCAAAGGGTACGTGGCATTCCCAACAGAATGGGTTCGATCTCATCTGGAACGAGAACAATGGGAGTAAAAGTCAAAGCAGCAAGTAGGACAGCAAGCAGGCAGCAAGTCCGCCACGCTTTTGGAGGTGTGGGCATGTGAATTCTCCGCATGCCATGTGAATCAGGTGGAAATGAAAATAAATTCAGTCTGGTAAGGACCAATCACTCGGTTTAAATTCAAGTAGGGAATTTAGCTT
>DJYX01000156.1:10020-14507 GCA_002450295.1 Deltaproteobacteria bacterium UBA6967
AAATTCAAGTAGGGAATTTAGCTTTTGATCTGCGTCTTTCACTAATTTTTGATCCATCTGCGGATCAGGAACCACTACCACGCTCATCCCGGCAGCCCTTGCCGCTTCAACTCCAGCTGGAGCATCCTCGAAGACCAAACATTCGCCTGGAACCACCCCAAGTTTTCTTGCAGCAACCAGAAAGATGTCCGGTGCTGGTTTCCCGTTTTGAATGTCAGGATGATCTCCGGTGACGATGGCATCAAACTCTGCAAACCATTTTTGATGTTTTGTGGTTTTGAGGGTGTATGCCTCTTTGGTTGAACTTGTCGCTACGGCTTGAGGTACTCTAGCCATCTTCATTCGCTGGGTCAGTTCGATAGCTCCCGGCATCGCCTCTGCTTCTGGAAAACGTTGGTTGAGTAGTGCTTTCCGCTCTGTAAGATAGTCTTCTGGCCGAATGGGCAATTCCAACACTCGAACCAAAGTTCTCGCGGATTCAAGGGCAGGCCGCCCCAACATCTGTGACTTGATGGACCAGTCAAAATTTTTCCCGTATCGCGAGACAATCTGTTGTGTCACATCGGTGTAGAAATTTTCTGTATCCAGCAGTAGCCCATCCATGTCGTACAAGATGGCCTTGATCTTTGCAAATGCAGTCATAGATTTAGTCCCGACGGTAGCCACCAGTGCGCTTCCAGAGCTCATAGTATTGACGTACTCCGTCTTCCAACGAAGTCATTGGACTCTGATAACCTGCTTTACGTAGAAGATCTGTATCGGCTTCAGTAAATTCCTGATATTTGCCTTGGAGGTGATCAGGGAACGGTATGATCTCCATTTGCCCTTCCGGTTCAAGCTGTTGTAGTGTGGTAGCGATGTCTTGGAAACTTCTTGCTTTCCCTGTACCCGCATTAAAGATCCCACTGCCCTTGGTCTGATAGAAATGCAGGTTCATTTGCACGATGTCATCTACGAAGATGAAATCTCGCCGAAAGCCCTCACTTCCAGCAAACAATTTCATTTTCTGACCTTGAGCAAGTTGGCCAAAGAGGTGGAAGGCGACAGAAGCCATCTTGCCTTTGTGGTTTTCCTGGGGGCCATAAACATTGAAATAGCGCAGGCCCAAAACCTGTGAAGAAGCTTGGGATAACCGCTGCCGAACGTAGTTGTCAAAGGAGAATTTAGAGAATGCGTAAACGTTAAGAGGCCACTCACAGGTTTTCTCTTCACGAAATCCTGCGCTACCATCTCCGTAAACTGAGGCACTGGAGGCATAGAGGAAGTCGATCTTGTTTTCCAGAGAGTAGTGCAGCAAGGTTTTGGAGAACTGATAGTTGTTCTCCATCATGTAGCGTCCGTCTGTTTCTGTAGTCGAGGAGCAGGCACCTTGGTGAAAAATGGTCTGTACATTCTCTAATTTCGGCAATTCAGCTAGGAAGTCTTCTTTATCGAGAAAATCAGCAATCTTTAGGGAATTTAGATTTCGATGCTTATCGGCTTGAGACAGATTATCCACCACAAGAATGTCTTCAATACCAATCTGATTGAGTCCCCAGATCAGGTTGCTGCCAATAAAACCGGCCCCTCCAGTAACAATGATCATGTTGTCAGTTCTCGAATACGTTGAACAATATTTGTTGTTGAGCGGCCATCCAGAAAAGGCAATACCTTCACTACCCCTCCTCTCTTTGTGACGGAATCATAGCCCACGATCTCTTCGGCTCTGTAGTCACCCCCCTTCATCAGCACATCCGGTTCTAGCCATTCTATAAGCTCAAATGGAGTTTCCTCTTCAAAGATTATGACAGCAGCAACCACTTCCAGCCCACTGAGGACATATGCTCGATCGTCTTCTGGTACAATCGGACGGCTGCTTCCTTTCAACGTTTGAACTGAGGCATCGGAATTTAACCCGACAATCAATTTGTCAGCTTGCGCAGCTGAATCTTGCAGGTAGCGGACATGGCCTGCATGCAAAATATCAAAGCAACCGTTTGTAAAACCAATCCTTAGCCCAGCTTTTTTCCAGCTTCGAGCGCACTTTTTCGCTTCTTCCCAATCACAGATTTTTTTGAACGAATCTGCCATCACTCCTCTGTGAAGCGCATCAATGAAAAGGCTGGACAGGACAGTTTCTCTCGACCATCAAGCCCTTCCAATTCAATAATGAAAGCAGCTTCATGAACGATGGTGTCCAATCGCTGAACAAGCTGCGCTGCCGCAGAAATGGTTCCGCCTGTTGCCAAGAGATCGTCCGCCAGGAGTACTCGCTGGCCTGGTTGAAGCGCATCTTTATGAATTTCCAAAGCGTCCGTTCCATATTCCAGTGCGTATTCGACCCGTTCGACAGCCGCTGGGAGTTTCCCAGGTTTACGAATAGGCACGAAGGCAATCTCCAATTCCAAGGCGAGTGGAGCACCAATGAGAAAACCCCTTGATTCAATGCCACAAACAGCGTGAAGCTCTGCATTTCGATAGCGACTGACCAGCAACTGAAGAGTCTCCTGAAATGCAGCAGGATTACTCAGTAAGGTCGTGATATCTCTGAAGAGAATTCCGGGTTTGGGAAAGTCAGGAATTGTCCGGACAAGCGATTTGAGATGGGCAGCTGGTTCGTTCAATCAATGCTCCGAGGTGACAGGGAAGATGCTTAGTGAGTTTTTGAAGTTTGTGCAAAAGCAGCAAGATACAAGACCCCTTCCAAGATGCAACGCAAATACCCTCATGTTCTTGGGGTCTGAGCGTTGCAGAAGATGTTTATTTATTTTCTCAAAGCAATCTCAGATCTTCATGCTATTCTGGACAATTAGCTAACGTGCCACACACAAAACCTAACCTACCCCAGAAAACTTGCCCTGTTTGTCAGCGTCCATTTACTTGGCGGCGAAAATGGGCTCGTGATTGGGATCAGGTTCGTTACTGCAGTGAGCGCTGTCGGCGTAAGGGTGTTTAAAATCAACGTTTTGATAATCTTCTCATTTTCTTTCTCTTTTCTTTGACTAAAGGGCTATGCAGATCTGGTTCAAACTGGCTTGGCGAGAAATCCGGAATAACCATAAATTCAGTGCTTTCTTCGTCCTTAATTTGGCAATTGGATTGGTAGGCTTTTTAGCGCTTAATTCTTTCAATTCATCGATCCAAAGTCATTTGGGACGTAATGCGAAAGGCATTCTAACCGCTGACATTGCGGTCAATGCAACTCGTCTCTTTACAGAAGAAGAACTCCGAACGATTAGCAAGAGCCTTGAACCCATAGATCAGAGTCGTCAGATCTCCTTTGTTTCAATGTCTGCCAGTGGAGTCAACTCACGCTTATCACAGATTATTGCTGTTGATGCCGGCTTTCCACTATACGGAGAATTGGAACTGCAGGAAAAAGGGATCATTGGACCAAGCGAAGTTGCCCAAGCGCTGAAGGAGCAAGTCATCTGGGTCTATCCTGACCTACTGACCTCTCTGGATTTGAAACTGGGAGATTCCCTGCAGATTGGTACCCAGATGTTCAAAATTGCTGATGTGGTGCTACAGGATCCAGGAACCAGTTTCTCTACTTTTGGAGTGGCTTCTCGAATTTACATGAGCTACGAGCAGGTACAGAATACAGGCCTAACAACTGTTGGGAAAAGTAGGGTTTTTCACCGTCAATATTACAAGTTAGCTCCAGGGATTGATGAAGAACTAGCTGCTGAAAAATTACAGAAGGATCTTGATGAACTCGGGGAAGAAGCATACTCGCTTAGAGTTCAGACGCCTGCCGGAGCAAGCCAGCAAGTTGGCCGGGCCTTGGGCTACCTGAATGATTATCTGGGGATGGTCTCGCTGGTTGCTTTGTTTTTAGCAGGATTGGGTGCAGCCTATTTATTCCGTGATTATCTTCACAGCCGTTTTCAGGAAATAGCTATTCTAATGAGTTTGGGAGCCGCCAGAAGGTCAACCTATCTCCTTTTACTAAGTCAGATATTGATTCTGGGTGGGATGGCTGTGATTGTCTCTGCCTTGGCATCTCTAGCCTTGTTACAGATTCTACCTCATCTTGTTTCAGATTTTCTTCCGCTTGGCTTTCAACAAGAAATGCCTTGGGCCAGTCTGGCTGTAGCTATGGTACTAGGAACCATTGGTAGCCTGATTTTCTGTTTGCCTGTACTGACTTCGATTCATCGTGTTCAACCAATTGCCCTACTACGGGACACTAGTCGAGAGTTCAGTCGTGGTAACACCTGGAAGCTGAAGTTGGTAAGCTACTTACCTGGTCTTTTGGTGTATGGAGGGCTGACGATCTGGGTTGCCGGATTCAAAAGAGGGGGATTGTTTTTGTTGCTTTTCATGGGAGCCTTGCTAGTACTTGCGTTGTTGGCCTGGCTGCTCTTCAAGGTCTGTGGGCATCTTTCGAATCGTCAAAAACCCGTCTTCAAGATCGCTCTTCGCAGCCTGAACCGTAACCGAGTTGCAGCAATTTCCTGTTTCCTGTCAATGTCCTTGGGAACCCTGCTGATCAACCTGATTCC
>DJYX01000156.1:14892-19465 GCA_002450295.1 Deltaproteobacteria bacterium UBA6967
GTTTTTTGTCTTCGATATCCAGGAAGAACAGATCTCAGGTCTGACCGAGGTGGTCACCCAAGAAGGTTTTGCTCTAGAGAGCCTTTCTCCACTGGTGAGAGCCCGACTCTCAATGGTCAATGGAGAGATTTACCAAGGGCAGGACAGAGATGATGTGGTTCGGGATGAAAACCGTGAACGTCGACGAAGGAGTCGCACATACAACTTGTCCTATCTTTCTGCGGATCAGGCGAACCTTGGGATTGTAGAAGGTAAGCCACTCAGTGGAAGCTATGATTTCATCGGAGATCAACCCGTTCAGGTTTCTTTGGAAAAGGAGTTTGCTAGCTGGCGTGAGTGGCGTGTTGGGGACCGGTTGACCTTTGACATCGCCGGCATCCCGATTGAAGCCCAGGTGGCTAACTTGCGGAAGGTGGAATGGACAACTTTTCAACCAGACTTCTTTATCGTGATGCAGCCTGGAGCATTGGAAGATGCTCCCAAGGTTTTCTTAGCCAGTATTCGGAATGTTCCCCCAGAGAAACGACTTTCTCTGCAAAACAGTATCGTTCGTGCCTATCCCAATATTTCTGTGATTGATGTAACCAGAATTTTAGCGAGGGCCTTCGAAATCATTGATCAGGTCAGCTTTGCAATTAACTTTATGGCGTATTTGGCAATTCTGGCTGGTCTGGTAGTACTTTACTCTATCGCTCGGCAGGAAGTGCAAAGTCGGGTTTGGGAGATGAATCTGCTCAAGACCTTGGGAGCCCGATTCCCCCTAGTGATGCGCATTGTTCAAACAGAGTTTGGGCTGCTGGCTTTGTTTGCAGCAGCTTCGGGCCTACTACTCAGCTTGGTCTTTTCTTTCATCATTTCGTGGGTAGTCTTCGAGAATCTTTGGAGAATCAACTGGTGGAGCAATGCGGTTACTTTGATGGCAGTGGTAGCCCTCAGCGTTGTGACAGCTAGTCTTGCAGCACATCGAACGCTACGTCAGAAGCCTCTAGCGCTTTTAAGAACTGTTTAAATCTTTGTGAGGGATCAGGGCAACTCCGAACTTAAAAGAATTCGGACTCCCTGCTCCTGCAAAGCTACAAGGGCATGGTCGACATCCCCTGTCATTAAGTTCACTCCACGAGTTGCATCTGAAATCACGATAGTTCGAAACCCAAGTTCAGCGGCATCTGCTGCCGTAAAGCGTACACAGTAGTCGGTTGCCAGACCTACCACAAATACTTCGTCTATTCCTTGCTCACGCAGATACTCCCCCATTCCAGTACTGCTTTGGTGGTCGTTATCAAAGAATCCGCTATAGCTGTCAATTCGTGGATTTTGACCTTTGCGGAAAACTCTTTTGACCCTACTCTGATCCAGATTGGAGATGAATTGGGCTCCCTCGGTTTCTTGAACACAGTGAATTGGCCAGAGGACTTGCGGGATTCCATATAGATCAATCAATTCTCCCGGTTGTCTTCCCTCGTGCTGAACTGCAAAACTCTGATGGTCTGAGGGATGCCAGTCTTGGGTTGCTACCACGAGGTCAAACTTTTGCTGAAGTTGATTGATCAGCGGAACAATGCTGTCACCCTCAGGAACCGGGAGCGCTCCACTAGGAGTGAAATCATTTTGTAGATCAACAAGAATCAAAGCATTCATGGGGAGTGTTTTGGAATCAGTTGGCGAATCGGTCAATACGCATCGGAGTTTTTCGCTCACAGCGACGGTCCCAGTCCTTGTCGTTAGATGCACAGGGGGTTGGATTGGATTCAAAGACACAGTAGTGTTCGCCCGGAGGTAGCTGGGAGTCCAATGGCACTTCATACCGGCGGCCATCATAAAATTGGGCGATCACACCGTTTGAAATCGGAACCAGTTTTTGTACTCGCGAATCCAAAGAGGGAGCAACGTACCGAGCATAGCGCGGGGTGTAGAGCAACTCACAAAGTTCCATCACATGCAGCCGTTTGTTGGTTGGATAACTGAAATCAACATTATTGGGTGGATTGCTGCTGCAAGCAAAAATTCCGATTCCAAGTATGCTGAACAGCAAGGAACCACGACAAAAAAACGACATGTGAACTCGCGTTTTTGAGAAAGTGCAAAATTATTGAATTTAAGGCAGGATAACTCCGGTAAAATGTCATTCAAGAATTGTTCTGAATGGATTTGCATACATTGAGTTGGAAACCTTCTTGGCCCAATTCAACGCTTCGAGGTATTTAAGGAAAGTTGCTAGATGAATCCCACTCCACATCCAATGATTAGCCTGCTGTACTACATCCTACCTCATCGAGTCTGGTTTTCTTGGGCTTGTTTTAACAGCATTCTGAACAAAGTTCTCGACTTGATGCCTCCAGTTCTTGTGGGCTGGGTGATAGATTCTGTTCGCCGAGAACCCCCTGAATGGATTGCTAATCTTGTGGGAACAGCAGATCCATGGTCTCTCGCAGTATTTCTTGCAGTACTTGGCGTTGTCATCTTTGGCTTTGAGAGCCTCTTTGAATGGGCCTACCAGTATGGCTTCATGAACCTTGCTCAAAGAGTCCAACACAATTTACGGACAGATGCCTACAACCACATCCAGAAGCGTGAGATTGAATTCTTTGAGAATCACCGCATGGGAGAAACCATGGCGATGCTCAATGATGACGTCAATCAAATTGAAAGGTTTTTGAACACAGGTTTTAACGAACTGCTTCAGTTACTGGTGCTATTTTTATTTTCAATTTTTGTACTGGTGGATGTTTCCTGGCAATTGGCTCTGATTGGCTTGCTTCCTGTGCCCTTGATTCTTTGGGGAAGCTGGTTTTATCAAAACCTCATCTCACCACGTTATAAGCAAGTTCGAGAGGCAGTTGGAGGGTTGAGTAGTCGTTTGGAAAACAACATTGCAGGTATCCTGGTCATCAAGAGTTTCACAGCAGAAGTATTTGAATCCCAACGAGTTTCTGAAGCATCACTGGATTATAAGAAAGCCAATCATGCTGCAATTCGCTTCAGCTCTGTCTATGTCCCTCTTATTCGAATGGCAGTGGCAATCGGTTTTGGAGGGGTTCTGCTGCTTGGAAGTTACTGGGTTCTGGAAGACAAAGGAGTACTGACTGTTGGTGAGTTGGTGCTGTTTTCAATGCTAATCCAGCGCATGTTGTGGCCCTTGACTCGAATGGGGATCACCCTTGATGAGTATGAGCGTGCCAAGGCAAGTGCCCGTCGGACATTTGGCCTGCTGCAGACTCCCAGCAAGATTCAAGATCCTGCTGAATCTCTGGTTCTTCCTGAACCAATGCAGGGAGAGATACACTTCGATCAAGTCCATTTTACCTATCGTCGGGGTGAGCCGGTCTTGCGAGGTCTCGATTTCAAGGTGCGGTCTGGTGAAACGATCGGTATTGCTGGAGCAACAGGTGCTGGGAAGTCAACACTGATCAAGTTGCTCCTGCGTTTGTATGACCCATCTGGTGGTGCAATTTGCCTCGATGGGCTAGATCTACGGGATCTCACCCTGCAGGACATTAGAAGTCATATCGCCCTTGTCAGTCAGGATGTTTACCTTTTTCATGGCACGATTGCGGAGAATATAGCCTACGGTTCCCCGAATAGAGACCTAGCCCAAATCCAGGCTGCGGCAGAATCAGCTCAGCTACATGATTTCGTCATGACCTTGCCAGATGATTATCAAACCGTGGTGGGTGAGCGAGGTATTCGGCTCTCGGGGGGGCAGCGGCAGCGTCTCAGTATTGCCAGGGCGATCCTGAAAGATGCTCCGATCATGGTTTTTGATGAGGCAACCAGTTCAGTTGATACTGAAACAGAGAGGGCGATCCAACAAAGTCTTTCCAGAATCACTAAAGGGAAGACCGCATTGATTATTGCTCACCGGCTTTCCACGATCCGACATGCTGATAGAATTTTGGTGTTGAGAGATGGTCAGGTGGTTGAGGAAGGACATCATGATGACTTATTAGAACTCAGGGGTACTTACGCTGAGCTTTGGCAGGTTCAGTCGGGTGAAGTTACAGATGTTCCTATTCTGCATTGAAAGAAGCGATGCCTGTCAGTACTTCCATGATCGACTGCCTTAGGTTGATGTGATCCCATGAATTCGACACCACAAACAGAGTTTTGGAGGGGAGTTCGGGATACATTCCCATTGATCGTCGGAGCAATTCCGTTTGGAATTATCTTTGGAACTCTCTCTGAGAGCGGTGGGCTTTCTCTCTGGGGTGCTTTAGCTTTTTCAGCAATTGTCTTCGCTGGATCAGCTCAATTCATAGCCCTCGGAATGGTCTCTGCTGGGGCCACATGGCCCGTCATTGTGTTGGCCACCTTTGTGGTGAATCTACGACACCTCCTTTATTCAACTACACTTCTCCAGCAGGTTCGTCACTTGCCTCAACGTTGGCGCATTCCGCTGGCTTTCTGGCTGACCGATGAGACCTTTGCAGTTGCGGTCCGGCACTATGCGGAACCTTCCCCAATCATCCACAAGCACTGGTACTACCTAGGCTCCGCGCTCATCATGTATTTCAATTGGCAATTATGTACAATGATCGGTATTTTCTTTGGAAGGGTGGTGCCGGGTTTGGAGGAA
>DJYX01000205.1:0-2876 GCA_002450295.1 Deltaproteobacteria bacterium UBA6967
AGACCCAGCACATGCTGGTGCTCTTCCAACAACTCTTGCTTGTCGATTCCCTGCTTTACCAAAGACAACTTGGTCTGAGGTCGCGCACCAAAGATCTTGTAGAGGTGCTCAATACGAATCAGCGCTTCTGAATCAGACACTGGGCCCCCCTATTTGATGACGTTGCAACCGTTTTCCAAACGCCTGTGTGACCCGGTCAAAGATAATTGCCAAGGCGACAATTGCCAACCCGTTGAAGAGTCCAAGCGCTAGATATTGATTGGAAATCGCCTGCAGAACAGGGATACCCAGGCCTTTAACACCAATCATTGAAGCAATCACCACCATCGCCAATGCCATCATGATCGTCTGGTTCACTCCAGCGAAAATATTCGGTAGCGCCAATGGGATCTGTACATCCTTGAGGCGCTGCCAATAACTTGAACCAAAAGCATCCGCTGCTTCCAACACCTGCTTATCCACCAAACGTATTCCCAGATTGGTCAAGCGTATGATCGGCGGGAGAGCATAGATACAGACAGCCAACAGTCCTGGCACCTTGCCAATGCCCAACAGCATCACAACTGGAATCAGGTAAACAAAACTGGGGATCGTTTGCATCACGTCCAAAACTGGAGTGATTGTGGCTTGTACCCGATCTGAGCGGGACATCAACACTCCGATGGGTATCCCAATACTTATGCAGATCAGAGTAGCAACAGAAATCATGGCAACCGTGGACATTGTGTCTTCCCACATACCCAAGTAGCCAATCAACATGAAACAAAGGAGTGAGCCAACAACAATCTTCCAACTGCGAGAACCCAGCCAGGTCAGACCAGCAACAATCAATAGAATGATCGGCCAGGGAGTAGCTATCAGCAGTTTTTCAAAAAAAATCAGGAATTGCAGAAGTGGATCGAAGAAGTTCTCAAGAGCTTCCCCGTAGGAGCGTGAAAAGGATCGGAAACCAGCGTCAATACCTTTGCGCAGGTTCATCAGGTCTCGACGCCCTAGAGAGGGCATCTCTTCGAAGAGGTCCATTTGTTCTCTTTCCTGAAATAGGGCCTACATGGCAGGACATTCCTTTCGTAGGCCCCATCTTTCAGAATTAGAGGGCAGACTTTACTTTCTTGGCAACGTCAGCTGGAACCCACTTGGTCCAGACGTCTTCCTTGGTAGCCAAAAATTCGACTGCAGCGTCTTCGCCGGTGGCTTGATTCTCAGTCATGTAAACTAGCATGCCATTCATCACGGGCCCAGGCCACACTCGCTTGGACAAATAGTCCAGTGCAACGCCACCCTTTTGCTTAAATTCATCAGTCACGACTGTATGAACTTCTGACTCTGTCCAAGAACTTGGCTTTGGATTGTCACAGTCCTGCTCTGCCTTGACCATACAACCGTCCCAATTGTCAGATCCAGCAAAGGGAGCTTCAAAGGGTAGCATTTGCAGATTGTATTTGCCGATGATGGCAGTTGGTGACCAATAGTAGCCAAACCAAGCTTCACCTCTCTCAGATGCCTTAGCGATCGATCCATCCAAGCCGGCAGATGAACCTGGATCAACGAGAACCCATCCTTTCTTCTCCATCCCAAAGGCCCGGAACAAATTAGCATTGGTTAGCTGACAACCCCAACCAGCTGGGCAGCCCATGAAAGCACCTTTGCTCTTGTCTTCAGCGTAAGGGAACAGGTCTGGACGAGCCAGCACCTTTTCTACTGTGTTTAGATCCGGGTGGTCCTTGGCAAACTTTTCAGTCACCCACCAACCTTCACCAAGTCCGGTAATTGGTCCTTTGACAGCTGAATGCAGTCGGCCTTCAGACATTGCTTTAAACAATGGCTCGCGTACCGCGTTGATCCATAGTTCACTGGCGACATCCGGATTACCCTTCTCGTTCATCGAAGTGAAGGTTGGGATAGTGTCACCAGGAACAATCTCTGCTTCGCATCCATATCCTTCCTTGAGTATGAAAGCGTCTACATTAGCCATGAGCGAAGCCGAGGCCCAAGTCATGTCCGCTAGGCTAACTTTCCCACATTTGCTGTGACCGCCTGCGGCAGCTGTGCCGGCGAGTGCCATCGCACCACCTAGCGTGATGGCACTGGTCAGTACGGCGCGCAGCATTTTTGATTGAAATTTATTATGAAAATCATGCAGAAGTGAATGAAAAGACATAGCTTCTCCTGGATTTCAGGTTGTTCTGAAACAGCCGATACCAAAGAGTTTCCCAAAGAGGGGAATTCAAGCGGAATTGAGTGAATTCTGGCAGGCTAGTTGTGGATCAAAAAGAATGCCTCCACAATGGAAAAAATAGTGTTTCTCCAAAACTTAGTTTCAGAAATATTTTCAATAACATCAGTAAAATATATAGTTTATTTCACTAATGTGTGTGCGTACAGAATCTCATCAATGAGATGCAACAATTAATTCCATTTGCAGACTAGTGTACAAGATTGAAAGTATGCTGTCAACTTCAGCACATAAATTGATATATTCTGACAACTATTTTTATGCTACATCAATGTGATAATTAAAAATTATTTCTTGAGATTAATTATTCATACGGATGAGTGATTCGCTTTGGCAAGAGTAGTTTTTCTCTAGGAAAAACTCTTATTTTACAAAAAAGTGCGATTTCTTGTAAGTTGTCAGAAAAAGCCGAAGAAAAACCCTCGGCTTTTTTAATAAATTAATTCATCTCTCGGCATGGAATCGATCGAGCCATACCATCAAAAAGATCCAGCATTCGCTCTCGCCAGGCAAAGACTGAATCCTCCTCTGCCAATAATGGCATTGGGCTAGTACAGCGAGCCCACATCAAACCACTGAATACAAGATAGTCTGCAAGATTTGGCTGGGATCCTCCCAAAAAGTCAAAGGCTTTCAGAGT
>DJYX01000205.1:3259-10247 GCA_002450295.1 Deltaproteobacteria bacterium UBA6967
GCAAATTCCTCCAGTGGCATCCCAAAAGTCTTTTCTCGTGTCGCTCGAAAATAGTCGCGATCTTTCTCATGAACCGTCTTGTGGATCTCATCGACGATCATCCGAATCATCCCCGGAAACATAACCATCTCGGTCCAATGCCGCAAAAATCTCAGTTCCCCACGATGCATTTCCAGACTGTGCTCAGGATATCGTTTATCGAGGTATTCGAGAATCTTCCAAGAATCTGCCAATGTTTGCTCTCCATCAACAAGTACAGGCACCCGCTCCGTATCAGCAAAAGCAATTCGGTCCTTCTCGGTCATGCGCCAAGGAATGCTCTTAAAGGGCAATTGCTTGTGATGTAGAGCCAAGCGGATTCGCCAGCAGTAGGGACTGAAGACCTGTTTGTCATCTGTAGCGGCCAATTCATACAATTCAATCATCGTGGCTTCCTTTGTTTGGGTTATTCTGGTGGGGTGATGGATGCGAACTGAATCGCTGCAGTTTCTTCAGACCGCTGGACATTCACAAGCGGGAGTTCACTTTCATTGCAACTGCTTGACTCTTCCATCGGTGCTGCCTAGTTTTGGCGCTTGCTTTGCTACCCTAGACCAAATCATTAGTATCTCTACCTCCACTCTCAGCCAAGGAGTTTCCATGCATATCGAACCTGGAGTTGTTCAAGGCGCCAAACTACTGCTTGGCTTTGGTACTGCCCTCACCGCCTTTGGTCTGATACTGCGTCAGTGTTGGGAATTTCTGATACAGCATGGACTGAACACTCTGATAGGCAGGACAATCTTTACCAGTGTCTTGGTGTTCTCTTTCTTTGAGATTCTACCATCGTCACCCGTTGGAGTTTCAGAAGTCCACTTGATTCTTGGTTCCACTCTCTTTCTCCTGTTTGGTCTGGTTCCGACAGCTCTTGGTCTAGCCATTGGTCTCCTGGCCCAAGGAGTACTGCTAGCACCGTGGGATCTGCCTCAGTATGGAATGAACGTTACGACATTGCTGCTGCCTCTCCTTGTGGTTTCTGCTGTCGCAGAGCGGATCATCCCCAGGCAGACCGCCTACCAGGATTTGAGTTACGGACAGGTTCTACAGCTGTCGCTCGTCTACCAGGGGGGAATTGTCAGTTGGGTCGCATTCTGGGCTTTCTACGGGCAGGGATTTGGAGCAGAGAACATGCTTCAGGTGCTCAGCTTCGGCAGTACCTATCTTAGTGTGATTGTCCTCGAACCGCTGATTGATCTGAGCCTGTTGGCAGGAGTCAAAATTTTGCCAGGTCTCCAAAACTCTTCGCTGTTCTCGAAGCGTCTCTTCCAACCAGCCTGAATTTTCACCTGACAATGTTGAGAATTTTCACGCTCCTGATCTGTGCTGGAATCCTGTTGTCACAGGGTTGCTCCTCCTCCAAGGTGAAGCAGCCGCCTACTGTAGAATCAAAAATTCCAGCGCAAGCGCCGAAGTCGCTTGAAACTACGAAAGAACAAGCAGCCACTGATATCCAGAAAGATTCCCAGGCTATGAGTCCTGAGCTTGATCTCAAATATACTGAGCCAGCAGAACTCATAGAAACACAAAATTTATCTGACCAAGGAAATCGATTAATTGAACAAACAGAAAACACCAACCAAGTCGTACAAAAGGCTGAGAATTCGCTACCAAAAGCAGGGCAGGAATTGAAAAAAGCTGAGACGGAACTAGACTTCGAAGCCAAATTTCCAGAAATGGAGGTTGGGCCAAACACTGAAATAGCCAGCCCAGATCGGCAACCCAAAGAACTGCAACAGACGACCGCTTCTGTCATTCAGATAGAAGATCCTTGGGTCCGTGCCGTACCTCCCAATGCCAATAACTCTGCGATCTTCCTGGATCTCCGCAACGAAAGTGGGCAACTGCGCAAATTGGTGGAGGTTCACTCAGAGGTAGCAGAGCGGGTCGAGTTGCACACAACCAAGGATGAAGATGGGATGCTTCGAAAGCAACGCCTGGAGGAAGTGCCGATACCTGCCCTAGAGACCCAGAGTTTTCATCCGGGAGGTATTCATATCATGCTGATTGGGCTACGTAGTCCGCTGGAAGTGGGTGGTGTGATTGAGTTGGAGTTGGTCTATGCCGATCAATCCAAAGAGACAATCTCTATACCTGTGGATGAGCGCCCACTGCTACCCATCACCGCCCAAAACAACCATTCTCCGGATTCACTGACAACTCGAACGCAATAAGAGTCAACCAAACATGTCCGCACTGACCGACCAACGCCCCTGGGGCCACTATACCGTTTTGGCCGACGAAGCAGACCACAAGGTCAAACGCATTATTGTTCAGCCCGGTAAGCGTCTGAGCCTACAGCGGCATCAGCAACGTGCAGAGCACTGGTATGTCGTCAAGGGAGAGGCCCTTGTGACGCTAGATGAGTCTGAAAAAATCCTCAGCGCTGGCAATGCCGTGGATATTCCAATCCGTACAAAGCATCGGATCGAAAACACCGGATCTGAGGAGTTGGTTTTTATTGAAGTCCAAACCGGCAGCTACTTTGGAGAAGATGACATTGAACGCTTCGATGACGACTTCGGCAGAACTAGCTGACCCTTCCCCTCATCTCTGCTCAGTAACCGAAAAGACTCAACTGACGGATGTCCATTTAGTAGACTGAGCAACCGCTCCTCGGCGCAGGATTGCATAGTCCGTGTCCACCGCCGGGAACAGACAACCCGCTTCGATGATCTCTTGTAGAAATTCCTGATCCAACGTTAGAAACCCTGCCGGTTTGCCCACCGCCCGAATCCGCTTCATTCCCTCCAAGCATGCTTTTTTGACCTTGGGATGGCTTGGTTCTCCTGGAAAGCCCATACTGGCTGCCAGATCTGCTGGACCGATAAAGACCGCATCCACTCCGGGTACCTGAGCGATGGCTTCTAGCTGCTCCAAGGCTTCCTGGGTCTCAATCTGCACCATCAGACATATTTCTTCACGGGCTCGCTTCGCATAGTCTGGAATTGTTCCGTATCGACTCGCCCGAGTGATGCCGGCAAAGCCACGAATGCCTTCGGGAGCATAAGCCATAGAAGCCGCTGCCAGTTGAGCTTCCTCAACATTCTGGACATAAGGGATTAACAGCGACTGGACTCCACAATCCAGAAAACGCTTAATCTCTGCTGGATCCAGTGAGCTGGGCCGAACGATCGGATGAACAGGATAAGGCGCCACCGCCTGCAAAAGGGGAAGGACTTCCAGAGGACTCATCGGCGTGTGTTCTGTATCAAACAAGAGCCAGTCAAATCCACAGCCCGCTAACATTTCTGCGATATTGGAATCATTGATGGAGCACCAAAGGCCGATTTGTCGTTGTCCATTGAGAATGTTGGCTTTGAACGGATTAGAGGGGAGTTGCATGGGGACCTTTCACTGGTAACGAATGCGAGAGAGAGAACGTAAATTTTCAGCGCTTGTCGTCGGCAGTCTCAAAAACTCCAAGTAGGCAGGGATCTGTTCAAACAACATATCCGTACCAATCTGGGTCAAACACCCTTTTGCTTGAGCAGCCCTAAGTAACGGGGTTTCTTCTTGTTTCATCACGACTTCACCAACCATGGTGTCTTTAGATATCCTCTCCACATCTACTGGGAGTGGATCACCCGGCTCCATGCCCATTGGGGTGGCGTTGACTACAATTTCGAACCCAGCTGGATCGTTACTGCCAACCTGGATGGATAGTTTTGGGAAAAATTGTTGAAGTCGATCAGCTAATTTTTCTGTTGCCTCTGAGCGTGTATCGTAGAGCGCCAAGCGTCCCACCTCTGCTTCTGCCATGGCAACTGCGATCGCTGAACCAACACCACCAGAGCCAACAATCATTGCAGAAGCTCCCTTGGCCGGGCGACCTTTGCGTGCCAAGCCCCGAACAAAACCTTGCCCGTCAAACATGTCTCCAACCAATCGTCCATCTGCTTCTTTCCGGACTGCGTTACAGGCTCCGCAGACCTGAACCGAAGTACTCACTTCATCCAACATATCTACGGTACTTACCTTGTGAGGCATCGTGATCAGCGCACCAGTGATATTCTGCAATTGGAACAAGGATTTGAAAAACCCCGGATAGTCTTCACCTTTGCACCCCATTGGCACAACCAAGGCGTCAACCCCTTCTTGTTCAAAATAAGGGTTAAAGATCATCGGAGCCTTAAAGCTCCCTGTGGGCCAGCCAATGTGCGCAATCAACTTGGTATATCCAGAAATCACCTGGGTCATCAGTCATTTCTCATGCTTAATTTTTATATTCTCGTGTGGCCAAAAACACCTTCAAATAATTACATCTGCTCCAATTCACGGGCCTGCATCGTCAATCTGATCTGAGCATTTGGTGCTCCATACCCCCGATAACCTGCTCGCTGAACAAATTCAAAGCAGAAGCGTTTCTCAAACAAGCGGGTATAGAGTTGATAGAAGTGTCCATGTTCGTCTTCATCATAAAGAATGTGGTAAGTCCGTAACTCTGCAATCAGTTCTGCAGACAAACCGAAACGTGGGGCCAGATCATCGTAATAATGCCCGGTAACTTTCATGACCTCTGTTCCCTGTTGCTCCAGATATTTTGCCAAGGCAAAGATGTCGCTGGTTTCCAGCGCAATATGATTTACCCCAGATCCTCGATAACGCGATTGAATCTGACCAACCACGGTCTTCTCTGCCAAGGTACTGTTCAGTGTCATTGCCAGCGAACGATCTTCCACTTCCATCACCTGGCTTTTGACCAAACCCAAGGGATCAGGGAGACTCACCGAAGGAGAAGCCTGCATCTGGAAGAGAGCCCGATAGAGCAATGTCGCTTCCAAAACTTGGTCTAAAGGCAGAGTTGTCGCCACATGATCGACCCTGGATATATATGAGTTTGGATCGACCGAATGATAAATAAACTCCCTCTCCCAATGGGGAGAGGGATCGTTGGAATCCACCAGATAGAGCAAGGCTCCTGTGGGTCCAGTAATCGCTGCGATCCCGTGATTATCATGCTCTGGATCCGCATATTCAACTTGATAGCCCAACTTGGTAGCTCGCTCCAGCAATCCAGGGACATCTGGACAGCTTAGCCCATAGGCACAGACAGACAGTCCATGTTCTGTGTGATATCTCTGCGCAAAACTCTGAGACTCGCGATTGATGACCAAGCGAATGCCGCCCTGTTGCCAAAGCTCCACTTGCTTGACCTTGTGGGTGGCAACGTGAGTAAATCCTGTCTTTTGAAGAAAACTAGCGAGCTGTTGGTGTTCCGATTCATCGACAGCAAATTCGATAAAGTCCATACCTGTCGGCTGTTCAACCTTTGGCAAGCTCCGACTTTTCACCTTGGACGATGGTTCGGTCTCCTGGGCCATGTAGACGAGAGAGCGGTAAGCATCACGCGCATGACGGAAAGGATCACTGGCCCGGAATTGATCGTTGAAGATCTCCAACGAAAAAGGCCCGTCAAAGCCTGTCGCGCATAAGCGTTCCATGAAGGCCTGTAAGTCTAGCTCTCCCTGGCCTGGGAAGCAGCGGTGGTGACGACTCCAGGAGAGCGGATCCATGGTCAGTTGAGGAGCATCCGCCACCTGAACCAGGAAAATTCGATCTCCAGGGATGTTGACAATGCTATCCAGCTCCGTCTGGCGAGAAAAGATGTGAAAGGTATCCAGCGTGAGTCCCAGGGCAGGATGATTGGCTCGACGGACAATTTCCCAAGAGTCCCGATAGTCATTGACGTGCCGACCCCAACTCAGCGCCTCATACGCGACTCGCAAGCCCTGCTTGGCTGCTAATTCAGTGAGTTCAAAAAGATCTTCTGCAGCTCGCTGGATGCCTCCTATCGCTTTGGGAGAGACATTGCTGCAAATCATCAGCAAGTCAGTACCAATTTCTCGCATCAACTCAAACTTCTGCGCTGCTCGGGCAAATCCACGGCTTCGCAGCGGTTCTGGCATTCCCTCAAAATCTCGAAATGGCTGATAGACTAATACTTTCAGTCTATAATCAGCTAGTAATTGCCGTAACTCTCCCAGGCTCCCATCATGCGTGATCAGATCGTTCTCAAAAATTTCAATCCCTTGAAAACCAGCCTTTGCAATGGCCTCAATCTTTTGTCGGAGTGTTCCTGATAGGCAAACGGTCGCAATGGAATACTGCATCGGGGGGTCCTAGCTCGATGGTTTGAGGATCAAGTGTTCCTCTAAGTAACTGATTGTGACCTCAGATGCCAGTGGGAAGGTTGCAAAGACCCCAATTTTTAGAAGGCCTTTGCTTCTGGTCAGAAATCAGGTGGGATCAGGGGTGACGTCATTGGACATTTCAGCAGCTAATCTGAACTCGAAGTTCACGCAGAATTTCACCCAATGATTTGCCGTTGACATAGGTATAAGTGATCAGGGAACGCCTAAATTTTTCACCAACCAACTTGATGTTTTTGTCCTGCATCAGCTCAACAGTTTTTTCCCAAAGCTGGGACTGCCACTTCTTATCTTTGAAGCAATTGGGATCCAGCCGCAATAAGGATTTTGCCTCAAACTCCCTCAGCTGAACTATCAGTTTCGGCAAATAAAACCCAAAACGCTGTGCTTCCTTATTCGCAACTCCTGCAGCATAACCCATCTCACAGAGCCCCTGCTTGAAGCACTTCGAGACCACCATGTCTTCAAGGATGATCGTATTCGCTTGACCAGTTTGTGGAATCCATAGAGCAGTAAGGAGAGGGAGCAACAGAATTAGCCCGCCGCCTAGACGATGAGAAGTCATTTTATCTTGATTTAGAATGATCATAAAATATTTCCTCAGCGAGTGATGGAATCGTCATTCTGCCTGAAAAGGGCTGGTAGTAGGTATAGGTGCAATGGTTACAAAAATAATGAACTAAAATATTAATTTATGAACATCTCTCTCTCTCGTTTTCAGAAGAATTCTCTAATTCTACACTTTCTTCTGGTTGAGGCAAGGCAGCCAGACTGTGCTCCGTCTCTTCTCCCTCCTCCTC
>DJYX01000212.1 GCA_002450295.1 Deltaproteobacteria bacterium UBA6967
GTCTTGTTGAGGTTTGAAGTATTCGAACCTCAATTGCTGTCCCAAAGAAGATTGTCGAACCTTAGTAATTATATAAAGGACAATCCCCAACTGAATCAGGATGGTGGCGATCGCAATTCCTTCCACTCCCATTTGGGGAAATGGCCCCCAGCCAAACATCAACAACGGGTCAAGGATAATATTCGCCATGAAACCGCAAATCAGCGCATTACGATAAGTCTTGGTATCGCCCTGCGCATTGAGTCCTGCATTTGCGGTTAAATTGATGATGAAAGTGGCGCACCCATAGATAAGCCAGTCGATGTAGCTTAGGGCCATCTCCAAATATGACTCCTCTGCGCCCATATGACGATAAAGCATGGGAGTGAAAGTTTGACCCAGGAGCATCACCAATCCGGAGGCAACCAATGCCAGTAGCAGCGCTTGAGCGATCAATCGAACAGCGCGCTCCTCTTGTTGGGCTCCCATTGCATTGGAAACCAGTGCGTTTGTTCCTTGTCCAAGACCGATTCCCATAGATAACAAGCCCAGAAAAGGAATCATCGACAACGAGAGCGCAGCAATCGCCTGAGCAGAAAGTTGACCAGCCCAAAAGGTGTCTACCACGTTGAACATGGTGTTAAAAAACCAGCCTACACTTGCGGGGAATGCGATTCGACGGACGAGAAGAGGGATTGGGTCTTTGGCGAGATTCATTAAGGGTTCATTCAGAAAAATGAGGATTTGATTAAATATATATTAAATTTCTAAAGACAAAATTCCTCAAATTTCTTTTAAGGATTAATTCTTTGGAACCTCCTAATGTGTGTTTAGATTTTCAAATCGTATACTTGGAACTTCAATCTCAAAATTTGTAATTCCGGTCATTGACCTCTGATAGCGTTACGGATCTCATCGTCAGGCAATTCACGACCTAAATAGGCCTCAATAACAGCATGATCATTCTTGATCATCTCTGGAGGCCCTTCCGCTATCTTCTGACCATGATCCAAAACCGATATCGTTTCACAAGTGCTCATGACCACCTTCAAAATGTGCTCTACAACTACTACCGTCAACTCATAGCGCTCTTTCAATCCGAGAATCGTCTCCATCAATTTATCAACATTCACGGGGGACAATCCTGCACCTGGTTCATCGAGCAGGAGCAGCTTGGGCTTCATCGCAATTGCTCTGCCCAACGCTAACAGCCTTCGCTGCCCACCTGAAAGCTCTCCTGCAGGAATATCGGCAAAGTTTGCAAGCCCAATAAATTCGAGCAGATCCAACATCTCTTCTTTCATATTCTGATCTGCTTGCCGAACCCGAGAGGTACCAAGTAAAGATTCAACGATTCCATAGCTAGTTTTGCAATGATTTCCGACCATCACGTTTTCCAGTACGGTCATCTCTGAAAACAACCTCAGAAGTTGGAAGGTTCTGGCCATACCTAGGGCAGCAATACCATGAGCTTGCAGATTGGTAATGTCATGACCATCAAACTCAATGTGACTGCCAGGGTCTGGTTGATAGACCCCTGTTACTAGGTTGAAGAAAGTCGATTTGCCGGAGCCATTGGGGCCAATTAAGCCATGTACCGTCCCAGGTTGAACTTTTAGATCAACTCCTGAGACCGCTTTTAGCCCTCCGAAGCTCTTACTAAGTCCTCTAGTTTCAAGAAGTGCCAAGGTTCTGTTCCTCGTGTTTTTCGATGAATTTCCTTTTAACAATCGCTTGCTCAATCACTCCACCAATTCCTCGGGGCATAAAGACGACCAAAAACACCATCGTGATGCCAAAGATTAAGGGTTGATAGAAGTAATAATCCTTGGTTTGATCATAGATGACGGTCACGACGATCGCTCCAACCACACCACCCCAAATATTTCCGATTCCACCAAGGACAACCATCAACAACAAGGTTACCATTTCAATCACAGTGAAATTATTGTGATGAAGGTAACCAGGTGGCATATGAGCGAAGAGTGCTCCTGCTAAACCTGCGTAGATGGCGCTGATCACAAAAGCCAGCAACTTATAAAATGGCACATTGATTCCTGAGACAGAGGCCGCGATGACATCTTCACGAATAGCCTTGAAAGCCCGACCTGTGGAGGAATTGAGGATGACGAAGGAGAAATAGATTCCGATAATTGCCGCTGTCATCACAAGGTAGAAGTAATGATCGAAGCTCTCAATGACATAGTCTCCAATTGTGGGAGCTGGGATCATCATGATACCTGTACTTGATCCGAGAGCAGGAGTAACAGCGATCATAATTCGAACAGACTCGCCTAGTCCTAGGGTTGCTAGAGCGAGGTAGGCACCTTCTAATCGTACTGAAGGAAGACCCACAACCAGGCCAGCGCAACAAGTGACTAAGATGGCGAGAGGTGCACTCAACCAAAAAGGTAACCCATAATTCTGAGCCAAGAGAGCAGACGTCACTGCACCAATGGCATATAAGCCAATGTGGCCCACGGTTACTTGGCCACAAAAGCCTTTCACAATATTTAGCCCCACTGCCAGCAAAATGAATAAGCAGCATCTGTTGGCTAAATCTACATAATATTCACCGAAAGTAGCCGTAATCAGATTTGGTAAAAAAAGCAGCAAAATATAAGCAATCACCCAAGGGAGGAGGCGATGAATCTTCGCAAGGGATTCAATTGCTGAAGCAAAGTTGGTGATGAATGAAATCATGGAAAGTCAACCTGGGAAGGAACAGCGTCGGGGAAACCCTAGAGTTTCCCCGATCGTTGATCAGAGACCGAAGTCTTCCGGCATATTCACACGGGCTAGAACCTCTGTCTCGAAGGCTTCTCCACCCTTTTTATAAGCAATCAGAACAGGAGTCTTGTTCCCGTCACGACACTGTGGTGTCGCGGCAGCACAGAAGCTGATTGGTCCAGAGGCAAGACCTTGATAGTTCTTAACGTTGGCAATCGCATCCCGAATCGCAGTTCGATCAGCTGCCAATGAGCTATTGGTCAGCTTGAGGTCTGAATTGTTCAGGGCAATTTCAACGATCCTGATTAGATCATAAGCTTGGGAAAAGTCATGATCAGGAGCGTGAATTCCGTAGCGATCCTTAACCATCTGGTTAAAGAGCTTTGCAATTGGGCGAGTATCTGCGTTTGAGTAGGCAGCAGCATAGAAAACACCTTTTACCGCATCCCCGGAGATCTTGGGCACAGGTGCATTTGATGCCGAAGACGATCCAATTCGACGCACATCAGTTCCAATACCAGCTTCGTACGATTGAATCAGAGCACGGCTCATTGTCTCTGCCAAAGCAGCTACCATAATTCCATCCACACCTGCTGATTTGATTTTCTGCATGTGCGTTCGGAAATCGACTTCCTTCTCTTGAACCTGAGCAACATATGCTGGATCAGCACCGTGCTGGCTCTTCATCTGTGCTTGCATCGCATCGCAGTCATTTTGAGAAGCTGCATCTGCCGCACAAATATAGGCGATCTTTTTGCCAATATTCTCACCCACGTATTTCGCATTCACACCTGCGTAAAAACGACCGGATACAGGGACTCTAAACACCCAGGCACTCCCTTTTTGAGTGATCTGGGAATTTGTGGAATGCGGGATGATTTGGGGAACCTGAGCTTTTGCAGTTACATCCACAATCGGTAAAGAAACTGAAGAGCATGTTGAACCAATCAACAAGTGAACTTTTTCCTGAAAAATTAACTTGTTAGCATTGGCAACACCTTTGTCTGACTTACACTCGTCATTCATCAGCGTTGCTTTGATCTGGTGGCCGTTGATACCGCCAGCCTCATTGATGAGTCCGATCTCATCCATGACCATCTGACCGTATTTCTGACCATTCTCACTAACCATCCGCATTGTGATACCAACACGAATTTCATCAGCTAGTGCCGCTGTTGCTGAGAGAACAAATCCTCCTGCAGCTAATCCAGCAAGGAATTTAGTCCAGTTTCTCATGGCTTCCTCCTTTTTGAGCCTAGTTGGAAAAATGGCATGAATTCTTTCATGCCTTTACTTTTGCCACGATCCCGAAAAGACCAGCAGGCCGGTACATTAATACCAGGATCAGTAACAAAAATGCGTAAATATCTTTGTGACTAGCAGAAATGTATGCCGCACCAAGATTTTCAAAAATTCCGACAAGTATTCCTCCGATCAAAGCACCTGGCAAGCTGCCAAACCCACCTACGACAGCAGCTGCAAATGCTTTCATCAACATCAGGTAGCCCATTTCTACTTGCACCGATTGCATCGGGCCTACTAACACTCCAGCCGCTGCGGCCAAAGCACAGGCCAGTCCGAAAATCAGCGAAATGAACAATGGGACATTGATACCCATCAAAAAAGCGATATCCTTATTATGTGCTACTGCCCTAACTGCAAGACCAATTTTAGTATAGCGTAAGAAGTAGTTCAGGATTCCCATCAGACACAAAGACACCACCGCAGTCAGCAGGTAACTCGGTGGTATTGATATGTCGTTGATCTCCAGAGGCTCTATACCAAAATCAACGGGGAAGGGTTCTGCATCGGCTCCCCAAATCAGGAAAGCTACATTCATTAGGGCGACAGACATTCCAAAACCACAGATAATCATCCCCATTCCAGAGACGGTGTACCCACCGCCTGATCTCGTGAGACGCCTGTAGAAAACCCGCTCAATGAACATACCGAGCAAGGCGGCTAGAATCATTGCTCCAATCATTGCTCCAGGATAAGGGATCCCTATCTGTTGAGAGAGAACAAGGCCCAGAAATGCCCCAAACATATAGATTTCACCGTGGGCGAAATGAACGATGTCCAAGCCTGAATAGATTAGAGAGATTCCTAAGGCCACAATTCCGTAAACGACCCCGATGGTCACTCCAAAAATGATAAACGCTAGTAAAGATCCAAAATCAAAGTCCATGAGGCTGATTTATTGGTTAGGAATTGAGTGATTTTTTTGTGTTCGCGACTGTGCCGCCCAAGAAAGAATCTTTTACCGAGGGATCATTGATCAAATCTTCTGCTGAACCTTCGATCATAATTACTCCATCACGAATGATGTAGGCATATTGAGCTAATAGTAGCGCCATCCTTACGTTTTGCTCCACGATGAGAATCGTAACACCAGTCTGGCTGATTTTATATATATTCGAAAAAATTTCTAAAACGACTTTTGGAGCCAGTGCAGCACTGGGCTCGTCTAGCATCAACATCTTGGGCTTGGCCATCAAACCTCTACCAATGACGAGCATCTGGACCTCGCCACCGCTCAAGGTTCCGGAGAGCACTTTCCTTCTTTGTCTCAGTACTGGAAAGAACTCATACACTCTCTCCAAATCAGCTCGTACCACACTACTATCGCTTCGGGTGTATGCTCCCAGCATCAAGTTCTCTTCTACTGTCATCGCAGGATAAGCCTCTTTGGACTGCGTAACCTGCACAAGTCCGCTTCGCACAATTTCGTGGGGTTTCTTACCAGAGATGATTTGCCCATCAAACTCGATACTTCCCTCCATCACAGGTACCAGCCCTGAAATGGTTTTCAGTAAGGTGGATTTGCCCGTTCCATTGCCTCCCAAGAGTGCAACCACACCTCCTTGGGGAACATTGAGGTTGATCCCACGAAGGATTTTGAGTTTGCCATATCCTGAGTGAACCTCCTTGATATTTAACAAAACACAGTCTCCCTATTTTTTGAACTAACGAGGTTAATCAAAGAAATTCCAAGCGATCACAGATTGTTTTGACCATCTCATCTGCGGGCCTCAGCCACCAGTCAAAGGCTGAGAAGATCTCGACTTCAACAGGGCCTTTAAATCCTTCCCTCTCCATCCAAGTCCTGATTTTACGATTATCGATGCAGCCATCCCCGGGCATCCCTCGATCTAGCCGCAAATCTTTTGTTTGGGGCAGCCAATCAGAAACATGCAGGTGCTGAATTCGTGTTCCTGCTTGATGAATTTGTTCTTCCAGTCCTTGATCCCACCAAAGAGCGTAGCTGTCGAGCGCAATTGTCAAATTCGGATGAGAGAGATCATCCAAAATTTCAACCGCATCTCTGAGGCTGGAGATCACCGATCTCCAGCCACAAACCATTGGGTGAAGAGGCTCTAGAGATAGGCATATTCCCAGTTTCTCAGCAGTGGGCAGTAAGAGTCCCAGTTCTGCCAGGGCTGCTTCCTTTTGAAGCCGAATATCCTTCGAATCAGATGGTAGCCCTCCCGTGATGACTACGACCGAAGAAACCTCCAACTCAGCTGCAATTTCAAGGAGTTGCTGATTTTTCAATCTCTGTGAGATCCGATCTTCTCCACTATGAGAATCAATCAAAACGAGGGCACAGAGCGCTTCAGCTCGTACACCTGAATCTCGAAGTGAACTTTTGGCCTTTTTTACTCCCACATCATTCAACATTGGCTTCCAAATCGCTGTTCGGAAGACTCCATGTCGAGCAAAGCAATCAAGGGATTCGAGAAAATCACACTGCTTAGAAACACAAACCTGATGAATATTCAGATCATCCAGTGTGAGTACTCTACTTATCAATGTTTGGCTCGTCCACCTGTGATATCAAATAGTTGCCCCGTAGTAAATGAACATCTCGGACTGGCAACCCAAGCAGTCATGTCAGCAATTTCCTGAACCGAACAAAATCGTCCCATTGGGATCAGAGCTTTTTTCTCTTTGATGTAGTCCTCAGACATTCCCTTCAGCAGATCTGTTTCAGTAATCGCAGGCGTTATGCAATTGACAGTGATTTGAGAGGGTTGGAGTTCTCTAGCCAGTCCCTTCGCAAACCCAACTACTCCTGCCTTCGCTGCACCATAGGCGACGGCCCCCGGATTCCCATCTTTTGCGGCCACAGATGCAATTATGACGAGTCTGCCGTAACCAGTAGTACGCAAATGGGGAAGTACTGATTTTACAGACAGGAAAACTCCGGTTAAATCAACATCCAGAACTTGCTGCCAATCCGAAAGAGAATATTCCCAGGTGGGCTTAGTTGGCCCGTTAATCCCAGCGCTTGCAATCAATCCTTCCAAGCCCCCAAGTGATCCCAAGCTTGCTTCAATTCCCTTGGTAACCGATGCTTCATCGGTTACGTCCACTTGTACACTATGTTCAAAAGCAGGATCTGAGGCGATTTCTGCTAAATTTAAGTCCCATGCAGAGACTCTTGCACCCAATTCGGCGAATCTTTCCCCAATTGCTTTGCCGATTCCTCTTCCAGCACCTGTAATCACGAAGCGCTGTCCTTCCAGATCGAAACTCACTGGGTTTCCCCATTTGTTGAAGAATTCGGTACCCATTGGAGGATATGTCTACCTACTCCGACTAGTTCTTGTTCTTGGTTCACTACTTCAATATCAGCATATGATCGCTTCCGAGAGTGATCTATCTCAGCAATTCGATAAGTCAGAGTAACGGTATCTCCCAAGAAAACTGGTTTAAGAAATCGAACTCGATCGTATCCAACGGAAACAGGGGTTTCCTCAGCCTCTCTGGTATTCGCAATCGCTAAAGTTGAAACAGTGGACATGAAGCCGACCAGTAGCGCACCATGAGCCATCAACTTTCCATACGAGGATTTCTCCATGTACTGCTTGTTCACATGGTTTGGAGAAAAATCTCCTGTGATCCCAGCAAAGAGATAAACATCACTCTCTGAAACAGTTTTTGAGAAAGTCGAAGTTTGACCGACCTCAACGTAGAAAGGCGTTGTCATGTTTTTTCAGGATCCTTCATCAATGGCTTGCGCTTGAATTCAGCAACCATCTCTGTCTCACACTCCTGGCAAATATGAGCTTTCCAAACGGGTACCGCCTCAGTAACAGTAGACGGGTGCCCAAACATCAAGGCTCCTGGGGCTGTTTCCACATCGAATGTCTTCTCACATCTGTTGCAAACTGGCATGGATAGATCCTCAAATCTAATAACTTTATTAAATTATCTACACTTCCAAACAGGCTTTCTTTTCTCGGCAAATGCCTGAACACCCTCTTTGGCATCTTCACTCGCAAGCATCCGTTGAAAGCTAGGATAGTTGGCTCTGAAAGCATTTTCTAAGGATCCTTGTGCTAGCCCTTGTAGCATCATTTGTTTGGAAGCTCTTAGGGCTAGGGGGGAACATTCCCTTAAATCTGAAAGATATCTCTCTTTCGTTTTTTCAAGACTCTTTCTGGGTACAACCTCATTAATGAGGCCGAGGTCTAAAGCTGTTGTAGCATCGAAGAGCTTTCCCATCAAAGAAATCTCCATAGCCCGTTTTAAAGGAAGCTGGCGGGCAAGCCGATGCAAACCTCCGCTGGCCGCCAAACCAACTTTCGGCTCTGGCAAGCCAAAACGCGCAGTATCCACAGCTATCGCAAGATCACAAGCCAGTATAATTTCTAAGCCTCCTCCAATCGCATCTCCATTGACCAATGCTATCACCGGTTTATCTAAATCAAAACGCTCTGTGAGGCCTGCAAAACCGCTGGGAGGCATCATATCTGACCCTACCTCTGCTCTTTCTTTCAAGTCAGAGCCCACACAAAAGGCTCTCTCCCCAGATCCTCTGATTACCGCAATATTCATCGATGAAGCATTTGCAAATTTATCGAAGACATCAGCCAATTCTGCATGAGCCTGAATATTCAACGCATTCAGCAACTTGGGACGCTGAATGGAAACTTCCATTACATCGTTCGTGTAGACAACATCAATGAATTGATAGGTCACAACAAAATCGTCTGCCGTTGCTTCGCAGAGTCAAAGACCGCAAGAGTTGCAGCGAGTGTTTTAGAGGCGTCTTCCGCAGTGATGCGCGGCATTTCCTCACCTCTTATAACCCCACAAAAATGACGACATTGGGCGATATAGGCATCTTCAAGTGGGACAGGCGTTTCCTCCATCTTCATTAAGTGATTCCAATCGGGTTTTCCCTGCGATTGCCAAATCCTAAGGTTTGGAAATTCCAGACAGGCATCCGTGCCCATAAAGCAATACGAGTTTTGGCCTGTATGGGGGAAATTGACATTTTCGCCTGTCGCATGCTCCCAATTCCATGGTGAGGGGGTAGCATCCGAGAGTAGAAATGTTCCGAGCACTCCACTCTTAAACCTCACAATGATTGCTGCCGTTTCTTCTTTAGGATGACCTCGAAAATTGGTTTGAAGCTGAGCTGTAACTGATTCAATTTCACCACAAATGAATCTAAGGATATCCATTTCGTGAATCAGATTGATCAACACAGGGCCTGATGAAGATTGCTGCCTCCATTGCGGAATGAAGTAATCATCTGCCTTGCGGCTGGTCCACTGACCATGCACAGCGAGCAATCTACCAAGCTTTTCAGACGAGACAATTTTTCGTGCCTCTTCCATCAATCCATAGTAGCGACGATGGTGGCCAACCATGACATTTCGGTTCACTCGTTCTGCTACTAGCTGAATCTCTCTGGCTTCCTCCAGATTGCCTGCAATCGGTTTTTCGACAAGTACATGGCATCCCGCCTCTAAAGCACTTATAGTGGGCGCAAGGTGAATTTCTGTCGGTGTACATACAATCACACCTTCAGGTACCACATCAGCAAGCATCTCTTCAATCTTGCCAAACCATTGAACACCTTCATTGAGCGCAATTGCTTTGGCTTGTTCAGCCGGATCAACGACAGCGATTAGTGCAGCTTTCTTAATTGTTGTCATGGCTTGGAGATGACGCTTCCCAATCATCCCCATCCCGACTATTGCCAGTTTGACAGCCGTCACTATTGCTCCATGAAGAGACTTGAATCCATTCTCTTTAGTTGCTTTGGGATGATCGGAACGAAATCCATTTGTTGAAGGACATCTTTTTCTAATTCAACCCCAGGAGCCAACTCCTCCAATACAAGCCCTGCTTCTGTTAACCGGAATAATGCTCTTTCAGTAGCGTAGATCACCTCCTGTTTTTGCTTGAGCGCTTGCTTCCCAGAGAATGTGATCTGATCAACTTGCTGAACTAATTTCCTAATTTCACCGGGTTTTTCGACAATCAGTTCTCCAGCGCCAGTTCTCAGTTTAGATCTTTTAGTGTCGAAGGTGCCGCAAAAAATAACTTTTTTTGCGTTTTGAGCGATATCAATGAATCCGCCTGGTCCAACGGTCACACCATCCAATTTAGAAACATTGACGTTCCCTTCTTGATCGATTTGCCCAAATCCCAAAAAGGCGACATCAAGTCCACCTCCTGAATAAAAATCAAACTGCGATGGGCCATCGATCATACAGGTCGGATTCTTCGCGTAACCAAAGAGATTCCCCGTCAATAAATTCCCACCATAAGTTCCGTGTTCAATGGTCTGATAGTATTCTTCAGACTCTCCAGATTGGGGGATGAGCGCTGCAACTTGGTCTGGAATACCAAATCCAAAATTGATCACGGCACCCTTGAAGAGTTCAAGACGTGCTCGGCGAGCAATTGCTAACCTTACAGAAAATGCAGGTTTTTCACTCTGATACTTTGCATCCTGTTGTTCTCCCGAAATCGACGGATCGTAGATTAGTTCATAGCCCTGCCGTTGTTCAGGATCAACTACAACCACATCTACCAAAGCAGAAGGAATCCTGACTTGTCTTGCTCCCAATTCTCCTTTGCGAACTTTCTCCCGAACCTGAAAGATTACCTTTCCCCCTGAGTTATGGGCTGCCGCTGCCATTGCGTAGATATCGACATTTGCAGGCTCCTCATCGAGTGAGATGTTGCCTTCCTCGTCGGCTTTCGAGCCTTTTAATAAGGCGACATCCACGGGAATCGGCAGATAACGGAGATACGTTTTGCCATCAATTTCAATTCGCTCAACCAGATCTTCTTGTGCAGCCTGGTTCATTTTCCCACCACCCAGAGTTGGATCAACAAATGTCCCTAATCCTACATGGGTAATCAATCCCGGTCGCTTAGCAGCCACTTCTCTCATTAACTGCATGATCACACCGCCGGGCAACACATAGGCTTCAATTTTGTTGTCCTTCGCTAATTGCTGCATCCTGGGTGACCAAACCCAATGTCCTCCGATTACCCTTTGAACGAGCCCCTCGTGGGCAAAACGATTCAAGCCTCGTTCTTTTCGATCTCCAATTCCAAGTGCATGCAGGCAGGTTAATTTTTTCGGGTGACCTGTAGCCAAAAATCTTTTTTCCACATGGTGGTGGAGGAGAGTAGCTTCCACTAGTCCTCCTCCTCCTCCAATCAGACCAACAGTGGCTTCATCAGGGATGAGTTCAATCGCCTCTTTGGCTGAGAGGAATTGCACTTTCATTGAAAATTTTGATGACTCATCAGTAATAGCCCTTCCCAGCTCCACCATCTACTGGAATTCCTGCGCCCTGAATGTGGCGAGCTGCTTGGGAACACAAGAACACAACCAATTCCGCAACGTCTTCAGGTAGTCCCAATCTGCGGATTCCTTCATTGCGGATGGAATCTGCGCGTATCTCGTCCTTACTCTTGTTTTGCATCTTTGCTTTGCCTTCCAGCAGTCGTTCCATGCGCTCAGTTTCAGTCATTCCAGGGAGAATCCAGTTGACATTTACATCGTCCACCAAGCCTTGAGCAGCAAGGGCTTTGGAAAAGTTTGCTAGAGCTGCATTGACGGAACCTCCCACCAT
>DJYX01000059.1:0-1552 GCA_002450295.1 Deltaproteobacteria bacterium UBA6967
TGCTTTGCAGAGACGTAAGCAGATTTATTTGCAGAAGCAACCAAACCATGCACAGAGGCAATATTGATGATGCGCCCAAAGCACCGACTACGCATACCCTCAATGACGGAAGCAATGGTATGGAAGTGTGCTGTTAGATTAATGGCTATCACATCGTCCCATTTGGCAACTAGAAATTTTTCAATCGGGGCTACATGTTGAATACCTGCATTGTTGACCAACACATCTATTGGGCCCATTGTCTTTTCGGCAATGACAATCATTTTTCTGATAGCCTCTCCATCACGCATATCGGCATCAAAATAATGAACACTAGTGGCGCCCAAATCAGTTAATTTCTCACTAATTGCAATTGTTTCTTCGAGACAAGCTATGCCATTATAGGCAATTTGGTGCCCTTCAGCAGCAAGAATTTGCGCTATGCCAAGGCCAATACCACTTGTCGCACCAGTGATAAAAACATTAAAATTCTTCATTTAGCCACCTTATAATTTCAAACCATAAAATTTATAATCAAGGGCAAACTGAGTGTACTACGAATACTATCTGTCTAGACTAATCAAATTAACTTAAAATTAATGATAAATATCAAATTAATGATATATGTGGTGAAATTCGCCATAAAGTGGGAAGAGAAATCGTGAATGATGATCTAGTTTATTCAAGCGAATTAGGCGATTTAAGAAAAGATCAATCTAAAATTTCTAAAGATGATTGTGAGGTTGATGAATCTTCTCTTCAGCTTCTACTTCGGCGGTTGACTTCCGGTAAAGGTCGAACTGTGATTGAAATCAAAGGCCTGCCAACCAATAAAGAGTGGTGTAAGGGGCTTGCCAAAGAATTGAAGAAAAAAATTGGTGTTGGTGGCTCTTACAAAAATGATTTCATTGAAATTCATGGTGAAAATTATGAGCAAGTTGCAAAATTCTTAGAGTTAAAAAAGATTTTTTTCAAGAAAATTGGCGGATAATGGTAGAAAACTTTATTTCATTTTAAATTATCAATTGATGAACCTATTTTATAAATTCAAAAAAGAATTGAAGATTTTTCAATGAAAAAAAGAATTCTTTTGACAATCCCGTTTTTATTTCTTTCTGCAAATCTCCATGGTTATAAGCCCGAAGATTTGGGAAAACTCCGAGATTCAAAAACTTGTTCCAAGTGTGACCTCAGTGGAGCCAATTTTTATGAGGCAGATCTTCAGGAAGTTAATCTGAATGGGGCTATTTTGCACCATGCCAATCTAAGAAGATCAAACTTGAGCGGTGCAGATCTGAGTGGTGCTATGCTGTTTAGAGCTGATTTATTTGGAGCTAACTTGACCAATGCAAATTTAGAGGGAGCGAAATTCTGCAATACTATCCTCCCCCTAGGATCAATATCCATTAAAGATTGTTGACTGCCAAAAGCGAGTAAAGTATCAATTTCGATTTTGAAAACCCAAGGCCTCAAGTCTGACGAAAACTCACAGACCTGTTAGGATACGGCAATTAAATTATTTATCAATTTGACCCCATGTTGAATTTCATGAATGTGATTCTGCACGAAAAGC
>DJYX01000059.1:1938-41327 GCA_002450295.1 Deltaproteobacteria bacterium UBA6967
TAGAATCTATCAAACAATAGTTGAGAAGAAATATGAACTCTAACCCAATCACGACAACCATAAATTTTGAAAAGGAAGGAAAGCAGACCGGTTACCTCAGACTTCCTCATTCAGTCCATCGATCAGCCTACGGCTGGATTCCGTTTCCAGTTGCTTGTATCAGAAATGGACAAGGGCCCACCGCTCTTCTTCTCGCCGGTACCCATGGCGATGAATACGAAGGACAGGTAACTCTTTCAAAAATGATTTACGAACTGGAACCCCAAGACATCAAAGGGAGGTTGATCATCCTGCCAATGCTCAATTTTCCAGCAGCCAAGGCGGGACTCCGAACATCACCAATTGACGATCTGAATCTGAATCGGGTTTATCCTGGGAATCCGGAGGGTTCTCCTACTCTTGTGATTGCGCATTATGTAGAGACCGTTTTGATGCCACTGGCTGATTATGGTTTGGATCTTCATAGCGGTGGATCCTCGCTGCATTACATTCCCAGTGCGGTTGGAGCTCTAGAGACTGATGCAGACCGATTGCAGGAAATTCAAAGGCTAATGAAAGTCTTTGGAGCCCCCTATTCTTTTTTCTTTCCAGGTGGACATGCAGCAGGCACATCCGGCAACCATGCTGCCCGGCGCCAAAACGTTCTGATGTTCGGCACTGAAATGGGAGGTAGTGGGACTGTAACGGCTGAATGTTTAAAAATTTGTGAAGAGGGAACTCGTCGATTTCTTGCTGAGATTGGGGTCTTACATAATAGCGGAGTGGCGCCAGCTGAAACAAAATCCCGAATGCTTCACGCACCAGATTTTTCCTTCTTTAGCTATGCGGACGGGGAGGGTCTCTTCGAACCGACAGCTAGACTGGGAAGTGAGGTCAAAAAAGGCGAAATAGCTGGTTATGTACATACCCCAGAGAATCCAGGCTCAAAGCCAGAAACCGTTTATTTTGATGCAGGGGGTGTTGTGGTTTGCCAAAGAATCCCTGGGCGAGTTTTGAGGGGAGATTGCCTCTATCACCTAGGTTGTGATTTCTAGGATCTTCTTAAAACTATTTTAAGAAATTCGAAGTTTCTCTAAGGTTTTTTGGCAACAGCAACAGTAATTGACCAAAAATTCGGCAACAACGGCAGCAAATAACTCAATTGATGTAACAAGTTGTCTGATTCCTGAAAGAAGTTTACACTAAAGCTTCTTCAAATTAACTCCTTCAGTAAGGCTGCTGCGGTAAATATCATCAGCGCAACCAACACAATTGAGATGCTCTTCAGAATTTCAAAGCGTAGATATTTCTTCCTACTCAAGTTTGGATACCTAGCTCCACAAGTGGGGCAAGACTTCGATGCTGGTAGAATTGCATGCTGACAATCCCTACATTTCGCCATATTATCCTGCAAGTCCAACAACCTCTTCTTTTCAAGAAGTAATTGCTTTTTCTCCAGAAGAATCCGCCTCTCTTCTTCGATTGTCATTACAACACAGTCTTCACAACTGGCTGCAGTTACTGGGATCGATCGCCCGCAAGTTCTACATTCTTTAAAAATCTTTTTCTCCAGTTCGTCTTCAAAACTAAGTTAAATACGTCTATCTTTCGTCAACTAATGATTTGAAAGACAGAAGTTAAAAAAAGGAACTGAACTATGAAATTCTCTCTGATTCTCGCCCTCATTTTTCTACCGATTCAAATCTACGGACAAATCTACACCATTCAGGTCAACGATTATCAGAGTAATGGTTGGGAACATGTGGACCGAATGGACCCATTCACGGACGAAAAAATCTCTACTGTGAGTAAGGCAGCCAAAGATGGGCCAGACACTTCTGTCAGCAGACCAGTTCTGTTTATCAGGAGCAATGGAGATATCTACGTGGATTGGAAGCGTTTCATTAGCAAAAATAGATTTGACCAGCCACTAAGGTACCGTTTTGACAAGGGAGAGATCGAAAACACCAAAGTTGCCACCTCGACCAAAGCAAATTTGACCTTCCTTGTTATCGGGGAAAACCTGAAATCGTATCTTAGCTTCATCAAACAAATTAGAGACTCGATGACTTTAGCGGTTGGAATAGAGGATTCTGAGGGAGTTGAGTATGTAGCAGTCTTTGATCTGACAGGTTCCTCAAAGGCGTTTTCTTTGATTGAAGAGGAGGGGGAGAGCCCTGAGGTACAGTTTGAGTCCATACAGATCACCAAAACTCAACTTAGAGATTTGGAAACCGCCTTAAGTTTATATGAGGCGCATAACAGCCGTTTTCCTACAACCGAGCAAACTTTGAGTGCACTACTACAGCGACCCATTGTTGGGAGCGATTTTGAGAACTGGAAAGGACCTTATTTTCGGAGTCAGCAAATTCCAGTCGATGGCTGGGGGAATCCATACAATTATACCAGTGATGGAACTCGCTACGTCATTCTATCCCTTGGGGCGGATGGGAAGAGCGGGGGAGTTGGGGTGAATGCTGATGTTTCAGCAATCGGAAAACTCTACTGGGGAAAAAATGTGGATAACTGATCAACTTTTACCCAGGCTAAGATCATGATTTTCTGAAAATTTAAAAGTCCACTAAATTGCGACCAAAATCACTCTGATTTTTGCTATAAATTTTGAGATCATCGCTTAGGGACCATCCGTTTTCATCAATATGGAATTAAGTAGCGTTGAGGATGTTTTCCAGCCAGAAAGATGCAGCAATTACCTTTGCATCTTCTCCTTGTCGAGAAACCACCTGAATCCCAATTGGCCATCCTTTTTCACCCTGTAGCCCTGGGACGTTCATAGCCGGGACTCCTAACATGCTCCAAAGTCGATTGAAAATTGGATCTCCGGTTCCTTCCTCGATCGGCGGAGGAACTCCGGGGGAACTTGGGGTGATCAAAACATCAAAGTCACATAGAGCGCGATCAAATTCCCTCCTCAATGATCCAATTTTCTGAATATCGGCTAAGTAGCACTCTGTCTTGGATGCCTCTCCTTCTTCTAAAATTATAGCTAGCTTAGATCTGATTAAAGATCGGTAGGTCTTCCATTCAAAATGCAAGGCATCAAATGCTTCTCTAGCGAGGACTCTTTTGTGGAGTTCCACTGCACCCCCGAATTCAGGTGGCAGATGAAACTCGTCCACAATTACACCATCCATTGACTTAAGAAGGTAAACTAGATCCTCCCACACCTTACATAGATCATCGCTGGCGGCTGACCAATACGGACTACGACATAGGCCGACTTTTCTTGGTTGATTGTCTTCTCTGCACTGAACCAACCAATGATTACCAGTGAGGCTATCCATCAAGAAAGCTGCATCCTCCACACATCCAGCAAATACCCCCAATGTATCAAAACTTCTGGCTAGAGCCTTCACTCCCGAAAGATCTAGAGTTCCAATGGTTGGTTTAAACCCCACAACACCGCAGTAGGAGGCTGGCCTGACAATAGAACCAGCGGTTTGAGTACCGAGAGCCAAAGGAGCCATTCCCGCAGCAACAGCAGCCGCAGATCCACTGGATGATCCTCCAGGAGTTCGACCCAGTGCAGCAGGATTTTTTGTGTCAGCCGCCTGAAAAGTAGCAAATTCAGTTGTGACAGTTTTGCCCATCAGAATTCCACCTGCTGCTCTGAGACGTGAAACGACAGAAGCATCGATGGCTTTTTTATGATACAGCGGGGCTTCAAGGCCCTGATAAATCTTCGAACCACAGCCAGTTTCAATCCCAGCAATATCAATGATGTCTTTGATCGCTAATGGTAACCCTAGCAATTTTGCAGATGGATCAATTCTTTCTGAATCAGACTTCTTTTGATGACTAGCCCTGGAAACAGCCAGATTTTCTTCAAATTTTGACTGCAGATTAGCAGAGAGGTACTCAACTTGTTGCTGAATTTCACCTTCATCAATGTGAGTCCAAACATTCAGATCATCATTTATGGATTTCTCGATGAAAGGCTGACAATAATCTGAAATTGAAAGAGATCCCCTCATTATTTGACCCAGGGCATTCTTTGCAGAAGTTTTATTTTTCTGAATTTTCAATGAATGACTCTCAATTTTTCCTTCTTAACTATTTTTTAAATTGAATAAAATCAAGAAATTAACTATCTACAAGTTTAAGAATAGAAGATCCGGAGGTAGATTTTTTTTCTATTTCTCTGTCAGAAAGCATTGAAATTTTTCTTCGAGACACCACTCCTAAGAGATTTTCCCATAAGAACCTAATACCCACTTCAGTCATTTTTCTGAATTGTATGAACCAGAATATTCAGGTTCGTGATTTAGAGATTGCTTCAATCAGAGCCTCAGCCCCGGAAGTAGTGATCCCAGATTGTGTCTCCTCCATCAAAAAATGCTTTACAATTCCATCCTCTGTGAGCATTGCATAACGTAGGGATCGATCATAAAAGCCGATGGCTGGAACTGTGAAATTCAAGCCCATTTCTTTGGAACATTCTGAGGCGGCATCCCCAATGAGAGATATCCCTGCCTCAAAAAGGCCCTTAGATCGGCCCCATTCCTTCAAGACAAATAGATCATTCACAGTGAGAATACAAATTTCCTCAACACCCGTAGACAACAAATCATTTTTATTTCCAAGGATATTAGGGACATGCAACTCTGAGCAGGTATCGGTGAAAGCCCCTGGCATCCCAAAGATGGCAACCCTTCGACCTGAGAGTTTGTGACTAAGATTTATTGTCTCCACATCTGATTCTGTGACCCACAAGATTTCAGTACTTGGTAAGCGTTGCCCTTTCTTTATCATTCCCATCTGCCCTTTATCAGCGAATATTTTTAAAAAATAATTGTTATCAGTATTTTAGACTGATTTAAATATACCGTCTTAAACTGAAAGATTCCTCGAAAAATTTTCCAGGAGGAAAATAAGGATTGAATGAGGTCAAACGTTTCAGCTGACACAGCACCATCAGTGTTTCATCGTAAACCTTAAAATCTAATGAGGTGGGTACGGCGAGTAAAGCATTAGTTTGAAATTAAAAAGCATAATATCTGTTTCAAACTAGACATCATAATTTTCTCCAATAAATTGACCCGATTTTTTGCAGACAAAAATAACTGGAAGGGAAAATCTGAAAGAAGCATGATTGGAGTTGATCTCGTCTGCGATACAAGAACTCAATTTTCTTCCAAGAACGAAAAAAAGTAACCTGACAATCAGATAGATAAATGAATGAAATTTTAGAGGATCTCCTTGATTGTCTTGAAGATCGGAATCATCAACTCGCTCTTTTGGGGGAATGGAATTACGCAATGGGTGAAGTTTCTGTGGACGAAAACTATCTTTTCCAGAAAGGAGTTTTGTATTTGATGGAAGACAATATTACCTCCAAGCTAAATGAAATTAGGGAGATTGCTCTCGAATCAGAACTATTACAAAGATATAGTTGTCCTCATACTCAAACAAAGCGAATGAGTTTCAGAGAAGAACATAACCTATTGTTTTTTCAAATTTATTGAAATTTCTAAAGAATTTTTCGCCATTGGTAATTCTTAAAGCAGGAACAAATGTCTATTTCCATTCAATCCAAAAATTACAGGATAAAAATTAAGATGGATTTGTACAGTTGAACACTCTCGAAGAATGAGAAAAGAATGCTAAACACGCTGAAATTTTTAAGTATCAATCTGATAGAGATTTGAAAATGCGTAATGACCCCCATCTTTCAGCAAGGCCTGAGAATTTTCGACCACTGACACCATTAGATTTTCTAGACCGAGTTCTCCGCGATCAGCCAGATTCTGAGGCTGTCATTTGGCGTGAGCAATCCTGGAATTATCGTCAATTCGGTAGCATTGTCGGTCGACTTCGAAATTATCTCACTGAAATACCTATCGAATCAGGTGATGTAGTCTCCGTTATGGCCACCAACCGCCCCGAAATGCTGGCGGCGCATTATGCAGTCCCCTCTCTTGGAGCTGTCCTGAACTCCATCAATACCCGCTTGGATGCAGCAACAGTGGGTTGGATTCTGAAGCATACGGAGAGCAAACTTCTACTTTACGATCCCACATCCGCCGAGATTGCAAAGCATGTTGCAGAGAAAATTGGAATTCCCATTCAGGTATTTTCTGAAAATGCAGAAGATGGCTTTAATATTCTGACCGGGACTGAAATCCAACTTGGAGACCTCAGTGGATCCATTAAAGATGAATGGGCTCCAATCGCTTTGAATTATACCTCTGGAACCACAGACGATCCCAAGGGAGTGGTTCTCCATCATCGTGGAGCCTACCTCAATTCCCTTGGAAACGTCTTAGCTCTGGGGTTCGGAAAATTGACAAAATATCTTTGGACGCTACCAATGTTTCACTGCAACGGGTGGTGTCATACTTGGGCGATCACTGCCGCAGGAGGGACTCATGTCTGTCTGAATCGAGTTGATCCCGCTTTAATTTTGCAAACTTTACATGAGCAGAAAATCACCCATTTCTCCTGTGCTCCAGTTGTCCTCTACATGTTGCTTGGTCATCCGGCTATCGAGAATTTTCAACCAACCCGACGTGTCACCGTCGCAACAGGTGGGGCATCGCCGACTAGTCGTTTGATTGAAAACATGGAGAAGTTAGGCTTTGACTTTATCCACCTGTACGGGCTGACAGAGAGCTTTGGACCAACTTCACTACGCTTGTTGAGTCAACTTGAGAAAAAGCTGAACACGGAGGAGAAAGCTGAATTGCTCGCCCGGCAGGGAGTAAGGCACACCACAGCAAATCGTATTCAAGTGTTGGATGAAAGTGGTAAAGATGTACCCTGGGATGGGATCACTAATGGTGAAATTGTTTTATCTGGCAACACCCTTTTTGCAGGATATTACCGTAACCGAGAAGCGACTGAAGCAGCATTTCGTAGTGGTGGTTTTCATACTGGAGATATTGCTGTAGTCCATCCTAACGGGGATTTTGAAATACGCGACCGCTCAAAGGATATTATCATTTCTGGAGGTGAGAATATTTCCAGCCTTGAAGTCGAAGCCGTGCTCCACAATCATTCGGATGTCAGTATTGCTGCCGTAGTCGCACGACCTGATGAACAATGGGGGGAGGTCCCCTGTGCATTTATTGAATTGAAACAAGGAACAAACCCCACCTCAGAGGAACTTCGCCTCCATTGCCGATCTGCTCTGGCTGGTTTCAAAGTCCCCAAGTTCTTCATTTTTTGTGACCTGCCTAAGACTGCTACGGGCAAAATCCGTAAAGTTGAACTACGGGACCAGGCAAAAAAGTTATAGAAATGTTGTTAATCCAACCCCCTGCCATACTGCACAAAGCTCTCTAATCTCGATCTCCAACTTTAACCAAAGCGGTCTTCCTCTATTAGTTTGGCCTCCGAAGTGCGTGTCGCGCATCAGCTATCAAATTGATCGTCATCTAAATTTTCTGACTAACTAGACTCAAAATTTAGAATTGTGTCTTTTCAAATTGGGCACTGGCCGGATTCAGCTTCATCGATTTCCTGGCGATCATCTTTAAACCATAACTCTTAAAATACATATGAAACGACATATCATTTTTGCCTCAGTCGCTTCTTTATTGAGTTTTCAGGTTTATGCTCTTGAGCAAAAGGATCTTGAGTGGCTCTTGATGCTCAACAAATGTGAAAAATGTGATCTCAGTCAGGCTGAACTCAAAGGTATCGACCTTGATCAGGCCAATCTCAGCGGAGCAATTTTACGAAAAGTAAATTTCAATGAATCTAGTTTGCGTCAAGCCACCTTGAAGGAGGCATCATTGGTAGGGGCTGACTTACGTAAAGTCGACCTAAGTGGTGCTAATTTGAGCAATGCGAATCTGGTAGGTGCTAATCTTAGAAGAGCCAATTTGACTGGTGCTGATTTCAGCGGAGCTAAATTAAGCAACGCAAATCTAACCGGTGCAGATCTGAGTTCGGCAAATCTAACAGGTTCCGATTTGCTTGGAGCAGAGTTAATTGGAGCAAAAATGGAAAAAGCACATATGCAAGGTGCAATTCTAAAAAATGCCAATTTGAGCATTGCCAACTTGGTTGGTTCAAACCTCACGGAGGCTGATCTGAGCAATGCCAACCTTGTTGGAGCCAAACTGATTGATACAGACCTAACACGAGCAATTTTGAGAAATGCCAACCTTTCTCGTAAGCAACTTTGTAGGGTCAAGACAACTCTGGGCATCATCAACCCTGATTGCACAGATCAATAGGTCAATGAATATTCATTTGTATACTCATTCAAAACCATGCTGAACCACTCGTTTAAGATTCTTGATGGAGGGATGGGCCAAGAACTCGTGAAAAGAGCCCGTCACAAACTTACTCCACTTTGGTCTGCTGATGTCTTGAGAGATCATCCTGACTTGGTGGTAGATGTTCATCGCGATTTCATCAAAGCCGGTGCGGATGTAATCACACTGAGTTCCTATGCCGCCACACCCACTCGGCTCGCTAAATACAACAGACAAGATGAATTTAAAGTCTTGCAAGAAGCTGCAATTAACGCAGCAAGACAAGCTTGTGATGATATTAAGCAATCTCCCTTAATCGCTGGTACTCTCCCACCTCTTCCAGGTAGTTATCGACCGTCAGAACGCTTAACTTCTCAGTCTTCTCAAGAAGAATATCAGCAGATCGCAGAGCAACAATACAAACACGTTGACCTATTTTTATGTGAGACAATGGCTTCTATTGAAGAAGCTTGTATTAGTACATCTGTAGCTATGAAGTCAGGTCTACCCGTCTGGACTTCCCTCACCGTCAATGAAACAAATGGTTCATATTTACGATCTGGTGAGCCGATCAATGAAGCTGCTAAAGCAGTCCTTGCCGAGGGAGCAAGTGCTCTGTTGATCAACTGTTCACCACCTGAAGCAACCTCACAGGCTCTGGGTGAATTAGCTCTCCTCGCAGATACTTTTGGAGCGTATGCCAATGGTTTTGTTTCAGTGGAACCTTATCAGGGTCACGCCACTGTTGACGTATTGAAGTCCAGAGAGGAAATCAACCCTCAAACTTATGCTGAGTTTGCGAAAGAATGGCTTTCGAAGGGAGCTACGATTCTAGGAGGGTGCTGTGAGATTGGCCCAGAACATATCTCAGAGATCTACAGTCTCAGAGAGAATATTCTGAATTCAAACACTATTAAAAGTAATAACTAATTTACTGATGTTGGAATTAGACCTCGAGTCCCATATCTAAGAATCCCAGACCCCATCACCTCCGCTGATGCGACCTACCTCTTTCGAAATTCACTGACACTTCCAATCTGCCGTGAAGGCTCTAGTGTCTATAAATGCTTATACTTATTGAAGATAAAATAATTCTCAGCGATTTAGATCAGTTGTTCTTGATTGGATATAATTTCACAGATAATGTTTTCTGATCTCAACTGATTTCGAAAATAACATTTTTCATTGCATCCCCATGATCGATCGATTGAAGAATCCTTTAGACCTCGTCATCTGTCTGAAGATGTTGAACGTCATCTCATTGTCTGACCATGAATCAGAGAAAAGAATTGATAAGATTGTCTCCAAGCACCTTGGCGATCGCCACGGGGAATATTCCAAGCAAGCAAATCAACAACTAATCAATCTGACTGATGGTCAAAAAGTTAAACTGACTCGCGAATGCTTGGATCGCTTGCAGGGAGAGGAGGATGCAGCAAAAAAAGAAATTCTTCTAATGTTTGAGGAAATCATTTTTGCGGATGATGAAGTACTTTCTTCGGAAAGGAAATTCTATGATCTCGCCAAAAGTTTGCTCCAGGTTAATACCTATGAGATTGAGCCAAGTGTTGAATTATTCGAGTACCTGAATGTTTTGAACTATGTTTCTAGCTCTGATTTTGCCAGCATCGACGAATTTGCCGAGATCTGGATCAAGTACATGGGTCCAGATATTAGAGTCTATTACAATGAGGCCTACCAAAACCTTAAAGACCTTGACCTGGAGAGCCAGATTCAGAAAGTGGGTGGGAATCTCAGAAAACTAAACAACATCGATGATCAACAAAAAATCAGCATTCGAACAATGGTCGAGGAAATTATCTTCTCGGATGATGAATTCACTGATGAGGAAAAAATCGTCTACGAATTGCTGCTAGAGAATCTTGGGGTCGAGCCAGGTATAGGGTATGACCAACCCACAGCGAATCCCCTTCGTTGGCTGAGCAATATTGAGCAAAGCCAATGGTTTCAAAACTCCATAAATTTGTTCATCGTTTTGACCGGAGTTGTGGTGGGTCTAGAAACCAGTGAAGCATTGGTTTCGGATTATCCCACCTTGTTTTATTCAATAGACACAGTCATCAAGTATATTTTTCTCGTCGAAATTCTTATTCGTTTCTTACCAAAATGGAACAAGCCTTTCGCCTTCTTTTCCGATGGATGGAACGTCTTTGATAGCCTCCTTGTCGTTGGATCATTCCTACCTTTTGGGTCTTATCCATTCATCCTCAGGGTCATCAGACTCTTACGCTTCGCAAGAATCTTCCGCCAAGTTCCTCAACTTAGAATCATTGTCATTTCATTGCTTCAGAGTACCAAACCCATTGGCTTTGTGGGAATTTTGCTCTTACTCTTGATTTATATTTACGGGGTGATTGGCACCACAGTTTTTTCAAAAAATGACCCCATCCATTTCGGCGATCTCCCAATCAGCATGGTGTCATTATTTCGAGCCGCTACTTTTGAGGACTGGACCGACCTGATGTACATTCAAATGTACAGTTGTGCTGAGTATGGATATGGGGACAACCAAGAGTTGTGTATAAACCCAGCAAAAATGCCGCTGACAGCAGTGTTCTATTTTATTAGCTTCATCATCATCAGCGGTCTAGTAATTTTAAATCTAGTCATCGGGGTCATCATCCAAAGCATGACTCAAGCAAAGGGGAGTCTTGAGAAAGACGAGGAACTCCGAAAGACCATCAAGAATATTGATTTTATTGTTAAGAAAGTCAGAGCGCGGAAGTTTGAGGAAATGCTCGATACAAATGATTCTTAAGTTTAATCAAAATTTTATTAAAACCATGATTTCATAGACAATCTGTTATATTTTTGAGAAAAAAGATTGCTGCATCTGATCCAGTGTTTGCTTTCGAAAGAGGGGTTTCTTCCCATTAGATTGGCACAGTAAGTTCCTGACTCTGCAGGAACTTTCTTTTCATTAACCGAATAATGGTTTCTTAGCTAATTTTGGAACTTACCTTGCCATTAGCTACCTTTTAATTGACATTTTTATCTCATTACCTGTATTTCCAGTACATTTCAAATAGTTTGGCTTCCAAATTTGCTGAGTGGCATTGAGCAATCGCCCCTAATTCTTTTTTCAGGAGTAAAATATATGAATCCCACTTCCTATTCTTTAATTTTGGTCTTGGTTCTCTACGTAGTTGTTTTCGCTTGGCTTGTGAACTCCTATGGAGTGATTTAGATCCTTGTATATTCTTGCTTAACTGAATTTTTATTTGTATGCTTGCCTTCAACCTGCTAGAAGGTTTTTATTCCAAGTCCACGGGATCATGTTTATTCCGCAATTCTTCACATAACATATTAATTTAGGTGTATCCATGGCTTCCATTGAGGTAAAAAATTTCGCCAACAATGCGGACGAGCTCAGCACTCCAAGCAACGCAAGGGTTGAGACGGTTAATGTCGGTGGTCAAAGAGTCATAAAACTAACAGTGCAACCAGGTTGGAAGTGGTCGAAAGATATCAAACCAGTTGTTGGCACTGAAAGCTGCCAAGCCAAGCACATTGGGGTAATTGTTTCTGGGACAGTAACTTGTCGTCACAACGATGGAACTGAGGTGACTTATTCGGGTGGAGACGCCTATGCGATCCAGCCTGGACACGATGCATGGGTTGTGGGTGATCAACCAGCTGTTGCCTATGAATTCCACGGAGCTTGGGGAGACTAAGAGTTCATCAGCACTAAAAAATAATATTTTTTTCCAACCTCAGCCGCAAAAAGGCTGGGGTTACTCTTCATTTATCTCCCTCACAGTTCTTCCCAAATAGTCCCACTGCTTTTCTAATTAAATTTCTGAAACTAGAACTTGGACATGAAAAAATAAATGTTCGTGTGTTGAATGAATTGTTCTGGATTCAGAATTGCTTAGAATCATAGAGACATGAGTGTCTTTCAAAGGTTTTAGCGGGGGGCTAGTTTATGGTCGTTTGGTTAATTCTACTTGGTGGAGCCTTCACCATTTTGATTTTATTCCGACAAAGAAGGGTGGAAAGCGAAGCTTTGGAGATTCCTTCGGCGATGGTAATGCTCTTTCATCCAACGAAAGGGGAAGGAGACCTTACTCTCTGTGGAGCAGTGATTTTATACTCCTTTTCCCGAGTCGTTCTGGAGTTGTTTGAAATTGTGAGAAACGTATTTTAGTCGAGGGATTATGCTAAAGACATCTCTGCAAACTTAATTAGAACCCATCAATATTCCCTTCGAATATTTAGGCCGCTAAAGGCAGCGGTTCAACAAGATCCTCCTGCAAATTATTCAACTAGACACCGGAACGAAGATCAGCAATAGTCTTCGTTGGGGTGATCGCCTCGACACTGACTATTAATTCAAGCAGAGCCCCAGTTTTTGACTCAGATGCCTGTTCGAAGGCCTCTGCAAAATCCTCCGTTTGCCTAACACAAAAACCCTTCATTCCAAAAGCTTCTGCAACAGCAGCAAAATCGGGATTGTGCAGATTCGTTCCAGAAACTCTACTTGGATACTTCCTCTCCTGATGCATCCGAATAGTTCCATACGCTCCATTGTTTAAAACTAAAATTACCATTCTAGCGCCATGCTGAACAGCTGTGCCGAGTTCAGCCAATCCCATCTGTAGATCGCCATCACCAGCAAAGCAGACGACCTGCCGATCACGATAGGCGAGAGCCGCAGCGATTGCTGCTGGCAGTCCATAGCCCATAGCCCCACTCTGTGGCGCCAGCAACCTATGTCTTGGACCAAAGCAAAAGTGTTTATTTGGCCAAAATGCGAAATTACCTGCCCCGTTGGTTAAGATGGCGTCTGGCTCTAGCCGATCTTGCAGGATCTTCATCACTGCTGACATGTCCACAGGGCTGTTTTGTGGAGGAGCTATCAAGGATGAAAGATAGTCGGAATGGCCCTTAGCAATCCACGTCGTTCTGTGGTAAAGATTTTTACCGCTAATTTCCAAGCTCTCAAGAAACTGCGCAAACTGGTTTGGGTTTGCATGAAAGCTAAGATGAGGCTGATATATTTTGCCGATTTCTCGGTCTGAGGCGTGAACGTGAATCAATTTCTGACGAGGATAAGGCGCTTCCAAGAGTGACCAAGATTGCGTAGCAGCCTCACCCAGGCGTGCATTGATAGCCAAAATCACATCTGAATTTTTTATCATCTCAGCGAGGTGAACTGCCATTCCAACACCGGCGTCTCCAACATACACTGGGCTATTGTTATCAATGAGGTCGTGATAGCGAAAAATTGCTGAAACAGGAAAGTTATGAAGCTCTGCAAACTTCTGCAAAGCGGATTTGCCCACTTCTTTCCAGCCTCCTCCCCCAATAAGGATCAGCGGTCGCTCCGCCTCGTTCAGAATACCTGTTAGAGCTTCTGCTTGAGATAGATCAACCCCAGCCTCAGCTAATTTAATTGGTTGACAAGGTTCGACAGACGTTTGAGTGGTCAACATGTCTTCGGGTAGTCCAATCACGACTGGTCCTGGCCGACCAGATAAGGCAAGGCGCCACGCACGGCTAACGATCTCTGGAATGCGCTCAGCGTTGTCAATCTCGGTAGCCCATTTGGCCAATGGACCAAAGAAAGCCCGATAATCCACTTCCTGAAAAGCCTCTCGGTCTTTCTGATCAACGCCAACCTGCCCTACGAATAGAATCATTGGAGAGCTGTCTTGACGAGCAGAATGAACACCGATTGAGCCATTGGTTGCTCCTGGCCCCCGAGTCACAAAACAGATCCCTGGCATACCAGTCAGCTTGCCCGACGCACATGCTGCAAAACTGGCTGCCCCTTCCTGTCGGCAAAGGGTGAATTGAATGTCAGCATCATGAAGAGCATCCAATACCGCCAGGTAGGATTCCCCAGGAACTCCAAAGCTATTTTTTACACCAAGATTTTGTAGACTCTGGACAAGGAGCTGAGCACCAGTAAGCCCTTCATTGTTTTCCATCATTCAACCTAAAAATACTGATCTTATTAATCTAATTATCTTTTCGATGATCATTTGAGCCAATCTTTTCATTCCGCAAAATTCTTTGCTCGGAGGATCTACCTTTGAACTGAGCTAATGCTTCCATAATTTCCTCAATCACTCTCTTGACGAATGAAAGGCGAAGAGTAATATCCATCCGGTGTTTCATCAAGTTTCGTCTCTCGATTACTTAATCATATTGGAAAGTCAAATCGTATGCAGTTGAGATTTATTTACACAAACATGCCTTTTTGGAGAGCTGAAGTTGGTAGAATCACCCTCTTTATTGGAGACGTGGAATTCGAGGATTTACGAATAGATCGAGAAGAGTTCCTCAGGGCAAAGGAGTCCGGAAAATTAGATGATGGCACCGTCATGCCTTTCCATCAAATGCCAGTTCTTGTAGTAGACGGAACATCGATCGCCCAAACAGGTGGCATCGCAAGATTTTGTGGAAAATTATCAGGGCTTTACCCAACTGATGATCACCTCAAGGCTGCGCAAATCGATCAGTTTATCGATTTTGCTACTGATTTGAACACAATGGTTTCCAGTACAAACCAAATCCAGGATGAAGACCAAAAATTGGCTACGCGGTTAGAATTGGCAAATGGTCCCCTGAAAAGGAAATTAGGCATGTTAGAGCGTTTGATTCAAGAGGGATCAGATTGGATTGTTCCTACTTCGATCAGCATAGCAGATATTGCAATTTGGCGAGTTCTGGGATGGTTTACCTCTGGATTATTGGATGGGATGCCCAAAAACCTACTCTCAGACTTTCCAAAAATTAGACACGCCTGTTTAGCTGTCGATAAACACCCTAAAGTTCAGGAATGGATTGGTCGAACCTACCCAGAAAATTATGTCAGGGGCACTTACTGACTGGGGTAAACGATGATTGTTTCTTCTGAGCCATTGAATAAGGATTATCGCTGGCAGGATGTTCCACTAAATACGATGCTTGTGCTAGATCGTAGTAAGGCCCCCCATGCAGATTCAGATGAATATGTATGGACGCCTAGAATGGTCAGAATAGTTCAAAGGAGTCAGCCATGAGTTCAAAGACGATTCGAGTAGCCCTAATCGGGGTGGGTGGTGTCTGTACCCACGTCCACTATCCTGGTTTTTCGCGCATCCCCGGAGTTGAAATTGTAGGGATCTGTGACCCAGATGCTTCACTGCGAGAGCGACGTAGCAGGGAGTGGGGAGTACAAGCTTGCTTTGAAGATGTTGATGACTTGCTCAGGGAAATGAAACCAGACGCAGTGGTGATCGCAACCCCTAACTGCACTCACAGATTGCTGATTTTGAAAGCTTTCGCTGCCGGTTCCCATGCGCTTTGTGAAAAACCACTGGGAATGAATCTTCAAGAGACCAAAGAAATTCTGGAGGCTACCCAGAAAACAAAACTTCGGCACATGACAGCTTTCACCTATCGCTTTGTTCCTGCAATGAACTACTTACGTTATTTGGTTCACTCCGGAGCATTGGGCGAGATTCGTCACGCGAGGTTCCAACGACTACAGGACTGGGGCGAACGAGCGATAGGCTGGCGCCAGTATTATGATCAGGCTGGTTCCGGTGAACTGGGAGATATGGGCATTCACCGGATTGATTTTGCAGAAGAGCTGCTAGGCCCCATCACTTCGTTATGCGCGCACACAAAACAATGGGCAGCTCGTGATCTCACGAACAGCGGAGAGCCATGCCCACCCCAAGATGTTGAGGATTGGGTCGCCTGGATCGCCCAATTTGAGAATGGAACAACTGGGGTTTTTGAAATGGGAAAGCTCACCAAAGGCTTTGGTCCAAGAGGTGATCACGATCAAGCTGAGTTGAACGGCACCAAGGCTTCTGCAGTTTATCAGCTACATAATCCCCACCAAATCCTTTTCAGTAATCGTGGAGAATCCTACCGAATTCGACCTGTTCCAGCAGAATTTTTAAAGCGTTCTGATTCACCAAGAGATCCTAATGAGGGGGATCCTCTGATTCGGTTTAGATATGATCAAGCTTGGGAATTTATTAGTGCCATTCGTGAGGGTAGGGAGTGCACGCCATCCTTCTATCATGGCATGCGTGCACAGGCTGTGGCGGACGCAATCTTAGCGGCTGCAGAATCTAGAAAATGGATTGATATTAAATTTTAAATTATTGAAAATATTTAATTAATTAATTTTTATGATTTAATATATTATAAATAAATCATTCACTTTACCAGCAACCATTGGTTCTAGTCTTCTTTCATCTGAAGCACCTAAGTTGGCATCTCTTCTAGCGACGAAGTAACCCCCGCGATGGTGGTGCGTCTCATGTCGCGGACCTCTTTGTTGTCATAGCCCATCGCACGATGCATAGTGGCTTGGTTATCCCAAATCACCAAGTCATTGACACTCCACTTATGTCGATAAATGAATTCTCGCTGGGTCGCATGCTCTGTCAACCGCTTTAGAAAGATTCGAGATTCGGGAACCGTCCAACCCTCGATCAGGCCCGCATGTGCAGAAAGATATAGGGAAATGTTCTTGGTTCTAGGATGCCTGCGAACCAAAGCCTGCCTGACTGGAACCATTGCTTCCTGCTGATCTTCCCGGAACTCTGTAAAACCCAATTCACCTCTAGAATAGAGCTGACTGTGAAGAGTTACCTGACCAAGACATTTCTGCTGAGTTTTTTCATCCAAGGCTCTCCAGGCAGCCCTCATGTCCGCAAACTCTGTATCCCCTTCCGTAGTTGGAATGATCTTAGCCGAAAGGATTGAATATTGGGCCGGAATCGCCTTAAAAGAACTATCTGAATGCCAAAGCATATTTCCGAGGGAAAACAGCCTCTTTGGATCAGCAGTCTCCATTTTTCCACCTGTACGATCTAGATTGGAAATATCGTTTAGTTCCATCTGCAATCGCCGGTCATCTTGCTTCATGTAATCACCGGTAGCCAACTCCAAATCACCAAAGTATCGACTGAATCGAATGTGCTGCTCATCCGTCAATACTTGATTTGGAAAAACCAGCACTGCAAACGTGTCCAAAGCATTGAAGAGAGCTTCGACAGTTTCAGAGGTCTGTGGTTCTGACAATGAGATGCCCTCTACCTGGGCAACAAAATCTGATAACTTTGGGTTGAGTGATGTGATTTCCAGGGACATTTTCTAAATTCACATAAAACGAGGCATCAACCATCTGGGTAGATACAAGATGAGGTCGGGCAGTAGAATTATTACTAATAGAATCAGTAACATTGGAATCAAAATAAAACACACATGGCGTAGGGCGTCAATGATTTTGATCTCACCGATCGCGCAGGAAATCATCAGGCAAAGTCCGTAAGGAGGGGAAACCAAACCAAAAGCAAGAGAGACAACGCCAATGATAGCGAAGTGAATGTCATGGATTCCAGCGTATTGCGCTAAGGGGAGCAGAACGGTTCCAAGAATGATGATTGCTGGAATGGCGTCAATGAACATCCCAATGAAAAGAAAAGACCCTGCGATGATCAAACCAGTACTGACCGGCCCCACACCAAAAGGTTTCAAGAATTCTACGATGGCCAAGGGAACTTTGTAATACGCTAGCAGCCAGCCAAATGCCGACGCAGTTCCCACGCAGAACAATGAAACTGCAGAGAAGCGGCCAGCTTCATAAAATGCTTTTACGACTTTACTGAGATTTAAAGTTCGATAGCCAATCACTCCCAGTAAAAGGGAATAAACGACAGCTACAGCAGAAGCTTCAGTAGGAGTAAATACGCCACCGACAATCCCACCGACAATGATGACAGGTGTCATTAATGGAGGAATTGCCTGGATTAGGGCGACAAAGAGTTCTTTCAGGTTTGATCGTTGGGTCGTCTCATAATTATTAGACTTGGCATAAATATATACAGCTAACATTTGTGAGGCAGCGATCAAAACTCCAGGAACCACACCGGCTAGAAAGAGACCTCCGATAGAAACTGACATCAATCCTCCCCAAACCACCATCATGATGCTAGGAGGAATGATCACACCCATCACCGACGAACAAGCTGTGATTGCCACTGAAAAGGAAGTGGAGAAACCCTGTTTTTTCATTTGTGGGATCAGGAGCGAACCAATCCCTGCAGCATCTGCTGTTGAAGAACCAGAGATACCCGCAAATAGCATACTAACGACGACATTTACGTGTCCCAGACCTCCTGTCAAATGTCCCACGAGGGCCCTGGAAAAACGAATCAGGCGGTCCGTGATCCCCGAGGCATTCATTAAGTTAGCGGCTAGTAAAAAGAAGGGGACTGCCAGCAAAATGAAAGCGTTGTAGGATTTGAACATTTCGTTCATCAAGACGATGGGCGTCAGGCGGTCCGAAAGTAACAACACTGGAGCACACGCAAGCCCCAGCGCAAAGGCGACTGGCACCCTCAAGATAATGAGAGCGATAAATGTGGGGAAAAGAATTGCTGAAACTTCTCCCGCGGTCATTCTGAACCCTTCAAGGTTTTCAGGTTATTGATGAATTTTTCGATCAAAAAGAAGAACCATGTTGCCCCTGCCAAAGGCCAGGCTCCGTAGATATAGATCATAGGCAATCCAGACATTTCGGATTGTTGCATCAATCCAAACTTTACCAGTGGCCAACCCCAAATGATGAAGATGACAGCAACACAAGTCATCATGAAATCTGGTATCAGTTCCCAAATCACCTTGCCGCGTTGTGTCTTCGGCTCAGGTATCAAATCTACAATAAAATGGGACTTGTCACGAACAGCGACCATGGAGCCCACGAGGATGATCCAGATGAAGCAGAATCGGGCCATTTCCTCAGTCCAGATGTACCTTGGAATCAAACCCGTATATCTGGAGAGCATCTGCATTGAAACTGGGATTAACAGCAGAAACATCAAGGCTGTGAGCAGGCCTCGGAGAAACCTGTGATAAAACTCAAAAATCATGGTCTTGAGTCATTTCAAGGGAGCCTATTGGGCCCCCTTTTTAAAAGTGGGTTACTCGATAGCTTGGATAGCTTTATAGAGATCCGCAGCATCATTATCTGCAAAGAACTCTTCAAGAACAGGCATCGCCGCATCAATCAACTTCTGACGTTCGGTAAAGTTGACCGTCTTCAATTTGCCCTCAGACTCAAGCTTGGTCAAAATTCCTTGCCCCTCGGTCATTTCAACTACACGACCGTAGGCGCCAGCATCTTTTCCAGCCTGAATAATTGCTGTTTGTAGATCTGCAGGAAGACTTCGGAGGGTCTTGCCACTGATGGCCAGTGGTCGCACGGTAATGGAGTGCGCTGTGAGGGAGATATTTGGTCCAACCTCGTAAAATTTCATCTGCTGAATCCCGGCAGCTTCATTCTCCGCGGCATCAATCACACCGGTCTGAATTGCATTGTAGACTTCAGAGTAAGCGATCACGGATGGAGCCATCCCAAAAGCATTGAACAATTGGGTTTGAATCGGAGCACCCATCACACGAATCGGTACATCACTGATCTCGGACATGTTACGGACTGGCTTGTTGACGATCAGGTGCCGAATTCCACCCCCGCCATAGCCAATAATTTTGATATCAGCGCGCTTGTAAATATCTTCTTCAATCGGTCCAAACACGCCACTTGTCAGCACTTTGCTCCAGTGAGCTGGATCTCTGAAAAGCATTGGTGGATCCATCAGAGTTGCCATCTGTGAAAAGGTCGACATGTGGGAAGGAGAGGCGACAGCGTAGTCAACCGAGATTCCCTGGTTCATGTAGGCGACATAATCCTTCTCCAGCCCTAACTCGCTGTTTAGGTGCATCACAAATTCAAGCTCATCGGGACCGTTGTAATACATTTTGGTGAGTTCCTCGAAGCGTCGCATCAAGCGAGTATAGGAGTGAGTCTCATCAAACTGGCTGGCACCGTGCAGGGTAATTTTCTTGGCGTAGACCGTGGTGGTTGCCCCAACAAAAGCCATGCTCGTGGCGAGTCCGATTCCAATCACCTTTGACAGAATCGATTTGGCTGTTTTTGAAATCATCCACGTTTTCATGTTTCTCTCCATAGCGAGTTGACATTGAGTATCTTCACTAGTGCGAAGTACCGGCGGAGAATATTCCTTTAGGAATTTGATAGCAAGGCTTATTAAACCTTGCTTGCATTATTTTACCGAACATTGCCTGAATGTTAGGTTTTGGGTGGTTGACGCAAATACTCACTCAAGAAATCAACCATCTGCGGGACCATCTTCGCCCCATGTCCCATTCCCGCAGCTTCTGCCAGGGTTGACTGCGCGCCAATTGCCATTCGAGAAGTCGTTTTGAGATCCTCAGCCATTTGGACGTAGTAGTTGATATCTTTCACTGCATTCTCTAAAGAGAAAGCGAGATCAATCTGCCCATCGATGGCATAGTTCCGAATAAAATCCATCATGCCCGAACGTAAAGGCCCCGCTGACATGGCTTGATAAACTTTATCTCGGGGAACCTCCGCCGCATCAGCCATCGCGAAGACCTCTGCCATGGCACAGGCTGTAGTCATCGCAAAAAAATTGTTCATGAGTTTGATTTTGTTCCCAGTACTTGACGAACCTAGGTAAAAAATATTCTCCCCCAGATCATCCAGCACTGGTTTTACCTGATTGAAGACCACCTCCTCCCCAGCCCCCATGATATTTAGCTTGCCATCCTTTGCATGTGCTGGGGTTCGCCCCAAGGGACAATCCAAGTAGAATGCTCCCTTCTCAGCCAAATCTTTTGCAATCTTTAAAGTCGAAGAGGGCAAAGAAGTGCCAAAGTCGATAACAATTGTGCCCGCTTTCACTCCCAAAAGGACTCCTGCGTCACCGTAAATGTTAGATTCCACACTTTGGGAATTATCCACACAGAACATCACAATCTCGACTTGTTCTGCCATCTGCTTTGCTGAGACTGACTCGACAGCTCCCCTAGATACTGCTTCCTCAATTTTCTGACGACTGCGATTGCCTTTGACTATCAATTCATATCCCAGCGATTGAAGTCTCTCTACCATAGCTGAGCCCATCAGTCCCAAGCCGATAAATCCAATTTTTGGTTTCTGCATATCTACCCTAGATAGTTGATATTGAACTATTTAACTTCGTTCGCATTGGAATGGTAATGATTTCCTTTTCGAATAAGAAAAAAATTATCAGGGACATAAGTCAATTTCTAAGGAAAAAGACAACTGAATTTTGATAAATGATGTCTAAATCACCAAAAATTGCTCGACTAAATTCCTTAAGTTCATACTTTTGGTCGGATGAAAAAGTTACCTTGCTGGAATGATGGGCAGCAAAATCTCGCATTTTCAAATAAATGATTTGTAGAAGGAACCCAATGATCATCAGAAAAGTCACCCCTTTGAACAGCCCAAATACCGCATCACAACCAATTGATCTTGAAATCGAAGACGGTAAGATCTCGCGCCTTGGATCTCAGCTGGACAACCCAAAGGGTCTTAGAGAGTATGTATTTGAAGATGCCCTGATTTCGAAAGGTTGGGTGGATCTGCACGTACACGTTTATTTTGGGGCGACCGACATCTCCATCCGGCCTGAACAGGCTGGACTTGAAACTGGAGTGACTACTTTAGTGGATTGTGGCTCTGCAGGGGAAGCCAACTTTGTTGGGTTTTCAGAATTCATTGCTAAACAGGCCAAGGAGAGACTCTTTGCGTTCTTGAACATCGGCAGCATCGGGCTTGTCGCCTGCAATCGAATCAGTGAACTTTCTCTTGGGTTTCGCTCAGTCAATGTCGAACGAACTTTAAAAACCATTGAGAATTATCCTGAACTAATTCGGGGGATCAAGTGCAGGGCTAGTCAGGTCATAACTGGAGACTTGGGGGCTGAAGCGGTACGAGTAGCTAGGAAGGTAGCCCGTGTCGCAGGCTTGCCACTGATCGTCCATGTTGGGGAACCACCACCCTTGTTGGAAGACGTGCTTGATCTTCTTGAGGAAGGGGATGTGGTCACCCATGCCTTTCATGGGAAACCCGGGGGTAATCTGATGGAGGATCCAAGGTCACTTGCCGCTGTCCACGAAGCTCGAGCTCGAGGGGTTTTATTGGACGTTGGGCATGGTGCAGCCTCTTTTTCCTTCAAGGTGATGCGCTTTGCGAGAGAGCAGGGAATTGAAACAGATTTGATTAGCACCGACCTGCACCGCAACAGCATCAAGGGACCCGCCTACGACCTGCCTACAACCCTTTCAAAACTTTTGAATCTGGGAATGCCGCTGGATCAAGTCATTGCAGCTGGATCAACAAGACCCTCTTCCTTTTTAGACCCCACTGAGGGTAAAGATTGGTTGAAAGTTGGCCAGAACGCAGACCTAACGGTGTTCCGGGTAGATGAGGCAAATATTTCAGTCGAAGATAGCCTTGGGGATCATCTCACTTTAACTCAGTTGATTCATCCACTGCTCGCTGTTCAGGGGTCAAATCATGCTGAGTGCAGTCTACGATTCCAGTGAAATTGTGATTGACCGAAAATCTAGCACCAATGGGCTGGTAGGATCGGCTGGCCATTATCAAGCTTGTCTGCAATCCAGTTTGCTTGTCGAACCCCATCTCGATAACTCGAGTGCTGAAAAGGCACTCTATCAACAGGCCCGGCAAAAGCCTCAAACAAAGCATCACAGAACCCCACAGAGTCTTCAACTAACATGGTGGGCATTTGAACATTTGGAGCGTGATGAACTGGTTCAAAATAAGACAGAGTTTTCTCTACGGACAATCGAGAGGATGCTGAGCCTCGTAAGTGATCGTTGAATTCTTCGAGAGGATAGTTGCTAGTCTGAGATGCTCTCTTCAGGGAGTTGTAATGGAGCGCAGGGGTATAGTGCAGTGCCGCTGCCTCAGATCTACGGGCTGCTGTCCAAAGCGCTAATTCACCACCAAGTAAGCAAATTCTTCGACGGTCCACTTCTTCACGACTTTTCAAAAATTCCATGACAGACAAGCAATCTCCAGCAATCTCACGGTAAATGTAAGATTCCGCAGCTTCAATACCCAAGGTCAATAAACCCGGGTATGCAGCCGCAAAAGGCTCATCAGAGAGTCGTTGGCCTCGATGACACAAGGCTACACAGATATATTTACAACGCTCTTCAAATGGTGGGATGTGAACCACGCTCCCATAGTTTGGGAGATGGTAAATGACTGGGAAAGGTCCTTCACCTTTTGGCACACTGTAGTAAGCAAAGATTCGATAACCTTTCACACTTGATAGCCACAACCCGTACACAGTGAATTGAGGTTTGCTGCGAATGGGAAGTTCCTTCAATTCAGGCTCTGGGACCACTGAATTCAAGTCGCTTTCAATACCAGCCCAAAATTGATCAAAGTCCTTTGGTTTCATGATTCCTTGTATTTTTCAGAGCTCGGTGACTCAAGATCGCGCTGGTTTCAATTGGTCGTCAAAAAAAGCATCCACCACATGATCATGCTCATGATGATTGGCGTCATGACCATGTCCTTCGTATTCGTAGAGCTTTTTATTCGACGTACCAATCTTTTCCATCAAGGGATATGCAGTCTCTGGGGGGCAGACGTCATCTTGCAGGCCAATGTAGACAATAATTGGACATTGAATCCGCTCTGCAAAGTTAAAGCAGTCATAATAATTCCAAGTATTCGCTATCGCAGAGCTATGTTCTGGTTGAATTCCCAGATAATCGTTGATCTCCTCATACGGATAAGTTCGGGTCAACTTAAAGGCATCAACGACTCCCGCAAGATAAGGGGCTCCAGCTGAGGCCGCTCTAACTTGTTGACGGAGTGCGGACACAACAAGAGTCAATGCACCACCCTGGCTACTCCCTTGGATTCCAATCCGATCTGAGTCTACTTCTGGTTGCTCAAGTAGAAAATCAATCACCCGCACTGCATCAATGTAAAATCCCTTGTAACCATAATGGTCTCGATCATTGATGTTGTGAGTTAACAATCCGGGATATCCGGGATTGAATGCAGCATTGCTCCGTAATTTGCCCCGTGGTGCAGCACCAAAGGTAGAATAACCTTGGGCAGCATGTGATTTTGGCAGGGTTGGCTCACTGATGTAGCCTGGATAGAAAACACGGGCAGGAAGAGGTTTGGTTCTTTCTCTAGGCAGACAATACCAGCCAGCGATTCGCAAACCATCAAGGCTGTCATATTTGACTTCGAACACCTCGACTTCCTCACTGGAACGCAAAGGATCCAACTCAATCGCGGCATTCAGTGGGATGGAGTCGACTTCCGCCATGATTTCCTGCCAAAAGTGGTCAAAGTCATACGGTTTGACCACTTCCGTAGGATGAGCAGATAGATTTGGTTTGGGCACAAAACTCCTTTATTTCAAAAACATCGTTGATTCAGATTGATGGCAAAAGATAACAAATTAGTTGATTACCTTGAGAATCTGCTCCAACACAATCTGCGTCTCTTCATCACTCACCGTCATTGGATTGAGAAAAATGGCGTTTAGTCTCTCAGAGGGCGCAACAGATACTGCAGGTTCGCCTGCCATCAATTTGTCTACAAGTTGATCCTTTGACCAATTGTCGGGAATCTGAACAAGGGCTCTGGGGACAGGTTGTCCGGCTTCATTGGGATAATCTCTTTTGGCTGAGAGTCCACCTTTTCCGTTCAAGCCTTGGATCCAGATCTGAACACGACGCTCGTAAACTTCCAGCAACTGTTTGTGATCAAGGCTCACGTAGCGTTCTACTGCTGCCAAGAGGCCCATCATTTCCTCCTTGCCTACCTTCATCGGTCTTCCCACTCCATGGTTGGGAGCACCCAATATCCTGATCCGCTCAATCCATTCCGACTTTCCAACTACTAGTCCCGATGCTTGTGGGCCTGACAAGTCCTTACCTCCGCTGAAAATTGCCAGATCAGCCCCTAAATGTGTGAAGTTCCAAAGATTATTAGCAGGTGGCAGCTGGGCAGCTCCATCCACAATGACAGGTACACTCCGCTTTTTGGCGGATTGAATGACATCTTCCAAAGAGAGTTCATTCGGCTGATTCATCGCACCCTGAAACCAGAAAATAGCAACAGTTGAAGCGCTGTAAGCGTTTTCCAAGTCCTCTAGGGAAGTTCCATCCATCGTCCCAATTTCCACCAAAGAGGCACCTGCTTGCCTCACAGCATAGTCGTATGGATTTCGGTGCATCCTTTGAACAATGACCTCATTCTGTGTTCCAGGGGGATTGGGGAAGCTCTCATAGGTTGCTCCGGAAACTTTTTGGATGCATGCAGCCGTAGCCAGCAGCAACCCTGTCGCAGCGCCACAACTTACGAAGGCAGCTTCATTCCGTGTGATTTCTGCCAAGCGGACCCCCACTTTCTGCTGAAGATCATGCATGTCAACGAAGGATTGTGCAGCATCCTGCATCGCCTGACGAACCTCTGCAGGCATCAGTGAACCACCAAGTTTCGTGAGGGTAGCATTCGCATTGATAACAGGCCGAATCCCAAGCGATTTGTAATTCGAACTCATGGATTCCTTTCGGGAAACATATGGTTTAGCAATGATGAATCTTCATTACGTCAGCGCTCTGTGTCTCTGAATCTCATTCACCATGATCTTGCTGCAACAGACCTACACCATAGAACTCATAGGAGGCGGCTTCATCCGGAAAGTCGACAACATGGACAGTAAAACGAGCTGGAACTCCATTTTGAGGACATTTCTCCTTGAAGAAATTACGGTAAGCCTTTGCATATTCTGCACGTACTCGTTCCTGCTCTTTGCGATAACCTGCTGGATCAGAGAGGGGGCTGGGAGATTTTGGTTGAGCTCCAAATGCGTGAATTTCGATGAAGTCTATTTCTGCGATCGACTGACAGATTCCAGCCTCCTGTAACCAATATTCCCAGCAACGAAAGACCAGTGGAACTTCAATCGCAGGTTCCATGCTTGTGACTGAATCCAACTGAAGAACCTTTGTTGCAGAGTGCCCTCCGGTAAGCCCTGAGAAGTGAATTCTTAGGTCTCCATCAGGTTGTTCTTCTACCACCATTGCTGACAAGACAGGATCTTCACCCTCATAGTAGTAGGTTAACTTTCCACGTTTCTTTACCATAAAAGCCATTTTCATTCCTCCTAGATTGTTAGGTTTGTTCAGCAGACTCAGGATTTTGATGAAGCAGATCTAATGAAATATCAATTACCAAATAAGCTTTATGTGGCTGGTCTAGCCTTTGGCGTCCAACCCAACATTCGTTCAGCCTTGGTCATGCACATAATTTTTTGCGCATAGTCTCCACTGATCATGAAAGCCTGAAAACCTGCCTTCAGTTCAAGTGCTGCCAGCATTGCAGAGGCAACATCTTCATCAGTTGTCGCTATTGTAGTAACTCCTTGTTGGGTCTCGCTCAGCCACTTTTCTTTCAAGGTAGGATGACAGAGACGCAGAGCATTAGTATGCATTCCCCATCTTCGCCAGGCATTGCGGCAAATTTCCTCTCCAAGCCACTTCGTGAAACCATAAAGCGCTGTTTCATCTGGTGGGATTTCCTCATCTTGAAAGTAGCGCTTCCGGAGATCCGCATAGACCGACATACTGCTGCAATATACAGCTTGTTGAATCCCTGCTGCCTGAGCGCTTCTCATCAAGAAATGTAGACCCTTGACATTCACGTCGTACGCAGAGTCAACCCCTTGCCAGGTGTCCCAGTCTTCGCTACCCATTGCCAGATAAATCAAAGCATCCATCCCCTCAACGGCTTTTTCTAGACCAACAGGATCTGTTAATTCTCCTTGAAGAAATTCCAATGACTGATCCACTGGGGGATTTCGATCATAGACTCGTAGCTCATGCTGCTTTTTGAGAAAGGGGATCACTAGGGTTGCTACCCTTCCACTGCCCCCCGCAAGAAGAACTTTCATTCGATTTCCATAAAGCAAGTAAAGTTAATAACTTCAACCCTTTAAAGCACCTGTCGTGATGCCATCCTGAATCTGCTTTTGAAACGTTATATATACAATTAATGTAGGCACCATAATGATTGTTAACGCTGCAAACAGAGCGCTCCAGTCATTCTCATAGAATTGCTTGAACAGCATGAATGCCAGACCTTGAGAGAGCATGTACTTACTCTCATCACTGATCAATACCAGGGGCAAAACATACTGGTTCCACATCCCCAAAAAGTTGAAAATGCCCATGCTGATCAATCCAGGTGACGCCATTGGTAGCATCACCTTGAAGAACACCTGATAGGGATTAGCACCATCCATAATCGCTGATTCTTCTATTTCAGTTGGGAGAGTTTTGAAGAAGCCTGTCAGAAAGAAAATGGTGAAGGGAAGAGAATAGGCGATGTAGACTAGAATCAATCCATGGAAGGTGTTGAGCATCTTTAATTGATTTACCAAGTTAAAGAGCGGCACTAGGGCTAGAAATACAGGGAATAGCATTCCAGAAAGAAACATGTAGAAGAGGAAACGCCTCCCAACAAATTCAAATCGTGCCAAAACATAAGCTGCCATCGCAGAGATAATTAATGTCAACAGCAGAGCAGGCACAACCACAATCAGAGTATTCAATAGATAATCTCCCACATGAGCTTTTGTCCAGGCTCTCGCGAAGTTATCCCACTGCAGTTCCACGGGTGGGGCCCATGGGCTGAAGAACAATTCCTGATCGGTCTTAAACGAACTATAGATCATCCAGATCATTGGAAAGATCACGGTTACTGCCCAACCAATCAGAACCGTTTGTGTGGATACCGCAGACCAGCGGCTCACTTGGTACATGCGAACTCCTACCTAGAATTCAATCGTCTCTCGACGCGTCACACGGAAAATCAGTAATGTCAGAACGATTACAATGACAAAGTAAACCATCGCAATACTAGTGGCATATCCAAAACGACTATGTAAGAACGCGTGTTCGTATAAGAGCGTAGCCAGCACATCAGTCGACCGATCAGGTCCTCCCTGAGTCATCGTGAAGGTAATGCCAAACATGTCCATCGCGATGACAGTGATGAAAACGAGCGAAGATCGAGTGTTTTCCCAAAGTAAGGGAAATGTGATTCGAAAAAAGGTTGATCCTCTACCAGCCCCATCGAGCGCTGCCGCTTCATAAAGTGATTTTGGGATAGAGAGCATGCCAGCCATGAAAATCACCATAAAGAATCCTGCCGACTGCCAAACCGTTACAGCCACAATCGACCAGAGGGCTGTATCTGGATCCCCCAGCCAAATCGGTGGCCTCTCAATGCCAACTGCTTTGAGCAATGAACTAAAAATGCCGATGGTTGGATGATAAACGAAACTCCAAAGAATCCCGATCGCTACCACAGACATCACTTGTGGAAAGAAGAAAGTAACCCGATAAAAATTACTGAACCGGACCTTTTGAGAAATCATAAAGGCCATGAACAAAGCAAAACCAAGAGTTATAATTGGCAAAAAAACAAGATAAATCAGATTGTTGGAGAGTGCATTCCAGAATTGATCATCACCAAGCATTTTTTCAAAGTTGTCGAGACCCACAAATCTCGGAGACTTTCGGAGGCCTTTCCATTTTGTGAAGGCCACATACATTGCCTGCGCGTAGGGGTAAATGACGAAAAGGCTGTATAGAATGAGGGCAGGAGCCAGGAATGGAATGATAATCCTATACTTGTGGCGGCGCATACCAAAGTTTGATGGAACTGAGGGAGCAGGGGGCTTACAACTTAAAAAGCCCCGTGGGTAGATTCAAAAAGGTTTTAAATCTACCCCTGGAAGGAAGGAAGCCTTTACAATTAGGCTCGTTTAAATTTGACGATATCAGGATCTTCACGAACTTCGTCGGAAGCCTCTTGAACTCTCTCGATGAATTCCTCTGCGCTGGCACGACCTGTCAGCAATGCACCCATGCTATCCTTGACTTCGCTGTAGATGTCAGAATACCAGCCTGGGAAAGATGGTCTGTCTAGGATATTTGGCCCTGCATTCTCCACTGCGGTGAGTGCAGAAGTCATCGCAGAACTCAAATCCACTCCCTCTGCTCCACCAACCACTGGCATAATCGAACCAACATTTTGGGCAAACCACTTTGCAGATTCTTTGCTCAGCAAGCAGCGTAAAAACTCCATGCCTGCAACTGGATTTTTCCCATTTGAAAAGACCATGAATGGCTCACCGGAACTCGCATCAATCCAGCTTAATTTGGAAGCATCGTCAGATGGTACTGGCTTGATGACCATGTCGAATCCAACCGGGGTGATGCTGCGCATCTCATTTTCTAGCCAGGTTCCACATGGAATGAAGGCCGCCTTCTTCTGCAGCCACTCAGCCTGAGATTCTGTATGGGTCAATCCAGGAGTACCTTCCATAATGTAGCCGTTGTCATGCAAGGCCCTCATCATGTTCAGTGCTTGTAGCATCGCAGGATGCTCCCAAGCGCCAGGAACCAAGTTATCAACATCTTTCCAAATCTGTGGCCCACCAATTTTTGAGACCATTGGCTCTAAGAGACCAAAGAGCATGTATTGAGGATATTTCCCTTGATAGGTCCAAGGTGCAATGCCCGATGACTTGATGGTGTCACAAAGTGAGAGCATTCCGTCCCAAGTGGTTGGGTAATTCCAGCCCTTCTCTTCAAAGAGAGACTTGCTATGCCACACTCCAAAGACTGTAAAAGCAATGTTCACGTAGCGCTGTACGCCGTCGAAAAGACCAGAAGTTTGTGAACCAGGAAACAAGGTCTCCCCAAATGTTTTACCTGGAGTATCAAGAGCTGGTGCTGACATCAGGGGCCCAAGATCCATGATTTCACCTTCACCAACCAGGGCTCCCGTGTCCAGATTACCAGCACCACTGTTGTCAATTACGTCTGGTGGATTCCCTGCGATGATTCTGGGCCGTAAGCGTTCACCAACTCTCTGTATTCCTTCCACCGACATGCTGCTGCCTGGGTGGACTTCTGCAAAAATTTCTGCAGCGTATTCGATATAAGCGTGACCGAATCCACCACTGAAGAAAACACCCTCAGCCTGAGTATTTGCTGCCAAACCCAATGGATTTGCGGCACCTGAAGCTACCTTAATGCCTGTTTTGGCAAGCGAAATCTGAGGCAATACCGAGCTGAGACCAATACCCAGACCAGCTGCACCCGTGTATTCAATAAAGCGTCTTCGTGAAATTCCCGATTTTTTCATGCGAGCTCCAATGAACAGATGAGGCGAAAAAAACCCTCATTGAAATCGTATTTGCTCAAAGACCCTGATTGTGCCCTTGAGAACCTCAATCGCAGGCGCGAAATTACAACAGCTCGATTCATCAGACAACTTTTTTTTGAAGGGCCAGAAGTTGCTACGGTTATTTTAGTTTTTCTTTTCTTAACTATTTGTGGCTTTCACTAAATCAAAGAAAATGTCTTTCTGATATTTTCAAAAATTCTCAAACCAGCTCCCTACATTCATATTTGAGTTCCCCATTCATGGATAAAAAACCCGTACTTCCCATTATTTTTGGAATCCCAGGCTTGGAGATTGAAAAAGAATGGGCTGATTTTTTTCAGAAGGTCTCCCCCTTTGGCTTTATTCTATTTGCAAGAAATCTGAAGGAACCAAAGCAAATCATCTGGTTGGTTCAACAATTTCACGAAGTTTGTGATCGTGAAGATCTTGCCATCTTGATTGATGAAGAAGGGGGGCGGGTTCAGAGATTGCCTCAGCCCAATTGGAAGTGTTATCCCTCCGCAAGATCACTCGTGGAAGATGGGGGAACCAAGGAGAAAAGCCAACAAAGGATTCACCAAAATTATTGGCAACTTGGGAAAGGACTCAAAGATTTGGGCATTACGGTGGATGCTGCTCCTGTAGCCGACCTACTAATACCCGATGCACATGACGTAATTGGAGATCGAGCTTTTGCTTCCGATCCCAATGATGTCGCAGCATTTGCTAGAGCCTGCGCTAACGGGCTAGGTGAGGCCGGAGTAATTCCAACGGTCAAGCACCTGCCAGGCTATGGCCGAGCCGCTGTAGATCCTCACGAAGAACTGCCGATTGTTCGAGAGACCGAGGATTTTTTGAAAAAGTCAGATTTTCTTCCTTTTCAGATGCTAGCTGACCTTCCATGGGGCATGACCAGTCACTTGCTATTCCCTGAACTCGATGACAAATGGCCGGCCACACTCTCTAAAAAAATCATCAGCGACATCATTCGTGATTGGATTGGTTTTAAAGGAGTGCTGGTCACAGATTGTCTGTTCATGAAGGCACTTTCCGGAACGATGCCCGAGAGAATTCAACGCTGCCTTGAGGTGGGTTGTGACCTTGCGCTGCATAGTCACGGAGAGCTAGTAGACTTGGAAAAAGCAGTGGTCGGAATGCAGCCAATCTCAGATCTTTCTTGGGAAAGATGGGAGAAATCTTTAGATTGGGTAAACGAAAAAACAAACTATTGAGTCAAGTTTCAAAAAATGGTTTTTCAACTAAGCATTCTTGTAATGATAGGCCTGGTTAAGTCTACTTCTTAAATCAGCGATAAATCCGTCACTGATGTTCACATCGTGAGCAATGGAATGCCAGAGGCCAACTTCGTTTACATAGCTTCGTAAAAGCTTGAGTCCCTCCACTAATTGATTCCAGGTCAGCCCCATTGCCTCTGGCCTGATGTCCAATCCAATACTTGAGATGGTATCCAGCATCTCTTCTGCCCCATCCTCATGAAGCATAGATCCCACGATGACTCCTAGTCCAACTGGCTGACCGTGTAGGAATTTCTGACCTGTCATTTTCTCAAGGGTATAAAACAGAAAGTGATCAGTGCCCTCAATATGGCGTGGGCACCAACCTGCACCATGATAGCTCGTTCCCCACTTTAAACCATCGACGAGAGCCTCAATCCCCCGATCATTCATGACTCGGATATTATCAACATTCTCGACGATCCCTCGAACCTTTCTCATTGACTGCTGGGCCAAACCCTCATCATAGCGCCATTTCTCTTCAACCTTTCCCTCTCGTTCCGCGTATTGCCAATCCAGCACTCCAGTATGGAAACAGAGGATATCACCAATCCCCGACCAATTTAGATGGGCTGGGCAATTAGCTAACACGTCATAATCAATATATACTGTCTCTGGAACTGCCCACCCACGGTAAACGACTTTTCCATCAATTCGAATCCCGGAGCGCTGGCCATAGACCGCGTTCACAGAAAGCGCTGTAGGAGCCTGAAACAGAGGAAGGTTTTTTCGCCAGCTGAAGTATTTTGCCACATCCAAGGCCTGTCCACCCCCAAGGCCCACAATCGCTCGGACTTCTCCAAGATTTTCAGCTTCTTTGTTGAGAGCATCCTGTTCAATCGAGCCACAAAAGTAAGTTTGACACTCTGCTCCCTCAAAATGATGTCCAAACATTGGCCATAAATCTTCCATTGTAACGACAAGGAAAGGTGGATTGACGAAATTCTTGAATTCATCCAACAGTCCCCGACCAAAGATCGTTGGGAAACCATAAGCAATTTCCTTGCTGTGATTGTGTTCCATGATGTTCCTCAATTTTGTGTAAATCCCAAAAAGATATTTCGATTCTGGCCCGAGGCTTTAACTTAAAAACGAATTTCGTTCAAGGAAGATTTTTTGGTGAACATTTTTTACTCGACAATATTTGGAATACCAAATACCTTTCAGCGCTCTTTCTCAATCTCTAAGGAGGAATCATGAAGAAACTATTCACAACAGCGTTAGCAGCGGTGATGCTGCTTGGTGGTACATTGGTCAGTGCCAGTGACTATCCAAACAAAACTGTAGAGGTAATCACTCATGCTGGAGCAGGGGGTGGGACCGACGTAACTGCTCGAATGATGATGCTGCGCGCACGCAGGGTGTTGGGCGAAGACATGGTGGTTGTCAACAAGCGTGGTGGGGGTGGCTCCGTAGCTATGGATTATTATCTTGAGCAGCCAGCTGATGGCTATTCAATTTTGACCTTCACAATTGGTCATGCTGCTGAGTTAGCGAAAAACAAAACCAAGATGACCTTGGATGACGTCCGCCCAATTGCTAGAGGCACGGACGACCCGCAAATTTTGATGGTCCGCTGCGGGGTCTATGACAGCGCTCAAAGCTTTGTTAATGCACAGAAAGATAAACCGTTGACTTATGGGACAACGCACCTTGGAAACATTGATGATGTTTCGGCATTTATGTTCACAAAGCGAGGCAACCTAGCAACACCAAAGATCGTCCCATTTGATGGTGGTGGTGAACTGGCAACCCAATTGGTAGCAGGTGCCGTGGATGTCGGTGTATTGAACTTAGCTGAAGCTGGAGCACAAATTGAAGCTGGAGATGTCTGCCCAATCGTTGTTCTTGCTGATGAGAGAATGTCAGCAATTTCCGATGTTTCCACTGCAAAAGAATTGGGGATTCCTGTTAGTTTTTCTACTGTCAGAGGATTTGTCGTTCACAAGGATGTTCCAGATGACGTGGCTAAGAAAATTGAGGATTCACTGATCAAAGCCATGAAACATGGAGTTTATCAGGGTTTCCTAACATCTGTGGGCTTAGATTCGACTTCTGTAGCTGGTTCTGAAGTTTGGGGTAACCAGCTGCAAACGATGGTGACTGATATGAAAGATGCCCTCACTGAATTGGGCTTCATTCAATAACTCCTCTGATTGTGCCTCATTTTGGGGCACCTCTTCTCCTCTCGGTTTCATCAGATGGCCCATCAATCCAACTCCATAAAATCAGGCTCAGCAAATGTCAGTCGCTGGGTAATCCCTGGATTGATCATCTTGTTCTGTGCCATTGCCTTTAATTTAACGACTCAATTCGACCGTGTTCCAGAAATTCTCAAGCGGGGCATTCAGCCTTCTGATTTTCCACAATTAATCCTTTTGTTGTTGATTGGCCTAGCTTGCTTACTACCTTTTGAAAACACCCAACACAACCGACCTGCCGTTCCACCTTCAGTGTTTATATCACTCGCATTGATGGTGGTTTTTGTTCTATTGACACACTTAGATTTCTTTATTGCACTAGGCTGTTTTAGTGGAATGCTGTCTTTCAGTTGGGGGGAGCGCCGATTAGGAGCTTTGCTTCTGGTTACTCTGTTTTTTCCAACATTTGTGTTTTTTCTCTTCGATCTGGTCTTTGAAGTCCGCTTCCCACGCGGTTTATTGACGAATCTTTGGTACGGGTAAAATTGGAAGCCATCTTCTCTGGTCTTTGGGCGCTAGCTGACCCAATGCTGCTCCTGTTGATTGTGTTGGCCACTTTAGGAGGGATTCTTGTCGGAGCGCTCCCTGGTCTGAATGCTACCAACGGGGTTGCGCTTCTACTTCCCTTTACCATCACAATGGAACCGATTGCAGCAATTGCGGTTCTCACTACGATCTATTGTGCAGCGACCTTTGCTGGCGCGATCACTGCCATTTTGATCAATACTCCCGGTACTTCTGCAAGTGCTACCACCTGTCTTGATGGATATCCTCTAGCTCAACGCGGGGAGGCAGGAAGAGCTCTCGGAATGGCAGCTGTCTCTTCTACAATTGGCGGAATCATCAGCGTACTTTGTCTGATGGCAGCGGCCCCGCTTTTAGCTGGAGCTGCTTATAAATTTGCTCCTCCCGAATATTTTGCTCTTACGGTCTTTGGACTGTCAATGTTGGCCTCAATCGGTGAAGAATCCTCGATCAAGAGCATTATGTCTGGGGCATTCGGAGTTCTATTGGCAACAGTCGGGATTGATCTACTCACAACTGTTGAGCGATTTACCTTTGGTATGAACGAATTAACCGAAGGGATTGGCTTTGTACCCGTCATGATTGGAGTATTTGGAATTGCAGAACTTCTTACTCAGGCGGGTCAACTTGGGATTGTCCGTGAACGAATCACTCTTCGCGCTATTCAATTGCCCAGCAAGGCGGATTATCAGAAAACCTGGAAGGCAATTTTACGTTCGTCAGGGATTGGGACATTCATCGGAATTTTGCCAGCAGAAGGAGCGACCATCGCATCAATGATTGGATACAATGAGGCTAAGCGCTGGTCAAAAACTCCTGAAGAATTCGGGAAAGGCTCTATCGAAGGAATTGCCGGAAGCGAAGCTGCTAACAATTCGGCGACAGGTGGTGCCATGGTGCCTACCTTGGCTCTTGGAATACCAGGAAGTCCCACTGCTGCTGTAATTCTAGCTGGCTTGATGGTCCATGGTCTTCGACCAGGGCCAACCATGTTTACCGAGCAATCTACTTTCGTTTTTGCCATTTTCTGGTCGATGCTTTTGGTCAACGTCTTATTTTTCTTCGTGGGCTTGTATGGCGCACGCATCTTTGCACGGGCCACTTTGATCCCATTGACAATTCTATGGCCCATGGTCTTTCTTTTTTCAATGGTTGGGGCTTACGCACTGGATCAATCGATGATTGATGTCTGGATTGCCCTTATCTTTGGTGTGATCGGCTACCTGATGAAGAGGTATGGATTCTCAGTAGTATCTCTTGCAATAGGCTTGATTCTGGGAGGGATGCTAGAGAAGCGTCTAGGACAGAGCATGGTGATGTTGGACGAACAATGGTGGTTGATCGCAACAAGACCACTTTCTTTGTTTTTCCTTGTTTTGACAGTTTTGGCGCTGGCTGGACCCTATCTGTTGCGAAAGATAAAATCGATAAAATCTTGAGAACTTTGTGAAGGTAGTTCTGGTTCTCTAATTTATTAATGAATTTTCAAATAGCTGAAAATATTTGCTTATCTAAGGATAATTTTTGATTTTTAGATTTTATATAATCTAATTCAGAATCATAATTTTGGGATGCAACCACTTGACGAATTGAAGACTTCTGGGCAACCACTGCTCAAACCAAGAAGATCGCTTGCTGATGAGGCAGCTGATGCACTTAGAGAGTTGATCCTGCTCGAAAAGCTTAAACCGGGCATCCCTATCCCAGAACGAGATCTCGCCTCGGTGCTGGGCATCAGCAGAACTCCACTCCGAGAAGCCCTAAAGATTTTGGAGCACGAAGGTTTGGTGGAGTACAGTTCGACTCGACGACCCTTTGTAGCCAATCCATCGCTCTTAGAGTTGGCTGATTTGATCAAAATCATTGGTGCGTTAGAGTCTCTTGCCGGTGAACTGGCTTGTGAACGAGCAAATCAGGATGAGATCGATTCAATTGCAGCATTAGCAGAAGAAATGTCTGAAAAATCTGACAGGATTGAGCCGTTGGAGTTCTTTAAGATTGACATGGAATTTCATCGGCAACTGGTGGCTGCAAGCCGCAATCCAGCTCTGATTGAGACTCATCGCCAGTACAATGCTCGGCTCTGGAGAGCGCGTTTTGTGTCTTCTCGGAGAGCGACAAGACGGACGATGACCCTGGATCAACATGATCAGATTGCCGATTCTCTTAGAAAACGGGACACCAGGCAGATATCGATTGCCCTACGAAATCACTTGGATACTACAATTAATAACATCTCTGAAGATCAAGAGGAGAATCTTTCCAAACCACCTGAGAATCATCCCTTATGAAACCTCGAATTGCTTTGATACCTGGAGATCCCAGTGGAATCGGACCCGAACTTTTGGCGAAGTTACTTGCAGAACCCGGACTCTCTGAGGAAGCAGACGTCATGGTTATCGGAGATAGGCATGTGCTGGAGTTGGGTCAGCAGCAGGCAGGGATGAAAAATACCTTTAAGCCAATAGATCCCCTAAAAAGTGAATGGTTATCAGCAGATTCAGGTAGTTTTGCGTTCCATTCCACCCAGACCATATCCATTGATGATGTCAGGATTTCAGAGGCAACTCAAAGTTCTGGGGCTTCAGTCCTCAACACGTTGAATGTCGCCTTGGATTTTGCAAAAGATGGGATCGTTGATGCAGTAGTCTTTGCACCTTTCAACAAGCAAGCGATGCACTCGGCTGGTTTAGGACACGACGATGAGCTTCATTACATGGCTACCCGTCTAAAAGTTAACAACTATATCAGCGAGTTGAACACATTTGATGGAATGTGGACCAGTCGGGTCACAAGCCACATCTCCTTAAAAAATGTAGCTGAGCGAATCAACGAACACAGTATTAGTGAATCTGTCCGTTTGATTCATGGAGTACTTTGTAATTCGGGAATTGCTTCCCCAAAAATCTCCGTGGCAGCTCTAAACCCTCATGCAGGCGACGGGGGTAACTTTGGGCGTGAGGAAATCGATGTGATTTTCCCGGCTGTTCAATCTCTTCAATCAGAGGGGCTTCCTGTGGATGGTCCCTGGCCTTCTGACACAGTATTTCTCAAAGCTATCGCCAAAGAAATAGATGCAGTGGTCACGATGTATCATGACCAGGGGCAAATCGCTCTCAAGCTTTTGGGGTTCAGTCGTGGCGTAACGGTGCAGGGTGGCATTCCTTTTCCTGTAACCACACCGGCCCATGGCACAGCCTTCGATATTGCAGGTCAGGGAAAAGCCAATCTTGGAGCAACTCGAGCAGCCTTTGACCTTGCTTGCAAGATGGTCAGCCATTGGAATTAACCCCAAATTCATCGCGCAATGACATCTAATGGATATATGGGTCGACGAACATTCTGGAAAGGCAAGGTAGATCTTCTAGGGCGTGCCAAAGCACCTGAGTCACAAACAATGACTTTTGCTGCCAAGGGTTCATAGGCCGCGCGGAAGTGTTGCATGGACTTCAGGGCAACGACTTTCAGCTTTTCTGGGTGTATTCCAAAGGAAGCAAATTGCATTCGATCTAGAATCTGTAAGTTGTGGGTTGTCACCAAAATATCAACTCCCTCCACACGAAAAACTGCTGTGGGTCCGAAACTTTTCGTCAAACCTGCGTACATCGGTCCCTCTGACAGGTAATTCCCATCGTAAATTCCGAGTATCTCTCCGGTCAACCTCAGTGGGCCACCTCCCAGATCTGAATCATTCTTTCCTCCCAAGGCTAAGGTGATTTTTTCACCAACTTTTCCCTGGCAAAGTATTTGGGCAGCCTCTAAATCACACACTGCGCCAAAACAAGCCTCTGTAACACCAGCTTCCAGAAGGGCCTTCAACAAATTGGTAGCATCACCATAACTCCCAGCGCCGGGATTGTCTGAGTAATCGGCGATCACCAAGGGTTTGCTCTGTCCGTTAAAATATTTCGCTAGCTGGGCTGCTTGTTCCGGAGTTAGGTATTCATTGTTGACCCGATCGCGTGATTGCCAAATCGCTTCTTCCAACTCATTTGCGATTTTGATGGCTCGCTGCTCAGTCTTTTCATCATAACTTACTGTTACCGAGGGGCCTACAAAGGGAACATCTGCCAAAGCAAATCCAGCATTCAAACTCACTGCAAAAATACCATACTCAGCCTCCATTTCCTTGAGTCTTGGAATCAAGATGGTCATTGGTTCGACGTCTGTCCTACCACCATCAAGTCCTTCAATTTGGGGAGGTTGTCGGATGATCGTCTTAATTCTTAACTTGGTTTCCATTGCGAACTCCAGAGCTTGTCCAGCATGAACCGAGGCATCACGCATATCCACATGTGGATAAGTCTTATAGGAAACAATAATGTTCGCATGCCGACACATCTTCTCGGTAACGTTCGCATGGAGGTCCAGCGTTATGGCAATGGGCACTTCAGATCCAACAATCGCACGAAGTTCCTCAAGTAAATGCCCTTCAGCATCGAATATTCCCTCAGCCACCATGGCTCCGTGCAGTGAGAGGGCAATTCCATCCCATCTTCTGGAACTAGCCTGCTTTAAGATAGCACCTCCGTAGCGTTCAAACGCCTCCTTAGTAACCGTACCCCCAGGGTTTGCGGTTGCTACAACAGAGGGGACTAGTTCCCAGCCAAACTGATCTGCACAGTCGATAAAACCGGCTTGTTCGTGGTTGACGTTTCGAAATTTGGTCAAAATCTGTTCACCAAAGATCGCATAGTACGCTTCAAACTCTGCAATCTCTGTTGGATTCTTACTAAATGTGTTGGTTTCATGATTGAACGCTCCGGTAAGAATAGCTTTGCCCATACCACCCTTAATTCATAAGTAGCTAAAGAAATTATTTAAAATTCAGATAATTGACCGGCGAGTGAGTACGTGTGATATAAATTTTGTTCAATACTGAGGAATTTTTCACAGGAGAGTACCTGCAGGAGATTAACAAGTGATTGGAGAGGTTAGAATAGAAGCGATGCAGAAATGTGGGAAGTTTCGACTAATTTCGAGGTTAAAAACATTTGAATAAAAAATTCAAATTCACAATTTCGTTGGATAACAA
>DJYX01000059.1:41735-43381 GCA_002450295.1 Deltaproteobacteria bacterium UBA6967
AACATCATATTGGAATGCATATGATTTAGATTACCAACAGTATCTCCGAACTCTAGATATAGTCGATTTTGATAATAGGCTGTCTTCCAACCGATTACCCAATAATTGTTCAAATCCATAAAAACTGCCAATTGGTAACCAGTCAATAAATCAAAACCGAACTTTTCACTGAATTTGAGATTTTGTCCTGATGCAAGAGTATAATCTTTCTTAAAGACGATAACGCCAAATCCACCAATCAAATCCACTGTGCCTCCGAGATGTAATTTGTTATTCATCTCATAGGCCCTGCCATAACCAAACGAAAAGTAGCTGTGGAAAACCCGAGTATTCACATGATGATAATTGCCATCTGTGTCCTCAAAACTTTTCTCAAAGCGTGTATCCATTAGGGCTTGACCGAAAGCCGTTCCATCATCGTACATCTTGTGAGCCATCATGATCTCGTTTGCTAATCCTTTTACAGAATATGTTTGATCTAAGTCATTTTCACCATAATCACCGTACGAGTTTCCAAAACCGATCCAGCGGCGAGTCTCAGCTGGCTCTTGGGCAACTGCTGAGGTAACAAGCATTAGACCGAGAATTAGGGTAATCCCACAAAAATTAAACAGCTTATCTGACATAAAAAATTACAGATCTATATTCATTTTTAACGTTTTTGATACTCAAAGATCGAAACATCTTATTTTTATGTCTCATTCTTAGCTTCAAATCTTTGAATGGAATCAACATTGGACATATGCTGTCGGTACACAGTCCGTGTAACCTTGTTTGATGCCAATGAAGAGCATGTTTGAATGTATGTGATTGACATGTGCATCAACACCCCCAAATTCAACATATAATCTATTACGGTAAACCGAAGATTTCATCCCTACTGTCCAGTAGTTATTGAAATCCATAAAAATCGCCCACTGATATCCTACAAGAATATCTCCGCCAAATTTCGGATCAAAGTTGATTTCTTGACCAGATGCCGTTTTGTAGTATTTGTTAAATATCGCCAGACCAAGTCCTCCGACTAAGTCTGCTGTAGCACCCACCTGGAACTTGTTGTGTAACTCAAAGGATTTTCCAAATCCAAAGGAGTAATATATGTGAAAGACCCTTGCGTTGATTTGATGATAATTTCCATAACTGTCTTCAAATCCATGCTCAAATCTGGTGTCCATGAATGCTTTTCCAAGCGCCATCGAATCATCAAAAATTCTGTGCGAAAGCATGATTTCAAGGGTAATGCCCTCTATATCTTCTGATTTATCAACATCGCTTTGGCCATAGGTTCCAAATGCCTCTCCGCCCCCGACCCATTTCCTAGTTTCTGCTGGTTCTTGGGCAAACAATGGCTCCATAATCCAACTGAGGCATATTCCACACGATAATACAAACCACCAAATTTTGAGAATCTTCCGATGATTCATTTAATTTGAAAGGGAAATTTGAAGTTTTCTAAGAACCTGGAAGGATTTTTGTAACCCCAAAGCAAGATTAAAGGGCTATCTATTTGCAAAATATCCCCAACTATCCCTGAAATACAAGGGCGGAAAGGCTATTTTTCCCGGTTACTACTCTTAATGAGAAGCGTACATCACTTAATAGAGCATTTTTTCCGAAATCAAGTAATTGATTTTACTTTTTTTTTA
>DJYX01000142.1:0-4229 GCA_002450295.1 Deltaproteobacteria bacterium UBA6967
CGGCTAGCTGCAGAAGTTGTGAGGCTACCTTTTTATCAGATTTCCCGCTCTACTTGATTTTTTTCTGGACAAATCGGTTTCTCTGTTTAGGATCTGTTACTAATTTGTTTATGGCAGGTAACTGCTGGCTTCCAAGGTGGAATTGACGCCCAAGAGGGAAAATGTCTCAGACCCCGTCAGATCTTAAATATACGCGTGAGCACGAATGGATTCGGCTAGATGGCAACCAGGCCGAAATTGGTATCACCTTCCATGCGCAAAAGTCGCTGGGAGACATTGTCTATGTTGAGCTTCCCTCGGTCGGTGATGAGTTGGAAGCTGGTGAAGAATTTGGCACTATCGAATCTGTCAAAGCCGTCTCTTCGTTGTTCTCGCCTATGTCCGGCAAGGTAACCGATATCAATTCGGAGCTTGCTGATCGACCAGAGACGATCAACGAAGATTGTTATGATGAAGGCTGGTTGATCCGTGTAGCGCTCAGTGAGCCGGACGAGCAAGACAACTTGCTGGACGATGAGGAGTACGATCAGTTTGTGCTCGAAGAAGCTGGTTGATTGCCGACTACTTTCATCTTACCCACCTCTGTTTCGGACTTTCCCGCCCGTTCCAGTCGTCTGTATTTGATTCACAATGACCCTTCACAATCTTAAAGACTGGACACGGGCTCGCCTGCGCGACTGGTTCTCTGAGCACAACGAGCGCCCTTTCCGCGCAGACCAAGTCTTCACCTGGCTCTACCAAAAAGATGTCAGTGACTGGGACGGAATGAGCAACCTGGCCAAGTCCACCCGTCAATTGCTGATCGACAACTTCCACCTCCCCCGCCTGACCCGAGTTGCAGAACAAGTCTCGAAAGACGGCTCGCGTAAGTACCTCCTTGGCCTGCAAGATGGTAAGACTATCGAGACAGTGCTGATGCCACACCACGATCATCATACGGTGTGTGTTTCCTCTCAGGTGGGCTGTGCGATGGGTTGTTCTTTCTGCGTTACAGGCAAAATGGGACTGATCAGGAACCTGAGCGCTGGTGAGATCGTGGAGCAAGTGGTTGAAGCTCGAAGAGATGCTACTGGATTACCACTCCGCAACATTGTCTTTATGGGAATGGGAGAACCTTTCCACAACTATGATCAGGTCATGACGGCCTTGGAGATTCTCACTGACGAGTACGGCTTCAACTTCTCACAGCGCCGTGTCACAGTCTCAACCTCAGGACTGGTGCCACAGATTCGCCGTTTTGGCCAGGAACGAGTCAAGGCGAACCTGGCGATTTCACTGAATGGCTCCTCCGATACGGTCCGTGGGCGTTTGATGCCTGTCAACAAGCGTTACAACCTGGCCCAGTTGGTTCAAGTCTGCCAGGAATTCCCACTTGAGGCCCGTAAGCGCATCACTTTTGAGTACATTCTGCTCAAGGGCATCACGGATTCAATTGATGACGCCAAAGCCTTGATCCGCCTACTGCATGGAGTGAAGTTCAAGATCAACCTGATTCCCTTCAATGCTGCACCAGACAGTGAGTACCAACGCTCTGATTGGGAGCAGATTCAGCGCTTTCAACGTTACTTGCTGGATCGGGGTGTGGTTGCAACCTTACGCATCTCCAAGGGACAGGATATCCAAGGGGCATGTGGCCAACTACGCAGTGAACAAGGCCTAGCCGTAGAGGAGGGAGTCGGATGAAAATTCGTTTGTTTGGCGTACTGTGGAGGCTTGACGAAGAGCAGGACACAGCTCAGCCTGATCTGGATCTCGACAAGCTGCTCAAGGAACAAATCCGCTACCGTGGCAATCAGGAGCAGCGGCAGGCCAAGAAAGAGATGGTCCAGCACTTACAGAAGACCGTTCTCGATCAGACCCAGATGCAGATCGACTTGCATGTACGGGGTAGGAATCAATAAGTAGCCAGTTGCTACCATTGGCAATAAGGGTGCTGAGAGAGGTTGATATTCAGGTAACGGGAATCCTGACTCACTTCTTCACCAAGCCAAGGTGGCTTTGCAAAGGGTTGTTCCTCATTTTCCAATTCGATTTCTGCGACCACCAAGCCTGCGTTGTCTCCGTGAAATTCATCAATTTCCCAGCACATTCCTTCATACTCCACTAGGTAACGAGTCTTTTCCAAGGTTGGTGGCTCACACAATTCCTTAAGCATATGCTGAGCATCAGCCAGTGGAATTGGGTATTCGTACTCGAATCGTGAGATTTCGGAGACCATCCCCTTAATCGTCAGAAAGGCCTGCTGCCCCTTAATGCGTACTCGAACGCTGCGCTGTGGGTGACGATTCAGATATCCTTGGTGTAAAAAAGCACCCACAGCACCCACCTTCCAATCTTCGTTAAGCACGAGAAACTTTCGCTCGATTTCCATTCCCACAGCAAACCTCCTTCGCCGATTCAGATTGTTTTCAGAGAGTTCTTGGTTACCTTAGCAATCACCAAACAATAACATATTTAGTCATACAAATACACAAATTTACAGTTATTATTCTTTTCAATTGACACAAAATGCTACAAATAGTTTTGTTGTTCTCCAGCAAAATTACTGACTTTCTTGTTCGCAAACGATCAGGTTATTTTTAACACCCTCCACAAACCATTTGCTTTTCCTTAGGGACAACTGATATCTGAAGGTTAGGCTTTCTTTCTGGCGGTTCTACCAAGTGTTTACTATTATCAAATAGTTTTTGATTCGTGTATTTTCTTTTTAGAAGAAAAGCCCGATTTTTTTGATAAAAAGCCACACTTCGAAATCTAATGATTATTTGATTTCATGTTTTTTATGAAACAATCATGACATGAAAATCAAACTTAGCATGTCAAAAACCAATCCGAATGAAGTATATATTTTAAGCTGGCAAATTTTATTACTTGATTTTCACAAAAAACTTTAAGCTAAGCCAATCATAAACTATTTATTTTAGATTTTTTCTGAATAGAAAATCTTAATTTTTGAACTTTTATTGCTTACCAAAAATACTGACCAATGGGCGTCAGTTAATTTTACTCGCTGAAATTCAGAGGCTATTTAGAGGGAAATGCCACAAACCACCAACAATCCTGTTCAAGTACTACAGAAAATCCAGTCGGCAAAACCGAATGTGGAAGGGATTCAACATCCCCAGGAGCTCTTTGCCCAACTTCAGCGATTAACCAAAGCCGGGATCTGGACGATTGACCTGGCCACCATGCAGATTTTGGTCAGCGAAGAGATGTATCGCCTGCATGGAGTTCCTCTTGGTGCCACTGTCTATTATGAAGAATTCCTTGAAAAGATGTGTATTCCAGAGGATCGGAAGATCTCGGAAAATGCACGCATCAAGGTGATTACTCAGAAGGTTGAAGTACAATTTGATTATCGAGCCACCGACCAGACTACTGGAGAAACAAAGTGGTTCTCCGCGCACGTGGCACCTCTGCTCAATGCCCAGAATGAGGTGATTGCACTCTTTGGGACCACTCAGGACATTACGGATCGGCAGCGCCAGGAGTATCAGAAAATTCAAGATCGTCTCGCCTCCATGGGAGAAATGCTGAATCTGTTGGCACACCACTGGAGGCAACCGCTGAGTACGATCTCTGTGGTAGCGTCTAAATTGGAAGTTCACAATCAATTGAACAATCAGGGAGATAGCTACCTGAATGAAAACTTGGAAGAAATTCAGCGGCTTTCTCAGCATCTCTCCAATACCATCAACGAGGTACGCCAAGTGTTTTCGGATGTCAGGCGACCTCAGAAATCAATGGATCTGGCGAATATCATCCAGGCCCTAATCGCTGACGTGCAGAAACGCTTGGAAACCTCCGCAATCCGCTGTGTCGTTACCAATGAAGGGTTGAATACAATCACGACTCAACATGGGAATTTTATCCGTTCCATCTGCAAGGAGTTGATCCAAAATGCCATCGAAGCCTTGGAAGATCGCCAGGACAAGCTTCTCCGAGTGCTCAATATCAGGATTTCTGAGCGAGGTAGCGGTGGCTACTTGATTGAAGTGGAAGACAACGCGGGAGGAATCGATGAGGGTAGCCTCACAAAAATCTTTGAGCCCTACTACACCACCAAGATGGATCGTAATGGTACTGGCCTTGGGCTCTACATGAGCAGAATGTTAGCAATTCTTCACTTGCAAGGAAACCTGGAAGCAGAAAATACATCAGGAGGAGCCTGTTTCAAACTCTACCTACCACAACTAGTTGATTTAGTTGACAAAGTGTCAGATAAAGAC
>DJYX01000142.1:4573-7430 GCA_002450295.1 Deltaproteobacteria bacterium UBA6967
AAGCAGCCTGAACCATCTTCTCTCTATAAACACAGAGAGGATGGTTACCAATCTGTCCTCCTCGAAGGCATTGCATCCATTGGTCACTTCTTCGTGTAAACATCGTTGATTTATCTCCACAAGTTTCTACCGCTCATTGTTTCTCCACTCGGATTAGTCTGCCTACTACTCCTGATCGGCTTGTGGTGGCGTCAAATCAAATGGATCGCACTGGCGCTAGTCTTTCTACTGATCTTCTCTTTGCCCCTCACCTCTTTTCTGATCTGGAAAAGCTTAGAAGCAGAGCATCCCTATAAACCCGTTGAAGCATTGAAAAAACACCAAGCTGTGGTTGTTTTGAGCGGAATGCTCGATGGATTCAAAGCAGAAGAAGAGTGGGTAACCCAGTGGAATGATACTGATCGCTTCTTTGCAGGACTTCAGGTACTAGAGGCGGGCAAGGCGGAATCGATCATCTTTACTCGTGGAAAAATCCCCTGGATAGAGTTGCCACCGGAAGGAGAAAGACTCAAGACACTGGCAATCCAAATGGGAATTGATCCCAATCGGATTCTCTTAACAGAGATCGTCGAGAACACCGCAGATGAGGCGCAAGCCGTTCTTGAGTTGACCAAGACCCATGGAATTTCCAGCGTGATCCTCGTAACCTCCAGTTTCCATCTACCAAGGGCCCAATTGCTTTTTAACCAGGCAGGGGTGGTCAATGAGGCCTATCCAACCGATTTTAAATTTCTCTATCGCCCATATGACTGGCTCTCTTTTCTGCCAAATGCAGAAGCCTTCTTCTGGACCTCATCCGGAATTCGAGAGTACATCGGCCGCCTGTACTACTGGATCAGAACCTAACAGATTTCACCCTACCCAAGCTCTGCTGGTCGCACACAGGCAATCCCACCCATTTCAACTAGACAAACACCATCTCCTTACAGATCCGCAATGAGCCCTGCTAAATTTTCTGTGATGGATTGCCACAACGGCTATAGTTATGAGAGACTGAAGTGCTTTAATATGTCACCCTAAAGTGCAATTGCTGTAGGCGATGCTGTTCCCCAGTTGATCCGCTAGCAGGGACCGGTACATTTTCAATCTATGTATTTTTGCAGGAACTTGGGCATCAGGCGAAAGACACTCCGCCTCTGCATTCATAAATGACTGTCCACATGAACAATCCACTGCTCGATTCCCTCAATGAAGCTCAGTGCCAGATCGTCCTCCACGAGCAAGGACCCGCCCTTGTGATTGCTGGGGCGGGTAGTGGTAAGACTCGGGTGATTACTCATCGGGTAGGACAACTACTACGAAATGGAGTACCCGCCAACTCAATCTTGCTGCTGACTTTCACCAATAAAGCCGCCAATGAAATGGCACACCGTGCCTCGCACTTCATGCCCGAGCAGGATCGTGGACCTCGACTGCTACACGGCACTTTCCATAGTGTTGCCAGTCGATTCCTACGCCGCTACGCCGACCAAGTGCAGTATGAACACAACTTCAGCATTCTTGACAGTGGCGACTCACAGGATTTGCTCAAAGCCGCGTTGGCCGAGGTGATGGGTAAGCCTTCCAAGCACTTCCCCAACGCTTCCGTACTCGGCAATGTCTTTTCCAATGCCTTCAATACGACCTGTGAGGCTGTGTTATTGGAACAACGACCTTACATTGAACGTGATTTTGGGCTGGAAGCCTATCTGCTGCGAAGTCCCTATGCTTATCTGGAACAGCACCTCGACTCGATGCTCCAAATTCTCAAGTGCTACCGCACCAAGAAGCGACGCAATCAGGTGATGGATTTTGATGACCTGTTGGAAAACTTGCTGGACCTGCTGCGTCAACATCACGACAAACTGCCACTCTGTCAGCAAATTCAACATCTGCTGGTTGATGAATACCAGGACACCAATCGGGTTCAGGCTCAGATCCTCGACTACCTGTCTCGTCCTCATCGGAACCTGATGGTGGTGGGTGATGATGCACAGTCCATCTACAGCTGGCGTGGTGCCAACTTCCGGAATATTCTTGATTTCCCGGAATACTACCAAGCGAAGGTTTACCGGTTGGAACAGAATTACCGCAGTACCCCGCAGATCCTGCAGGTAGCGAATGAAAGCATCAATTACAACGAGGAGCAGTTCGAAAAGAATCTCTTCACTGAACTGACAGATGGGACACTCCCTCAGATCCACCAAGTCTGGGATCCACAGGCAGAAGCTGATGTTCTGCTCGAGCTGATCCTACAAATCCGCGACCAGGAGATTCCACTGGATCAGATGGCCGTGCTCTACCGGACTCATGCCCAAGCGGCCATCCTGCAAGTTGCTCTGACCAGAGCTGGCATTCCCTTCCAGATTCATTCAGGCATCAAGTTCTTCGAACAGGCCCACGTCAAGGACCTACTGTCTTTCGTCAAGGTGCTCTTCAATCCTCTGGATGAGATCTCCTGGATGCGGGTGCTGAAGCAGGTCCGTGGTATTGGGAACGTCACGGCCCACAAGATCTATAACATTTTTCAGGAACAGCAGGCTGTCCGCTTGAGTCAGAATAACGAAGCTCTACAGAAGTTGATCCCAGCCAAGGCAAGAGAAGACTGGAATCAACTGCAGGAGTGTTTTCGACAAATGCTGGTTCCAGAAACCTCTGTGTCTCGTATGCTCGAGATCGTCTACCTCAACTTCTATCGTGAAGTTCTACGCAATACCTACGAGAACGCTCCACAGCGTGAGGCTGACCTGCAGTCCCTGCTGGAATTCGCTGGAAACTATCCAGATCTGGATTCCTTCCTCAATGAACTCTCCTTGGTTGGCAACAGCCTGGTCAGTGACCGAGAATCGATGGAATGGGAAGATCAGGAGCACTTGAC
>DJYX01000142.1:7801-18169 GCA_002450295.1 Deltaproteobacteria bacterium UBA6967
CTGACCACGATTCACCAGGCCAAGGGGCTTGAGTGGGAAGTCGTATTTCTGATCGGATTGACTGAGGGACTCTTCCCTCACCAACGCAGCATGAATAGCAACGCACAATTGGAGGAAGAACGGAGGTTGTTCTACGTTGCGCTCACCCGTGCCCAACGACGCTTAATCCTGACCGCTCCAGCTATTAGCGCCAACTACTACGGCCCCAGTCACAGTGGGCGTTCTCGCTTCCTTGAAGAGTTGCCGGATGGGCTTTATGAGCAGGTCACCCACGAGCCTAACCACGCCAACTGGGGATTCTCTCGACCCTCCTTTGAGTTCTAGACGGAAAAACCGTCGACAATTCTGATTAGCTGTGGTATTTATTTCAGTTTATCAATTTAGCGTTCTGTCCTGATACCTGCGCATGGCTCGTCTGCCCGATCGGCTGCTGCAACTGTTGACCCCTCCACTTGAGCAACTCGGCTACGAAATCCTGCAACTAGACTGGAGACGCGAAGGCAAGGAACAAGTCCTCTGCCTTTGGATTGATCGTCTGGAGGGAGTCAATCTGGATGACTGCGTGCTGGTCAATAGAGCCATCGAGCCGATCCTAGATAATGAAGATCCTATTCGGGGCGCCTATCGACTAGAAGTCTCCACGCCCGGCGTGGATCGTCCCTTGCGTACCTTGGCGCACTATCAGCGTTTTTTGGGAGAGCGCATAACGCTCCTGCTGCACAATAGCCAACAGGGACACAAGCGCTGGACTGGAACTCTGCAGACTACCAATGATCAGGGCATCGTGCTGCAGGCGGAACAAGGACCGCTACTTGAGATCCCGCTTCAAGAAATTCGTCAGGCACAGCTTGACCCTATGTTGTTCGGTTGACCTCCTCAGGCGCCGACTTTCTTTACTTCTCACTGCGTGAGGTCGCTGTTGCGAGACAACTTGCTCGAAGTCATCACTGAAGTTTCCAAGGAAAAGGCCTTGGATCGTGACATCATGATTCGTCTGGTAGTCGAATCCATTGTTCAGGCTGCCAAACGGAAGCTTCCCTACGAATCCATTGAAGGCAGCTTCAACAAACGTACGGGCCAGATCGAACTCTTCCAATACAAGGAAGTAGTAGATATTGTCGATGATGCTGACAATGAGGTCTCGCTGGATGAAGTTCAGGAAATCGATCCAGAAGCACAAATCGGTGATGAGGTGGAGTACCTGATTGACGAACGAGAGTTCAATCGGATTGCCCGATCAGCGCGCAGTATCATCTTCGGTAGCATCCGTGAAGCAGAGCGAGAGATGATCGTCAGCACCTTCGAGAAACGAGTTGGCGAAGTGTTGACTGGCACTATACTGCGTACTGAGAGTAACGGTCGGATTGCACTGCGCTTTTTGGACAAGACTGACGCCTACCTATTCCGCCGAGAGCAAATTCCTGGAGAGAACTTCAGCTACGGAGATCACATTCGGGTCTATCTGATGGATGTGAACAATAATCCCCAGAAACCATCCCAGCTTTCGATTTCTAGGACTCATCCTGGACTATTGATCAAGCTCTTCGAAATGGAAGTGCCAGAAATTTATGATGGTATTGTCAAAATCGTCAGTGCAGCCCGAGAGCCTGGCAAGCGCGCCAAGATCTCTGTCTACAGCACAGATCCAGACGTCGATCCTGTTGGCTCCTGCGTAGGTATTCGCGGTAGCCGGGTGCAGAACATCGTCAACGAACTCTACGGAGAGAAAATCGATATCGTCCGCTGGAACGAAGACGTGGCTGTCTATACAACTAACGCACTAGCACCTGCAGTGATTGATGAACTGGTAATTGATGAAGAAGCTGGAGAGATTGACGTGATTGTCAAGCAGGATCAACTCTCCCTGGCCATCGGCAGCAAAGGACAGAATGTTCGTCTGGCTTCTCGACTTGTCGGCTACAAGATCAACATCTCTGTCGATGAAGAAGAAGCACCCAGCATTGAAGAACAACTAACTCGTGAATTGGAACGAGGCAAGGAAGAGCGAGAACTGCTCTACACCGGCATTACCAGCGGCCTGCATGCTGCGGGAACTCCTGCTGCTGAAGCAGCAGCTCGCAGGAATGAAGATGTAGCAGCAACTAAATCAGAAGACTCACCAGGGGAGGAGATTGAAACAGAGACTGTATCGGCTGATCCTGCAATAGAAGATCCCGAAACAGCGACCACGGTTACTGAACCAACCGAATCCGACACAGAACCGGAAACATCTGCACAAACAGCAGATCCATCAGAAACTACTGAGGAGAAACCCTCCTGAAACCCCAAGAAGTCCAGAATCCTATGTCCAACATGCGTGTGTTTGAGCTGGCCAAAGAGATGAATCTGCCAGCCAAGCAACTGCTTCAGCGAATCCGTAAATTTGGAATCCCTGTTTCCAGTAACTTTAATGCGCTCTCTGACGAGCAGATTGCGATCATTCGTAAGAAAATTGGTGGCCCTACCAGTCCGCCGCCAAGTCGCCCTGCTAAAGAAAGTCCGGCACAAATCATTTCCACACGCCGTGAAGATACAAATCCAGAGGGAACTCTTGAACTTGATAGTGGCACGCTGATCGGAGGCAAACGCCCAAGACGTATCCGACGACGACGCTCCGAAGAGGTACAAGAAGAAAATATCATTCGGGTCGGTGGTGACCGACAAGAGGCACCGCCGCCGCCACCTGAACCCATTGTTGAGGTCCAGCAAGAAGCGAGTGAATCCGAAGAAGCTCCTGTAGAAACTACAGTGGAAGCCCAATCAGCTGAGGCTTCTGTAGAAAAAGTAACTGCAGAACAGGCAGGAGCGTCTGAGATTGAACCGGTACCTCTGGAAGCCGGAACTGTTGTAGCACCGGCCCCACTACCACCTCCTTCTCTACCCTCAGCAGATTCTAACAGCATATCCGCTGCCTCTAGTAAAGAAAAACAAGAGGAAGAGGAACGGAAGCAGCGAGAACGAAAGTCTGAGAAAAAAGGAAGCAAAGCTCGCCATCACCGCCGTGAAGAATCCGAGAGTGAAGCCCTTCGACGAAAACAGCGACGAGAAGACAACGAGCCTGTCGCTGTTAGCTACAACGAGGATGACGACCAACCTCGACGAAAACAACGTAAGAGTGAGCGTCGAAGAGGCCAACGTGTTCGTGAACAGACAGAAATTGCCAAACACGTCTTTAATCCTCGCAAAAAGAGCATCAAGATTGGCAATGCCATAACCGTTGCAGACCTCGCTAGTCTAATCGGAATAAAAGCAACAGATATCCTCAGACGCCTGATGGAAAACGGGGTCATGGCTTCTATCAATCAAAGCATTCCAGGAGAAACTGCTGCGCTGATTGCTGCTGAATTTGATGTAGAAGTAGAACAGGAGACCACCAATCTTGAAGAGCAGGTTTTCGAAGTGGTCGATGGCACTGATGAACGGGGGCGAGCTCCGATCGTTACCATCATGGGCCATGTCGATCATGGTAAGACCTCTCTACTGGACAAGATTCGTTCAGCGAAAGTTACCGAAGGGGAAGCTGGGGGCATTACACAGCACATTGGGGCCTACCACGTTCGCCACAATGATCACAACATCACGTTCCTCGATACCCCCGGTCACGAAGCCTTCACGGCCATGCGTGCCAGAGGGGCAAACGTCACGGATATCGTAATTCTTGTGGTCGCTGCTGATGACCGGGTGCAACCACAAACCATTGAAGCGATCAATCACGCACGAGCAGCCGAAGTCCCTCTCATTGTTGCCGTCAACAAAGTAGATAAGCCGGATGCCAGTCCACAGCGTATTGAGCAAGAGTTGCTAGAGCATAATTTAGTCTCCGAAGGATTGGGTGGAGACACGATCATGGTTCCAGTCTCTGCCAAAACTGGGGACGGCATCGACAACTTATTGGAGATGGTCCTGCTGCAAGCAGAAGTATTGGAGTTAAAGGCCTTCTACGATGGGCCAGCCCGTGGAGCCATCATCGAGTCCAAGATCAGCCGTGGCAAGGGAGCGGTGGGAACTGTGCTCATCCAGCGGGGAATACTGCGTATCGGTGATTTCTTCTTGGTTGGAACTACCTGCGGACGGGTCCGAGCGATGTTCAATGATCACGGTCAACCAATTCAAGAAGCGACTCCTGCTGTTCCTGCAGAGATTACCGGGTTTGATGACGTGCCGACCACTGGGGAAACCTTCATCGTAATGGACGATGAACGCACTGCCCGACAACTGGTGCAGCAACGTTTGGAAAATCAACGGGAAGCCAATGTTTCTCAGCAGCAGAAAACGAATCTGGAGAATATCTTCAGTCAACTGGAAGAGGCTGGCAGTTTGGAACTCAATCTGCTGCTGAAGGCAGACGTTCAAGGTTCTGTCGAGGCTCTGCGCAACTCTCTCTCGCAACTGGGCAATGAGAAGATCTCTGTGCGCTTTCTGCACACAGGTCTTGGCAACGTCACAGAAACGGACGTTGTGCTGGCATCTGCCTCGGATGCGATCATCATCGCCTTCAATGTTCAGGCAGACGCAAAGGCTCGTGAGACACTGGCCCGTGAAGGTGTCGACCTACGCCTCTATGATGTAATCTATAATGCTATCGACGATGTCCGTGCTGCCTTGCAAGGCATGCTCGCTCCAGAGATTCGTGAAGAAGTGATCGGTCGTTGTCGCGTAGATCAGATCTTCAACGCCAATCGTATTGGTAATATTTTTGGGTGTTTGGTCACAGAAGGTAAGGTTGTAAGAAACTGCAAGGCTCGTGTCCTGCGCGATGAAACAGAAATTCATAAGGGACACGTTGTTTCCTTGAAACGCTTCAAGGATGACGTTCGTGAAGTCGCTCAGAATTACGAATGTGGAATCGTTCTGGACTTTCAGGATGTCCAGCAAGGTGATGTCATTGAGGCCTTCATCGAAGTCGAAGAAGCAGCGACTCTCTAGATGCGTGGTAACAAATCAGCAGAGCCAAACAATGTGCTACTGCAACGAAAACTGGCAGAGATCCTGTTACGGGAGAGCAAAGACCCACGCTTTCGGTTGGTGACTATCAGCCGAGTTGAAGCCGCCAGAGACAATTCCTTTGCTACTATATACGTCAGTTTTTTCCCAAGTGAGCAAGTAGAAGAAGTCGTCACCTCGCTCAATCACGCTGCTGGATTCTTCAGCCGTTGCCTGGGCAAGGTGCTGCAAACTCGACTGACTCCCAAGTTACGCTTTCTCTATGATGCTGGATTTGACTATAGCATGGAGATCGATCAGGCATTGCAGAAGGTAAAGAAGACAGACAGTGCTGAGGATTCTGAACATTGACAAGCCCCGTGGCTGGACTTCTTTTGATGTAATTCGCTGGGCTCGTCGCCAGTTTCAGGAGAAAAAAGCTGGGCACTTGGGTACTCTGGACCCATTGGCGACCGGAGTACTCCCAGTTTTCCTGGGCAAGGCGACCAAATTGATTTCCCTGTTCAACGAACAGGACAAGGTGTATCGTGCGACCGTTCGTTTTGGCATTCGCACTGATACTTTTGACGCAGAAGGCCAGATACTGGCTGAACGGGATCCAAGTTCCGTGAACGAAACGATGGTGAATGAGTGGCTGCAGAGGCACTTGGGGTGGCAAGATCAACAGACCCCAGTCCACTCAGCGGTCAAGCTTCAAGGTACACCGGCCTATCGACTGGCCCGTCGTGGAGAAGCACCAGAGTTACCGACGCGGCGAGTCTTTCTGGAACAACTGAAGCTCGAGTGCTTCGCGTCGCCAGAAGCAGAGATCACCGTGCATTGTTCGAAGGGCACTTATATTCGCTCACTAGCTGAGCAATTGGGCCAGGATCTACGTGTTGGTGCCCATTTATCTGCCTTGCGTCGTCTGCGCTGTGGCTCTCGATTCGTGATCGAGGAAGCCAAAACTCCTGAGCAACTGGCTCAGGAAGTTAACCCATGGATGGATTCTTCCAGAGTGCTGAGCGACTTCCCTGTGCTGTATCTGCCTCTGGAGGATCGGGAACGTATCCGACAAGGACAAACCGTCCCGCTGAGCCTAACTTCAGAATCAGCCGTTCCTAATGACCATACCACTGAAGCCTGGTATCAGGCTGGTGATGAACAAGAACTCTGGGCACTTGGTTCTCTGCATCTGGGAGAGCGAGGCCCCTGCTTTCAACCGAATAAAGTATTGATCTGAGGAGTATCTCTGCATGTTGACCAAGGAACAGAAAAATGAACTGATTCGCACCTATGGCAAGAATGAGCACGACAGTGGCTCAACAGAAGTTCAGATTGCCCTGCTGACAGCCCGAATCGTCTACCTAACTGATCATTTCAAGCAACAACCAAAAGACTTCCACTCTCGTCGTGGACTGTTGCGCCTCGTTGGTCGACGACGCAACTTTCTTAACTACCTCAAGGCGGAAAACGTGGATCGCTACCAGGAAATTATCCAAAAGCTGGGCATCCGCAGATAAATAGCCACCTACTAGAACGAGCCCACAGAGGGTTCGTTCTTCCGCCAATCCCCTCTCAGGAAACAACCTGCAATCCTTGATTCCATTCGCTGCCTGCCTAACAGCCACCATTCTGACGCAACACCTCCTCCAACCTTTGTCTGGTCGTTCGTCCCAAGGCTACCTTTCCACGATGCACTGCGATTGGTCTCTCTTTCGATCCCTAGTATATTGAAAAATCAGGAGAATTTATGGAAACCGTATCTACGGCCTTCGGTAAGGCCACTCTTACACTCGAGACAGGAAAACTCGCTAAACAAGCCAATGGCTCCATCTTGGTTCGCTATGGTGACACTGTTGTATTAGTCGCCGCCACTGCCGACAAAGGTAGCGGTGTTGGTGCTGACTTTTTTCCCCTATCGGTTCACTACGTTGAGAAAGCTTACGCTGCTGGGCGTATTCCTGGTGGTTTCTTCAAGCGTGAAGGCCGCCTCTCCGAGTCAGAGACCCTAACCTCTCGGCTCATTGATCGCCCCCTACGTCCATCCTTCGATGAAAACTATCTGGCAGAAACCATGATCATGGCCACTGTGCTCAGCTCCGATCAGGACAATGCCCCCGATATCGCAGCCATGATTGGTGCTTCGGCAGCACTCTGTGTTTCAGACATTCCCTTCTATCAACCAATTGGAGGCATCCGAGTCGGACGCATCAATGGTGAATTTGTCGTCAACCCAACGCCTGCTGAGCTGGAAGAAAGTGAGTTGAACATCATCATGGCAGCTTCGAAAGACGCTATCCTGATGGTAGAAGGGGAAGCAAAAGAGGTGAGTGAGGAGGTGATGCTTGACGCTCTCTGGTTTGGTCAGGAGCAGGTCCAGCCGATCATTCGAATTCAAGAAGAGTTGATGCAGCGCTGCGGCAAACCCAAACGCGAAGTCGCTATACCAGAAATTGATGAAGAGTTGCACACCAAGGTAACTGCGGCCAGCCAGCCTAAATTAGTGGAGGCCCTACAGATTACAGAGAAGCAGGAGCGTTATCAGCGACTGGATGCCGTTGTCGATGAAGTACTTGCTGAGGTCTTTCCTGAAGGCAGTGAGCCCAGCAATGATGACATTGGACAGGCCAAGAGTTCGATTAGTTCGGTCAAGAAAAAGGTCATGCGAGAGCGTATTCTAAAGGATCAGATTCGCATTGATGGACGAGGCCCAAAAGATATCCGCCAGATCGATTGTGAGGCACGGATTCTACCAAGAGCCCACGGCTCTGCGCTCTTCACACGTGGAGAAACCCAAGCACTGGGTGTAGTAACCCTAGGTACTAAAGAAGATGAGCAACTCATCGATTCGTTGCATGGGGTGAGCTACAGAAACTTCATGTTACACTACAATTTCCCAAGTTTCTGCGTCGGTGAAGCTCGACCGCCCAGAGGTCCTGGACGTCGTGAAATCGGCCATGGACACCTTGCCGAGCGTGGCCTCAGCCATCTACTTCCAACTAGAGAAGAGTTCCCTTACACCATTCGTCTAGTCTCTGAAGTACTCGAATCCAATGGTTCTTCCTCGATGGCAACGGTTTGTTCTGGTTCCCTCGCAATGATGGATGCAGGTATTCCTCTCAAGGCAGCGGCTGCCGGTATCGCCATGGGGCTGATCTATGATGATGGGCAGACCAGCATTCTCTCAGATATTCTTGGTGACGAAGACCACTTAGGTGACATGGACTTCAAGGTTGTTGGCACTACCACAGGCATCACTGCATTGCAGATGGACATCAAGATCAAGGGACTCACCCGCGAAATCGTCAAGGCATCACTGGAACAAGCTTGTGAAGGTCGACTGCACATTCTCAAGATCATGGGAGACACCTTGGAGCAGTCTCGTGCTGGACTGTCCAGCTATGCGCCGCGCTTCATCACTCACAAGATTCCACCTGATAAGATCTCCATCGTCATTGGCCCTGGGGGCAAGATGATCAAGAGCATCGTCGAGCGAACTGGGGTGAAGATCAACATCTCTGACGACGGTTTGGTATCCATTGCATCTGGAGATCACAAGGCGGTGGATGCTGCCTTGGAAATTGTTCGAGATCTGACACGCACCGTCGAAATCGGCACTGTTTACGATGGGCTTGTCAAGCGAGTGGTTGACTTCGGAGCTTTTGTAGAAGTCTTCCCTGGAACAGAAGGATTGGTACACATCTCCAACTTAGCGGAAGGCCGTGTCCGTGCGGTCACAGATGTCGTTCGTGAGGGCGATACTGTCAAAGTAAAAGCTATGGGTCTTGACAAACGGGGTAAGCTGCAGCTAAGCATCAAGGACGTATAGGCGATTCGCACAAAAGCTGCATTCGCCCACTCTTTCCTAGCGGCCGGATTAGGCCGCTGCTACCTACCGATTTCAGCCAGGAGACAAGATGAAGACATGGATCAGCGCGTGCCTTGGACTGTTGCTGGCCAGCACAGCTTGGGGTGTTTCGATAGATGACCGTTGTCTGCAAGATGGAAACTCGGCCTGTGTCGATTGGAACCAAGGACTCGTCATTGCCGATGGCCTAGGCGTACCTGCAAAGAAAGCAGGAACCTCTGCTCAACAAAACGCTAGTGCCCAACGAGCAGCCCGGATGGATGCAGCTCGTAACATTCTGGAGATGATCAAAGGAATCAACGTCAGTTCAAATACCACGTTACAAGACGCGATGTTGACCGATGATCAAATCCGCTCCAATGTTCAGGGTATGATCTACGGCTTACGCCCTGTTGGTGCACCACGCTACTTCTCTGACGGCAGCGTTCGTGTCCGCATGGAAGCCCGACTCCAACAGGTGGTTCCACAACAAGCTCTCTTCCAGATCCCAGTGGAAATTGCCCCACCAGTAGAACTCTCTTCCAATTCCCAATCCGGCGCTCCAATTGATATGGGGCGAGTTTATACCGGCTTGATCATCGATGCACGAGGAACAGAAGCTCAACCAGCAATGTCACCACGGGTTTTTGATGAAGCTGGGAATGAACTCTATGGTTCAGCCTATGTGGAACAGGAATTTGTCCTCAAACACGGAATGGCCGGTTACGTCAAGGATCTGGAACAAGCTGAAACCAACGACCGAGTGGCAGGTAATCCACTGACAGTCAAAGCTGTCGGGGTCGCTGGCAAAAACAAGACGGACATTGTCCTCGCTGATCAGGATGCAGCTCGCATTCGCCAACTGGCGGCTAATCTCAACTTCTTGAGAGAAGCCCGCGTCGTCGTGTTGGTGGACTGATCCTATTCCTGGGCGGGATTCCCTCTCGCCCAAATCTCTCCCTGCTTTGTCCCGCTCGCAGTTTTTCTTCCTCTCTTTTTGACTCACTGTTTGCCATGAACTCCTCTTTTCTCAATCAGAAAGTCCGCATTCTCCCTGAATCGCTGATCAACAAGATTGCAGCAGGGGAAGTGGTTGAGCGGCCAGCATCTGTGGTCAAGGAGTTGGTAGAAAATGCGTTGGACGCTGGAGCTACCTTGATTCAGGTGACCGTCAAGAATGGAGGAAAAGACCTGATTCAGGTGCTCGACAACGGCTGCGGGATGAATGAGACCGATGCTCGCTTTGCCGTGGAACGTCACGCCACCAGTAAGATTTATTCAGACGAAGACTTGTTCCGCATTGGTACGCTTGGCTTTCGCGGAGAAGCTTTGGCTTCAATTGCCGCAGTCTCCCACTTCGAATTGCTGACCTGTCCTGATGATCAAGAGAGCGGGACACGTCTGCTGATGCAGGGGGGACAACTGGATGAAATTGGCAAGGTAGGCTTTCCGCAAGGAACGCGCATCAAGATCGAGCGACTGTTCTTCAACACACCGGCTCGGCTTAAGTTTCTGAAGACAACCACCACGGAGTTACAACACATTCAGCAGGGATTGACCAATCAGGCGCTGGCCTACCCGCAACGTCAGTTCAA
>DJYX01000214.1 GCA_002450295.1 Deltaproteobacteria bacterium UBA6967
GAGCTGGGGGATTGGTCGTTGTGGCTTGGCGTTCAATCGCGATCTGACTCTCCCAGAGACAGGTGATCCCGTTGTAGGAATTAATCCGTCTACAACAGCAGATGACACACTACTTGTGGGAAGGATAACAGCGCAATCAGGTGTTAACGTTGCGAGTTTGGTCCATTATGCAGCACACCCCACGTCCTTGGGAGGATTGAACCGTCTGATCTCACCTGATTATGTAGGTGCCATGAGGGAATTGGTAGAAAGGGATACCAACGAAGCCCCCTGCATCTTTCTTCATGGTGCCGACGGGGAATTGGCGCCTCGAAGATGCTACGAAGAATCAACAGAGGCTGCAGATCAAAATGGTAGGGAATTGGGCTATGCCGCGCTTTCTACCCTGACTAGTTTGATGCCATCTGGAAAGAAGATGGTTTTTGACCGAAAGGTGGAATCCGGAGCTACACTGGGACTATGGAAATATGAGGATGAGTTGCCAGACCAAAGAATTGGCATGATAACAGAGACTGTGGAATTGGAGCTTGGGGATCTGCCTACGATTGATGCCTTCAAAAAATTAGTAGAAGCAAAAAGTGGATTCGAGAAAGAGCGTGCACAAAGAGGATTAGCCTTGAGAGAAAAACTGGGGGAGTCATCAACCTACGATTTTCCGATTTATGCTTGGAAATTAGGAAAAACTATAATGGTTGGTGCACCCATAGAATTTTATGACGAATTCCAGATTTTTTTGAGGCGACAGTTTCCGGAAAATCTGATCCTCGTCCTCGATATCTGCAATGGATTTTTAAACTATTTGCCAAGGCAAGAAGAGTTTACTCGAAACACCTACCAAGTCAAAATAGCCCTGTTTGCCCCAGAAAGTGAAGGGAAGGTGCGCACAAAAGTTGTTTATTTAATAAATAAATTACTAAACAAAAACTAACTATTAGTAGATTAATTGGATCTTAAAATTCTAAGTATTTAAATGAGATAAAGCTATCAGCAACAACAATTGTTCTTGCCTTTTAGGGAAGTCTAGCCTAGTTTCCCGCGAGTGCTTGGGTCAAGGTGGCTCAAGTGACTTAATTTGCCATAGGCTGAATAGGAAGAGGAGATTAACATGGAAAAATTGAATGATAATCAACCGACCAGCATTTCTGGGGAGACAACTGAAAAGGGTATGACCCGACGTCAGGTCATCAAAACGGGTGCAGCCGCAGCAGGGGCAGTCGCCTTGTCAGGTGGATTCCCCTACATTAGCAGCGCTCAAAATAAGACTCTTAACATAGTTCGAGGTACCTACTTTATTCCCGGGGCCCAGGAGATTGCCAAACAGCAAGCTGAAGAGTTCGGTAAGCAAGCAGGTGTGAAAGTAAATGCTGATTTTCTAAACTGGACTGACCTGAATACTAAAATTGGTGCTGGTATTCAAGCAGGCGGAATTGATGTTATAGAGCTTTGGCCTGTCCAAAATCATTTGTATGCCAATAATCTTGTTGATATGACAGAAGAAGCGGAAGAGGTCGCTGCTCGTGGTGGGGGCTTTGAGGAATATGTGCTGAATTCGGGGCACGTGAATGGAAGATATCTCGGCATTCCTCACGGAAATAACGCGGGTACAATCGCTTACAGGATAAGTGCTTTCGAGAAAGCCGGCGTTAAGCATGCAGACAAGGGTGGCATGGATATGACATGGGATGAATATTTTGCTGTGGCGAAAGAGTGTAAGAAAATGGGTATGCCTTTTGGCCAGAGCCTGGGTCACAGCTTGGGTGATCCAATTGGATTCTGCTATCCATACATGTGGGCCTCAGGCGCACTTGAAGTGGGTGATGACGGAAAGACAATACTCTTCAATACGCCAACCTTTGAGTATGCATTGAACAAGTTTGTACAAGCTTGGAAAGACGGCTATGATGAAACAGGAACATCTTGGGATGACAGTAGTAATAATCGCGCTTATTTGAGTGGCAAAATAGCTTCTACATTCAATGGAGCAAGTATTTATTACGCATCCAAAAGACGTGATGATGGTGGAAAGTTGATGAATGACACCCATCATATGTTAATGCCGAAGGGCACAGCTGGCCGATATCATGAATTTGGTACTCAGACAATGGGCATTTTAAATAATTCCGAAAATATTGATGTTGCTAAGGAATATCTAAAGTGGTGGTTTCAGCCGGAAAACTTTGATAAATGGTGGCGTGTCCAAGAGGGATACCAACTTCATCATGTTAAAAATCTTGCCAACGACCCTATGTGGAAAGACGATCCAAAAATGGGCATCTTCAAGGAAATCCCCAAATACGGTAGACTTAGAGGCTTTGCGGGTAACCCCAATGAGAAAGCAAGCTTAGCTGCTTCAAAATATATTGTTGTTGACACGTTCGCAAAAGCCGTCCAATCAGGAGATGCTAAAGATGCCCTTGAATGGGGCGAGCGACAACTGAAACGTATCTATCGATAATCTGGAAGTATATCCATTTTCAAAACCCTCTGTGTAGCAATACCCAGAGGGTTTTTTTGTTTAAAGCAAGGTGTAGGAAACACGAAACAGGGAACTAAGAACATCTAAAATGAATTCAGTATCAATTCAATCAGAAAAGTTTTTAGACCGAGAAAGTTCACTGGGTGTTTTACTGATGCTCCCAGGCTTAATTTTACTTGCAGTATTTCTAGCCTACCCATTCTTTTTAGGTATTTGGTTATCACTGACAGATACCAGAATTGGCATGCCAGGGGAATTTATTGGACTCTGGAATTACGTTGATTTACTTGAAGATGAAATATTTCATCAAACTGCTTTGAATACGATGGTCTATGCTCTGGTGACAGTACCGTTTAAAGCTGTGATGGGACTAGGGCTAGCACTGATATTAAATAATCAAATTCGTTTCAGTAATCCAATTAGAGCTTTTATAATGTTGCCTTGGATTGTCCCAACTGCATTAAGTTCTTTGGGGTGGTTCATGATTTTTGATCCAGTCTTTAGCCCTATTTCCTGGCTAATGATTGAAATGGGTTTTATTGATTCGAATATAAATTTTTTGGGAGATCAACTAATAGCTGTAACAGCAATTTGCTGGGTAAATATTTGGCGAGGTATCCCATTTTTTGGGATAAGCATTTTGGCTGGATTACAAGCTGTTCCACCCGAACTTCATGAACAAGCTGCAATTGATGGTGCAAATAAATTTCAAAGATTTATCAATGTAACTCTTCCTCAAATCAAAGGGCTTTTAATGATAACAAGTTTGTTGTCAATTATTTGGACATTTGCTGATTTTCAACTGATATACGTACTAACCAAAGGTGGTCCAGCAAACCAAACTCACATCTTTGGAACTTATGCTTATCAGATCGGCCTTTTTGGAACCGAGATTGGTATGGCTGCTGCCATAACGCTATATATGTTTCCAATATTGGCATTTTTTAGCATTATTCTACTAAGATACATGAGAAAAACTGCATGATGGTTGGAAGTGATAAGCAAAAAGCCTTACAAATCTACGTTCCTTTAGTTGTTTATACATTGCTGTTGCTTTTTCCTTTCTATTGGATGGGTGTAGTATCGTTTAAACCCACTTCGGATATCTTTACCCTTGATTTAAATCCTTTTTGGGTTCAACGATTTACATTTGAAAATTATCAGTATCTTTTTGAAAATACTGAATTTATCAGTTGGATGTGGAACACTATGTTGATAGCTGTTGTTTCGACAGCGCTGTCAATTTTTTGTAGTATTTGCATTGGATATGCTTTAGCTAGATTAAAGTTTCCAGGCAGTGATTTTATGGGGATTGGAATTTTTCTGGTCTATTTAGTACCCCCAACACTACTTTTCATTCCAATGGCTGAAGTCATTGGTGCTTTAAATCTTTTCAATACTCATTGGGCATTAATTCTTACCTATCCAACGCAATTAATTCCTTTTGCATCCTGGCTCTTGATGGGCTACTTCCTGACAATCCCGAAAGAGATTGAAGAGAGCGCCTTGATGGATGGCTGTTCAAGGATTCAGATCTTGATCCGGATTGTTCTCCCTCTATCTGTTCCAGGAATTCTTTCCGCAACAATTTTCTGCTTCACACTCTGCTGGAATGAATTTCTATACGCATTGATCTTCATGTCTTCCGGAGACATGAAAACCATCCCTGTCGGAACGGTTAGCGACTTGATCAAAGCAGATACCCTCTTCTGGGGATCCCTGATGGCTTCAGCGCTACTCGGATCTGTTCCGGTGGCCTTCATATACTCGTTCTTTGTCAAGTACTACGTCTCTGGACTGACAGCAAGTGCCGTTAAGGGCTGAAGATCAGGGCATATCGATGACAATCTTTACAGCGTTATCGGTAGCATTTTGATGAAGCTCGTAGGCTTCCAAGACCTTTTCAAATGGGAAGCGGTGGGTCAGCACAGCAGAGACATTCAATGATCCTGCGGCAATCAAATCCAGAGCTTGTAGGGTAGAAGTGTGTCCAGGTTCACTATTGGCGTGAACAATCGACTTATGCTTTAAGCACTTTGTAAAAATCCTGCCATAGTTCACGTTGATCGGTTCGTAGGGAACTCCAAACTGTAAGAAAAATCCCGAATCCGGTCTCGCTAACTCGATTGCTAAATTAATGGATGATTCCCTACCTGCTGCTTCTACAACAATGTCTACTAATTTCTCATCGTTGATTCCCAAAATTTGCTCAACAGGATCTGCTTCTCGAATATTGATGATATCGGTAGCACCGTATTGTTGAGCAAGTTGTAGACGATTAGATTTTGGGTCAAGTGCAATCACCTTGGCAGCTCCTAGTCTCTGTAAAACGAAATCAAACCAGAGCCCTGCAGTCCCCTGTCCTACCACTGCGACCGTCTTTCCGATTACACTTGGCAGTTGCTTACAGGCGTATAGCACGGTTCCGAGTTGCTGAGCCATCAACAATTCTTCCCTAGTTTTTCCAGCAGGAAGTTTTAGTAAGTTTTGTTGTGGAGTGAGGTAGCGTTCGGCCATCGCACGATGGTCTGGAGCAATGGCAAGAACAAAGTCCCCAACTTCATGTCCCTCTAGTCCAGGACCGAGCTCCATAATTTCAGCAATCACTTCATGCCCTGTCGTTCCGGGTGGAAAGGGATAAGCGGCATCTGGTGCGTGACTCAGCATCCAGACATCACTTCCACAAAGGGTCACATGGCGGGGCTGAACGATCGCATGCCCCTCTATCAGTTCAGGTATAGTTGTTCTAATAAACTCTGCTTTTCCACGAGCGACTACCTGTAAGGCATCCATCTTGGCTGTCATTTGTTAACCTAAAAGTGTTGTGAATGAAAAGATTGATTGAGATTCGGGTTTGATAGTCAATTGACACAGGCTATTGCGAGGTTTGAAGCTTTGCAAAGTAGTGATTCGCTCCAAATGGATGGTTGGGTGGTCAGCAAAGCAAAGGTCATATCCCGCTTGGGATCAGCCCAGAAAACAGTGCCTGTCGCTCCACCGTGTCCAAAACTTCCTGGTGAAAGAAAGTCACCGAAGAATCCCCAACAAGATGAAGGCGCAAGTCTCCAGCCGAGTCCTCCACGAATCCTTACTTTTTGCTCATTTGGGACCAGAGGCATGGGACTAGTTTGATCTCGAATCATGGTTTCAACATTGCTTCTGCTAAAAATTCGCTTACCCTGTAGTTCTCCTCCATTCAGTAGCATTCTTAGAAAACGAGTCAGGTCTTCGACAGTGGAGAACATACCACCCCAAGCGGCGCCGAAATTGCGCCAGTAGGGGCTATTCCAATCCCAATCAACTCCTTCTTGTTCCGGGGGAAGTTTCACGTTGGACACCCTGTCTTCAGGCAAACCGTCTATGCCTAAGGCCGTATCCTTCATGCCCAAGGGTTCGAAAAACTCTTTTCTGAGAAATTCTTGGAGAGAAATTCCGCTCACTCTTTGAACAATCTCTCCAAGAATCGCTAAACCGGTACTTTGATACTGAAGCCCAGTCCCAGCAGGAAAGTCCAATTTCAACTGGCAGATCTGCTCTATGAACTCAGACATTGGGGTATGTCGTTCACGCAAGCTCTGGTTTTCTGGAAGCATGTCTGGTAGCCCAGAACTATGAGTCATCAAATGTCGAAGTGAGATGTCTTCTTTTCCAGAATTTCCGAACTCAGGAAGGTAATGGTAGGCTGGATCATCCAGTAAGAGTTGACCACGTTCTGCCAGCAAAACTGCAGCAGCTACGGTAAAGGGTTTTGTGATCGAGGCTACCAGAAAGATTGAATCCTGCTGCATTGGAGTAGCAAGATTCGGCTTAAATCTTCCAAAAGCCTTGCTGACACTAGGCTTGTCTCCAATCGAAAGTTGGACTGCTGCACCTGGGACTTCACCTCTTTGGACGGTTCCCTCCAAAAAATTGTAAAGCCGATCGATTCGCTGATGGTCCAGTGTTGGGCTCACAGAATTGCTTGATGAAACGTAGATGGGTTCAAAAAAATATTTCTAACTGGGCAAGTTAACCAACCCTCCATCCACACAGAGGACCTGCCCATTGATGAATCTTGCTTGTTCAGACACCAAAAACACGACTGCATCCGCAATCTCGCCGGGCTCTCCGTAGCGAACTAGGGAAGCTTTTTGGGAATCCATCATCTCTGGATCAACAACCCTTGTAGCCTCAAAACGAGCAGTTTTTGTGGGTCCAGGGGCAACACAATTTACTCGAACCCCGTGTTGCTTGAGTTCACTGGCAAGACAACGGGTATAGTGCGTGACAGAAGCCTTTAGAATTCCGTAAATTGCCCCATCAGAAACTCCGAATTGTCCTGCTACAGATCCAATATTGACGACAACTCCGGATTTCCGATCTCGCATTGCTGGGATGAATGCTTTGCAAACGTTGATGGTTCCAATCAGGTTGTTGTTAATCAGTGCCTGTACATCTTCGATAGGGATATCCAGTGCATTATTGGGTGAGGGTTTGCCACCACTAGCCCCGATGTCACCTCCAGCACAATTGACAAGAATATCGACCTTCGAGAATTTTTCTTCAATCTTACTGCACATTGCTGCGACAGCTTGGACATCCCCAATATTTCCAGTCACCGCTAGTACTTCCACTCCCTTCTTTTCAAATTCTTTGGCAACCTCTCCAAGGCTTTGAGCTTCTTTATGCTTTTCAGGGGCATCCCAGTCGATGTCATGCAGAACAATATTTGCGCCCTGATCAGCAAGTCTTTGAGCCATTACTTTGCCCAGTCCTCGGCCTGAGCCTGTAACGAGTGCAATTTTTCCTTTTAAACTACTCATTAATGGTTTTTACATTCCTAGTTTTTTCATATTTGCAAAGCTTTTGCGGTACATTTGGAGTTCATAATCTACCAGCTTGCTGTCCTCACCTTTTTCCCATGGCGTACGGTAGTCCTCTTTGTCGGATAGAGGGTTTTTCTGGGTTGCTAATAGACATTTGGCCAGCTCAGTTGCCGATTTTGCTGGATAGCCCCGCCACCAATCTTCTTTGAAGAGTTTAACGTGTCGAGCCTCAAGAGCTCCTGGCTCTAGTACCGCAGTTAGTTGATTTTGGTGTTTACCAATTTCTTTGAAGAGTTCATCAAATGGCACAGCTCCCTCTCCAATCTTACAGCGTACTAGTCGGAATCCTTCATTAGTGAACTGCACGCGGTAGTCCTTGAGCTGTAAATGTATAACGTGAGGCGCAACTGTTTTCGTAAATTGATTAGGGGATTCAACCACTGGAAAGGAGTTGCCGGTGTCGTAAGTAATTCCAACCCCTGAGGTCATTTCACAGAATTCCACTAGTTCTGCGGAAGTGAAATCTTGATGATTTTCAATGGCAATCATCAAACCAGCATCAGCAGCGGTTTTACCAAGTTCAAGGATCTTTTTTCGAACCGCTTGGCGCAGTTCATTCCAATCAGTTCGGAAGGCTCTTCCACCACAAAGCACGTTGGTCAAAGCAAAGCGGATTGTTTTTGCCTCGAGCAGTTGCGCTGACCTAAAAACATGGCCCGTTTCCTCAAGAATATAGCCTCCTGAAACAACTGGAGTGATTCCTCTATGGTCTAAGCGATCCTTCAAAATTTGAAATTCATTGCCGGAAAACTCTTGTAACCAGGGATCAAAGATTTCCAAGGACTTAGCACCAAGTTCCTCGGCAATCTTTAAAAACCCTTCCAAACCTGTCCCGTTTGGATTTTGTCTGGCGGTGCCTCGTCCTTGTAAACCAAGGTAATAGGTCATTCCATAAGGATTGAGTCCCAGTTTGAATAGCGGCCAAGAAGAATTCGTCATGTGAACCTTAGTAGATTAAGCGATCTTTCCAAGATTGACTAAAGGGCTGTTAAGATGAGCTTAGCTACGATCTCGAACCAAGCGATGGTGGGCAGGAGAAAATTCTTCCATTCCACCAATATTTCCGTAGCTTTGATCAATCCACTCCAACGGATATCCGTGCTTGAAGTTAGAAACTTCCTCCAAACGATTCCAGTGATCTGCTTCGAGATCCCAATCCGCGACTGCCAAAACATCTTCAATTTGCGCAACTGTTTTGGGGCCGGAGATGACAGATGTAACTCGACGATCTCCAAGGAGCCAAGCAGTGGAAAGCTGGCTCGGAGGCTTCCCAGTCACTTCTCCCAATTCAACTAGTGCTTCCACGGTATCAAAGGCGTGATCATGGAAATATCGCGGAATATCAACACTTTTACGGTAAGAAATTCTGGATCCCTCCGGAATATCACCTCCCCGTTGGTATTTCCCACTTAAAAACCCGCTTGCTAATGGACTCCAACAGAGCATACCCAATCCTTGGTCGGCACAGGCTGGAAGAATCTCTCGTTCAATATCACGGCGTACCAAGTTATACATGTGCTGAGCGCTGATAAACTTTTCCAAGTTCATCTTTTCTGCAATCGAGTTGGCTTTGACCATTTGCCAAGCGTAGTAATTACTGCAACCGATGTAGCGAACTTTGCCTTGCCGAACCAGATCATCTAGGGTTCGCATCGTCTCCTCCATGGGAGTGAACCAGTCTGGACCGTGCACTTGATAAAGGTCGATGTAATCAGTTCCTAGTCTTCGCAAGCTTGCTTCCACAGCTTCCAAAATATGCTTGCGGGAACTACCGCTTCCATTTGCGCCTTCCGAGGTTCGAAACCAAGCTTTGGTTGCAATGACTAGTTCATCACGATTATGGGACTTGATCGCTTGGCCTGTCATTTCTTCTGAAACTCCAGCGCTGTACATATCTGCAGTGTCGAGAAAATTCCCTCCGGCATCAACAAAGGTATCAACAATGCGCGAAGCCTGATTTTGGTCACAGCCCCAATTGGCCATTCCAAATGTCATCGTGCCTAAACAGATTCTGGAAACAAGCAGACCGGATCGGCCAAGATAACGATATTTCATCGGGTACTCCTAAAGCTTCTGAAAATTTTATTTGCTAATAACTCTTACCGTCCCCCTCCGACATCCAGTGTGGATGCGGTGACGTAGGAGGCTTCGGGTGATAACAACCACATGATTGCCTCAGCGACTTCTTCTGGAAGCCCACCTCGTTTCATTGGAACCACATTTTCCAATCGTTTCACGCGATCAGGATCACCCAGGCTTGCGTGAATATCGGTATAAATTAGTCCTGGGCGGATTCCATTCACTCGAATTCCCTCATTTGCGACTTCCTGGCCCAATCCATGTGTAAAGGTGTCAATTGCTCCTTTGCTGGCTGCATAATCTAAAAATGAATTAGGCCCCCCCATCTTGGCGGCTGCGGACGAAAGATTGACGATAGCTCCTCCAGAACCCCCCAATCGAGTAGACATTCTTTTGACAGCTTCTCTCGCACACAGCACTGCCCCAAGAATATTCACATCAAAAAGTTCCTGCAAACGCTCGCTTGTCATTTCCACGAGTGGTTTTGGAGGCTGGAGGATTCCAGCATTGTTGACGAAGGCATTCAGTTTCCCCAGTTGCTGGTCCACCTGATTGAACATTTCAATGATCTCTGATTCGACACTCACATTCGCTTGAATGATGATCGCTTTCCCTCCCCCATCATTGATTTCATCCATTAAGTTTTGCGCAACATCTGCTCGTTTCTGGTAATTTATTGCGACCGCATAGCCTCGCTTCGCACCCAGACGGACGGTTGCGGCACCAATTCCTCTGCTTCCTCCTGTGACCAACATGACTTTATTCATCAAGAATCCCTCATTCGATATGTATCTTCGAAATTTTGAGTAGTGTTTATCCACGACCAATGAACGGCATCGTAGTGGCCATCACAGTCACAAACTGTACATTTGCTTCTAAGGGCAATTCTGCCATATAGAGAACAGTCGTCGCGACATTTTCAACATCCATTCTGGGCTCAATTCGAACACTGCCATCAGCCTGAGGTACACCTGTTGTCATCCGGTCAGTCATCGGAGTCGCAGCGTTCCCAATATCAACCTGACCGCAAGCAATATTGAAGGGACGGCCATCCAAGGAAAGTGATCGGGTTAATCCTGTAATTGCGTGTTTTGTTGCCGTGTATGGTGCAGAGCCAGGACGAGGAACGTAGGCAGATATGGAACCATTGTTGATGATGCGACCACCCTGTGGATCCTGACGTCTCATTTGAGCAAAAGCTGCCCTTGCACAGAGGAAGGAACCTGTCAAATTGACATCAACTACTTTGAGCCAGTCCTCGATTGGGGTTTCATCGATGGTTCTTGATGGGCTTCCCATTCCAGCATTATTGAAAAGGACATCAATTCGACCCCACTTGTTAACAACATTGGTAAACGCAGTATCGACAGCTTCGGGTTGACTTACATCACAGGGTAGAATTAGAGAATTCTCAGTCCCTGCTGCCGTTTCCTCCAGGAGTTCTTGACGTCTGCCAAGAAGCGCAACTTGGTAACCTTCAGTTAGAAATCGTTGGGCGACTGAGCGCCCAACACCGGTACCTGCTCCGGTAATGATGGCTACTTTGGAGTTGTTGTTTGAAGACATGGTTTACCTGTCATGAAGTTGATAAAATGATGGAACAAGAAATCAGCGGAAGGATTGTCCTGGCCGGAGAAAGTGAGCATTTACACAGTTTCTCAACTTGTCATCCTTAAGATACAGAAGAACGGTCTCTACGGATTTTCGTCTGAGGTCTAGTGCACTATCAACGCTGTACCAAGCTGTGTGGGGGGTGACGAGCAGTCGTTGTTGAAGCCAGGTTTCATTGTTTTGAAGAGCCTGCAATAATTTTGGCATCGGGTCTGGAGGCTCGGTTGGAAAAACGTCGATTGCTGCTGCACGAAGATAGCCATCTTTGAGGACATTATAAACGCCATCTAAATCAAGAATAGGCCCTCTTGCTGTGTTGATCAGAATCGAGTCTTTGGGCAATAACCGTAGCAATTTCTCATTGATGATTCCCTGAGTTTCATCAGTCAGAGGTGTGTGGATGCTGAGGATGCTGACCTGGCTACAGAGTTCTTCAAGACTCTCAACCCTCTCAACTCCGACCGCAATTTCCTGACCCCTAGGTAAATAAGGGTCATAAATTACCACTCGCATCCCAAATGCTTTGGCTCTGAGTGCGGTTGCAGTGCCTATCCGTCCCATGCCCAATAGCCCGATACTTCTGCCGCGGAGTCTTCTTCCAGGGGGAACCTTCAAATGACTAAAATTCTTGAAGGGGTCACTATTTACAAGGTTATGATAGGAAACGAATTGTCGCTCCAACGAGAGAATCATACCAATCGTATGATCGGCAACTTCGCTGGTTCCATAGTCAGGAGTATTGCAAACAGCAATGCCCCTTTCTGCAGCTGCTTTCAGGTCGACATTGTCGAAACCCACCCCACAGCGAACGATGATGCGACAACTTTTAAGCTGGTCCATGTAGTTGGCGTCGATGGTTGCGATATGCCAGACCAAGAGACCAAAATATTCAGAAAACTCTTCAGCAGGAACCTCTTCTTCCCATCGAAATAGATCAAGATCCAGATGGTTGGCAGCAACCTCTCTCTCTGGGATGCCTCCATCGGTGTATTGAATGTCTGGGCTCAGTACTCTAAACGAACTCATGATTTTCGGTTGACTTAAATTGGGTTAGGCCGTTAGCGGATTCTTTTGAAGGCTTGCAGAATCTCTGATTTCAGAGATGCTAAGACTTTTTTGTAAATTTTTCAGATAATCTGATTAAATTCGCAAACATACACGGCAATTAAAATCTTGCCAAGTCCTCATTCAACTTCATTTCAGTGTTTCTTGAGGCGAATTTAGGGCTCATGTCTGAATCTCATCCAATAGGAGTATTTATGGCGAGGAACCATTACGATTTTACGAATCAGCGGGCGATTGTGACAGGTGGTGCGCAAGGAATTGGCCGGGCGATTGTGGATCGGCTTGTGGGAGGGAGTGCGAAGGTCGCAATTTGGGACATGGATGCTAGCCTTGCCGAAACGGTTGCATCTGAATATCCCGAAGGACAGGTTGTACCGATTCAAGTCAATGTGTCTGATTTGGATTCTGTTAACAGTGCGTGGGATTTCACGAAAGTTAAATTAGGTGGTGCTGAGGTGTTGGTCAATTCTGCAGGAATTGCTGGAGATACAGCGACTGTTGAAAACTATGATTTGGGCCTCTGGAAAAAAACTCTTGACATCAATTTGACCGGAACTTTTTATGTTTGTCGGGCGGTGATCTCAGGTATGCGCCAACAAAACTATGGACGAATTGTCAATATTGCCTCCATAGCTGGTAAGGAAGGGAACCCGAATGCTTCAGCCTATTCTGCATCAAAAGCAGGTGTAATTGCCTTGACGAAATCACTCGCCAAAGAAACCGCGGACTTAAATATTTCTGTCAATTGCATCACTCCCGCTGCAGCCCGAACAAGGATTTTTGAGCAAATTAGCGAGGAACATATTCAGTATATGCTCGCAAAGATTCCTAGAGGTCGTTTTGTTCAAGTTGAAGAGATTGCTGCAATGGTCTGCTGGATTGCTTCTGAAGAAAATTCCTTTACGACTGGAGCCGCCTTTGATCTCTCGGGTGGGCGAGCCACTTATTGAAATTTCCAACACCAAATATTCCGGAACTGATGACCAATCCAATTTACTCAGATCTTGTAGGCAAGAGAGTGTTTATGACTGGAGGTGCCAGTGGTATCGGCAAGGCCATTGTCGAAGCGTTTTGTGCTCAAAAAGCAGAAGTGTTCTTTGTTGATTTGAACGCTAAGGCTGGTCAAGATCTTTGCCAGAACTTATCAGATGCAGGGGGAAGTACCCCAACCTATAAAGCGATCAATTTGCTGAAGATTGACGAATTGCAGGGCTGGATTCGTGAAATCCACGCTCAGCATGGTCCAATCCAGGTATTGGTCAATAACGCAGCCAACGACACCCGGCATAAGCTTGAAGATGTGACCCCAGAGTATTGGGATGAGCGCATGGCTACCAATCTACGGCACTTCTTTTTTACGGCTCAGGCCGTTCTGCCACAGATGAGGGAAAATGGGGGTGGATCCATCATCAACTATGGCTCTGTATCCTGGATGCTCAAGCAAACGGGGATGCCAGCTTACACCACGGCAAAATCAGCGGTTTGGGGATTCACAAGATCCCTAGCCAATGAAGGCGGAGCAGATCGAGTAAGAGTCAATATGCTTGTTCCAGGATGGGTCATGACTGAGAGACAATTGACGCTTCACGTTACGCCAGAAGGGCTGAAACAATTAGAAGAGCGTCAATGCCTGCCAGATCATGTTCAACCAGAAGATTTGGCACAGGCCACTCTGTTTTTGGCTTCAGATGCTAGCCGCATGATCACAGCTCAACAAATCGTTGTGGATGGTGGCTGGACATGACAATCAACTCACGCTGGGCAAATGTACTGAAAGACGTTTGGAAAGATTCAATCGAGATCAGTTTTGAGCTGTTCAAAGTGATGATTCCAGTGGTGATTTTGGTGAAGATCTTACAGGAACTCGGTGTGATCACAGTTCTTGGAGATTGGCTAACACCCTTGATGCAATTCTTAGGTTTGCCTGGATATACCGGTTTGGTTTGGGCGACTGCCTTGTTTACTAACTTTTACGCTGCTGTGTTGGTATACATCAATCTAATGGGCGATGTTGAGACACTTAGTATTGCTCAGGTTACAGTGCTGACTTCAATGATGCTTTTTGCGCATAGTTTGCCAGTTGAACTGAGAATTGTTCAGAAGACAGGGCCAAGAATTTGGAGTATCGGCCTATTGAGAGTTGGCTCAGCGATTGTGTACGGATACATACTCCATCTCGTTCAGTCTTCCATGGGTTGGAACCAGCAGGCGGCCCAGCTAGTTTGGGAGCCTAGTCCAATAGAGCCTGGAATTGCAAACTGGGTTTTGAGTGAAATCGAAAACTTTTTTTGGATTTTCGTAATACTTGTCGGACTCGTTGCTCTGATGAAAATCTTGGATGAATCGGGTACAACTAAATTTCTTCAGACTTTGTTGGAACCTATTTTGAGGGTTCTTTCGATCAGTAAACAGGCAACTAACTTAACTGTAATTGGAATAACCTTGGGATTAGCTTATGGGGGCGGACTAATTTTGAAGGAAGCAAGATCAGGATTGTTATCAACAAAAGATATTTACTTCTCGCTTGCGTTAATGAGCATCTTCCATAGTGCTATCGAAGATACTTTACTCATGCTGCTATTGGGGGCAGATTGGGTGGGCATTTTAGTTTGCAGATTCCTATTTAGCTTCTTTGTACTGTGGCTTCTGGTCAAAATTGTTGGCCATTGGTCAGAATCAAGATTCAATTTTTGGTTTTGGCATCAAACAACTTAATAATACGTTACATCGTGATTTGTTGTTGCGAATACTTAATTATGTCGACTCCCAATAATTCTGCTCAGATTTGCCATTTCTATGGCAGCTTGCATTGCGTATCTTCCTTGATTCCCTGCCTTTGTCCCTGATCGTTCAATTGCTTGCTCAATCGTGTCTGTAGTGAGTAGACCAAAGATTGTTGGAATGCCTGTGTCTGCTCCTACTGCAGCCACTCCACTGGTGACGGCTGCACAAACATGATCATAGTGTGAAGTTGCGCCTCGAATGACAGCTCCCAAACAAACTATTGAGTCATAGGCTTCCGTTTCTGCAAATTGACGAGCAGCTGTTGAAATTTCAAAAGCACCTGGAACTCTAGAAAGCAGTAACTGATCAGGATTTCCTCCAAATTGCCGAAAAGTGTCAGATGCACCTTCGATGAGTCGATCGACAATCATTTCGTTAAATCTTGAGGCAACAATTACGATCCTGAGCCCCTCAGCTAATAAATTTACTTTCAGTTCCTGCATAGCATTCCGATAAATCAGGATTTGTAAAGAGTATGCTCACATAATTCTCGGAGCATTCGAAAATTATAAATACCGGAGTCATGTCCATCATTCCAGTAGAACCTTAGTGCATAATTTCCAACGAATTCACTTCTCGATGGCTGAATATCTTGACGAATCTCGGAGGATTTCAAGATCTTCTCACCTGTAAGTTCGTTTACACAGAGTGCGCATGGACAGGCATCTCTCAGATCGAAATAGGAGAGCCGAGCCTCCATTCCATCCTTCCACAGCAAATATAAATCATTTTCGACGAGGACTTTTTCTATGCGTCTTTTCCGAAGGTTTTGCATCAGGAATTCAAGGGTGTTGGACGTCCCAAGTCAGATCCCCTAATTGTCGAACTTTCGCCAGGCAAGCACCATATGGAGATGGTCCGGCCCACTCATCAGGAGAAATCATTGTTAATTGAGGATCACCAGAGTTTTCATAAAGATAGTAATCCTGATGGACTGCTGGTTTGAATCGAATGCTTGAAGATCGAATTTTCTGACGAATATCAGCTTGCCATTCTATGAGCTGTGCTTGCTCTATCAATAGGCGCGCTTGAGCCTGCAAGCGGGCAGCTTCGTTGTTAGCTGTATCATTTGTCCGCGCTAATCCAGCATCTAACTGTAAGGTGAATTCAGTGATTTTTTCAGCAGGGGTTGTGATCTGGACTGGGTAGGTCTTCTCTTTTTTTTCGAGAAGGTTTTTGGGGATCGTCAGGTCAGACATCTAGGCCGCTTCAGTTCAATGTTATTAAGAGATGATAATTATTCTGCAACAGAAGCGGCTTGCTGTCATCAAAGAATTTACGGTGATTCCGATACCAGCAAATTATTTCATCAGTCTTAATATTTTTGCCAAGCTATCATAGCAGTCCTTGGCTAGCTCTAATTTACCCTCTTTTAGAGCAGCATCCGCAATTCGATTGTAGCGCTCTTGTAGGAACTGTAGATTGGCAGCAGATTGTTCATTTTGTGAATCGGTTGAATTTTCTTCCTCTTCTGGAGACGATTCTGAAATCTTCTCAGGGATAACAAGTGTGGGATTAGAACTCTCAAGAGATTCTAAATCTTGAAGATCCATTGCTTTTTGGGAAATTTCTTGTTCTGATTCTATCACAAGTGCTTCTTCGTCTTGATGCTCGTCTCCATCAGAAAGTTGTTCAACTTCATTTTCGGAATTTTCATTTGTCTGCTCTTCGTTGACACTTCCAGCCAATTCTTCCGAATTCGTGGTCTTTGAGGTTTGAGTATCAAGTGAATCAGGGCCTTCCTCAGCTTCGGACTCTTCAGTCAACACATTCTCAGAGTTTTCTATCTGCAGTATGTCTCTATCTTCCTCATCCTCCTCAACAGAAATTTCTTGCAGGTCATCGATTTCTGAAGATTCATCACTCACTTCATTAGATTTCAATTCTGAATCGATTTTTGAGGATTCTAAAGTCTCTTCTTCGAGATTTTTACTTTCAATATCAGTAGACTCTGAATCTGAAGTAAAATTTTGATTTATTTCTTTATATTCAGGAGTTGGTTGATCAGATTGGTCTGAATCTCTTTTGATCTCAGTCTCAATTTCATTATCGTCTTGAGTTGCTAGATTTTCAGGATCTTCCTCAGTTAGATCCTCTTCAGACTCCAAATCAAGTTCAACTACCAAATCCTCTTCATCTT
>DJYX01000184.1:0-6973 GCA_002450295.1 Deltaproteobacteria bacterium UBA6967
GAATTGGATAGTCTGGGCCAATCCTTGAGGCAATTGGGAACAGAAAAATCAATTGAAGTGAAATCGGCAGAAATGGGGAATTCACTCTCTGTCAGTCCTTTAGTTCTGGAAAATCTTCAGCAGCGCTTGATTGATCGCCAAATTGAGTTGGGTGTATTTGAAAAGACACAGCCTAATGCAGCAAGCATAGCGGGCATGAAAGCAGAAATCGGAGTATTGGAGGCAAAACTAGCTGAACTCAATAAACAGAGAGATAGCCAGTCAATTGGAGATGGTCGAGAATCAGAGGGAATTTCAAAATTGAGAATTCAATTTGCTCAAAATCAATCACGGTTGGAACTATTGCAGTCTGGCCAACAACCTCTGGTTCGAATCATTGATCGGGCCATTCCTCCTGAAAATCCTAGTAAGCCCAATGCTCGATTGATTCTAGCACTCTCGTTGGTTGTAGGGTTGTTTGGTGGGGTATTCTTGGTCTTTTTAGTCGATTTTGTTCGCAAAACAAGGCAGCGACTCTCTCTAAATTCGTAGGAACCTACCTTGAAATCTCATACCCATTTTACTCGATTCGTTTTCGTTGAGTAACAACTAGCAAGATGCCCTCAGAAAATTCGATTCGAACATTCGGTTGAACACTCAGGTTGGAAACACCAGACGGTGGCTGACCAGGACACAGACTTCGACCAGCTAGGGCATAATCCAAGCCCCAACTAGTAATTTCAGTCACAGGTCCAAAAGCTGGGATCAGAGAAACAGTGGTGCCTACAGGAAGATTGGCAGACCATCGCCCCGTCGAAAAATCCATCCGTTCAGCCTCATTCCACAGGCTGATTTCCAGCAGATTTTTGAAGCCAAAGCAAGCGTCCAGGCAGGCCATGAAATGATCTGTCCGGCTCCCTTGCATCCCCAAGAGATGAACGCCCTTGATCCCTCGTTGATGACAAAATTCAAGAACCTTTGACACATCGTTGGTCTCTTGATCAGCGATCAGATGCAACTGGGAAGCTTGAAATTGCTTTTGATTTGCTTCAGTAAGTGAATCCAGATCTCCGACTACAAAATCTGGTTTTAGCCCTAACGACAATAATCGATTTGCACCACCATCCGCTCCGATCCTCAAGTCTACTTTGTCCCAAAACTGATCCAATAAGGTTTGAGAAGGCGTCTCTCCGTTGCCCACTATCAAAGCCATTGGTGAATTAGATCTTATGTCCATAGGCAAACTCTTTCTCGTCCCAACTCCAATTGGAAATGCTGGTGATATTACTTTACGGGCACTGGAAGTTCTTAAAACTGTCGATGAAGTGATTTGTGAAGAACGGAAGGTTGGCAGTCGTTTTCTCAAGCATCACGGAATTCAACAAAATCTAAGAACTCTCAACGAACACAATGAGTCAGAGCAGATCAGAGATTTACTGGATTTGCTGAAAGATGGCAAACAGCTCGCTTTAATTTCTGATGCAGGCACTCCAGTTTTTGCAGATCCTGGTTATCGCTTGATCCAAGCTATCATCGCAAGCCAGGGTGAAATTGTGTCTTTACCCGGGCCTTCTTCGCTGATGACAGCGTTAGTTGTCAGTGGCTTACCTTGTCAGGACTTTTATTGTGCTGGATTTCTTCCCCGCAAGCCAGAGCTTCGTCGAAAGGCTTTACAAAGCCTGAGACTTTGGCAGACCACATTGGTAATCTATGAGGCCCCGTACCGCTTGATCCCGTTGTTGAAGGACGTTTCAGGAGAGTTGGGGGGGTGGCAACCTGCAAGTCTTTGCGTAAGACTCAGTTATCCAGACGAGAGAGTTCTCAGAGGGAATTTGAAAAAATTACTAGCTTACTGTGAAGCTTCCCCATTCAAGGGAGAGTTTGTATTACTTGTGGATAACAGAGCTTCCGGTCGATTCTCTGCCAAAGGGGGTAAGGGTTCTAAAACTCGCTCCACTTGACGACGGGGATGTTGACTAGAGGGAAAGACCAAGTAGGAGGATTCTCTTGGCAGAGAGATCTGTTCGGGTAAGTAGTATATCAACTCATCCAATTTGACTAATCCCAAATCACGCCGAGCTAGAAAATCGATGTATTCGGAGCTTGTTCGTAGCGCTTGGACTTCGGCCAGCAGTTCTTGCTCCTGAACTCGCATTTCCTGCATTTCATGACGCAAGCGGAAATCTTGGTCATTGAGTCTTGAGGTGGCGAGCACACCGTAATCACCGACCACTCCTACCAAAGTCATAATCAGTAGAAAACCTATCAGGAGACCCATCATGGAGATGGTACGAATCTCCGTGTCTGCTTGTTTGGCCTGAACGGCGGAGGGTTTGGGGGGGCTGAACAAGCCCCAGATGTAAAGGACGCGTTCCTTGGCATTTTGAGTTTGTTTTCCCCGCTTCTGTCTTGAATTAGGTAGAGCGTAGGGTCGGTGCAAGTTTTTCAGAAGCTGGCTCGTCATCCGTTTTCGGGGGTTTCTTTAAGCTTCAAATATTGACGTTGTAGGCGAATTTTTTGCTGCTGGTATTCGTCTTTGTTTACCCGTCCTAATTGAAAATCGTCCTCCAATTCGCTGAGAGCACTCAATAGTGCGTCAGATTCACTGGTGTCTAGATCTGCTTCAGCTTTCTGCAGTTCATGCCGTTGGATTCGGCTGAAAAAAAGTGGGAAAGTCACCACCACAATCGTCAAAATAAATAATAATGCAGTCAAGTAAACGTTCATTTAGATTTCTGCAGTGTGTGCCTCAATCAATTTTCTGGATTCCGGAAGATGCATCATCTCGTTCAGTCTGTCACGTTGTTCGAGATGCCAATAACCGATAACACATTCAAAGCCTGTCGCCATCCGATATTCCTCAACCGTTGCGTGCTTAGGGCGTGTTTGTGGTTTTTGATTCTTCCCACGTTGAAAAACCTGGAGTTCTTCCTCACTCAGCATTCCGGACCAAAGAGACGCCAGCTTTGATTGTGTTTGACAGCGAACTAACTCTACTACCCACTGATGCACCTGGCTGGCATTTTGGCTTCTCTGCAAAGCATATTGTCGACACCAAAGTTCATATATAGCGTCGCCTAAGTAGGCCAAACCAAAGTTTGACCATTCCTTCCAGTTCTCACCACTGCTCATCCTGAGGGCAAATCAAGTGGTTGCGTTGAATTCGAAACATACCGTTGTCCATCTCTCTCTCATCCAACACTTTCATGGTGTTATCTGAAGTTGGAACTCCGAAGCTACCATCAACTCTCAAAACAATCTTCTGACCTGGACGGCAATAAAAGATTTCATTGCCTCTATCAATCATCACTCCACTCCGTTGAGCTGGTTCCGGGGATACTTCTGGTTTTTCTGGTGCAGCCAGAATTTCTCCAAGCGACTGTGATTTCAGCAAACAGACATAGCGCTCATCTCGGCTACCCACAGATTTACTACTGAGTTGATATAACGAGCCCATCTGATGTACGAGCCTACGTTGGTAAGAGTTCATCGGGTCAAATTCTAAAATTTCTTCGTCTTTCTCAAGGAATGTTAGAATATGCTGATTGATTTCTTTGAGAAATTCTTCGTCTTGTGGGGTTAACTCAGCTTCAATGACCTGAGATTTATCCTGAAATTTGTCTGTCATGTTGATGTGGACTTCGGTCGTTGATGAATTACCGGGCTCACCCCGGGGAGATAGAAGCTAAGTAATAGTGCTAAAGCAAGAGGTCCAGAGTGGCAATCGAAAAAAGGACTCAAGTTTTGTTTTAAACAGCCGATAGAACAATTAAGGCAAAAACTTGGCTCCATGAATTCATGAGAATTTGGAGCTAGATTCTGTCCAAAGTGCAATAAGTTTGCCCAGTCTCTGAGACGAGAGGAAGCATGCTGTGCCTTGGGCTTTTAGTCATACAGAGGGCGTATGCCTCAGAATCAAACTTACTCCAATCTCTACACGATTGGTTTCTTGGCAACCCTGGGAATGATGACCTTCGGGATGTACTACTTTTATAGTGGCATGGGGAAGGTCAGCTATCGCACCTACAGTGGTTTTGAAACCGTCACTTATTATCTTGATAAGCAAAAGTACGATCTGTACTTTAACGGACTGATTTACTGCGGATGTTTTGCTCTCGCGCTGCTGTTGCTGACTGCAGCTATTCTAGTGCCGAGTCCGGCACAGTTGCAGCGTAGGCAAGCTCAAACCTATCCGTATGGTACTCAACTCGGTTCTGCACCAATGAGTCAGCCTGCTCCAGTTGGACCAGCCCCGCAACAAACAAAGGAACGCGAGGCAAACAATTCTCCTGAAGCAAGTCCTCAATTGGAATTAGAACCAGACTTCGACTTTGCGGTCGATGATAGCCTCATGGGGGATCTCGAATACAAAGAATGAGTTTGAGTTGTCAAACTAGATAGGTTAGTGAGTGCTGGAAGTTCTGTTTGAGTCAAATACAGAGCTTTCAGCTTTTACGAATCCTTGAAACCAAGCTGAATGTCCCTCCTTATTTCTCTCCTCATTGCTTATCTCCTCGGAAGCATCCCTTTTGGACTGTTGATCGGCCGATTCTGGTTGGGTGTGGACGTGCGTCAGCAGGGCAGTGGAAACATTGGCATGACCAACGTCATGAGAGTTGGTGGTAAATTACCTGGAGCGCTGACATTCATTCTGGATTTTGGTAAAGCGTGGCTTGCTGTTGTGATAGCAGGTTTACTGCTGGTGGAAGAGCCAACGCCCGAACCTGCATTTGGAACTCTGATGCTGGTTGGGGCCTTCGCAATTCTTGGGCATATCTTTCCAGTTTTTCTGCGTTTCAAGGGTGGTAAGGGGATTTCGTGTCAAATTGGAACGCTATTGGCGGTCTATTACCCACTAGCGTTAGTGGGTATGGGAACTTGGTTGCTGATGTTTGCCTGGAAAAAAATATCCAGCCTTTCAGCAATTGTGATGCTTTGCCTATTACCAGCGGTCAGTCTTGTTTTGCCAGGGATGATGACAGAGATGCCAACATGGGATTTAACTGCAATTCAAGCCGCTTTGAGTCTGCTTCTGATATACTGCCATCGCGATAATCTCAGGAGATTACGCGAAGGTAGCGAGGGTGTTTTGCGAAGCCCTTCTTCGAACAATTCTTCTCAGAGATCACAATGAATTTTAACCTTGTCCAGCCCCTGCGTTTTTTCTTTGGTGGGGGAATTTACCACCATGTTGCAAATTTAACGGTGGTGATCATGGCCTTGGCTATTCTGCATTTAGTGGGGCTCAAAATTTGGCCAGTATCGTTCCTTTTGTGGGTGAGCTTAATTGTTTTCGCCTCCATTGCTATCTGGCGAGCGGGAGATTTTTTCCAGCCAGCTGCAGATTATGTTCAGGAGAAACACAAACTCCCTGAATCCATTAAAGCAGCTGTGATTGATGCTGTTGCTAGTTCATTCCCAGAATTTTGTGTTGCAGTCATTGCGGTGATTTTGTTGGGAAGAGCTGAAGTGGGTATTTCGTCGATTGTAGGATCTGCGCTTTACAACGTCTTAATCATTCCAGCTGCTGCAGGCCTAGTTGCTAAAGGGCCAATGAAAATTGGTAAGGAGGTGGTTTGGAGAGACAGCTTGATGTATTTTGGCGTGGTAATTTTGTTGCTCGTAGCTTTGTTGGCATTCCCTAATGCCTGGGGTTTTGGTGTTGCTGCATTATTTATTCTCGCTTACGTGGGCTATATTTTTTGGTTAAACATTGATTATCGCAAACACAAAAGAAATTTGGCTGAAGAGGACAATAATGAGAGTGTTCCAACAGAAACTGAAGCTAGTGTTGAAGAGGAAGAAGAATCTGAATTGGAAATTCGGGATGAACCTCACGCATGGAAGTGGATATTAGGAATGATGCTGGTAATGGGCTTAGCCTCACACATATTGGTTGAGGCCTCCATCCAGCTTGGTGATCTACTTGGTATTGATGCGGTGATTATGGGCTTCATTGTGATCGCAGCCGGGACTTCGGTGCCAGATACGGTACTCTCTGTTCTGAGTGCGAAAAGGGGTAATTACGATGCTGCAATATCCAATGTCTTCGGAAGCAATATTTTTGATATTTGTATTTGCCTTAGTGTCCCGATCCTACTTGCTTTAGTGTTGACCGGGTCTGTTACCCCAGTAAATTTGCCGCAGATCGAATTAGTGTATATGCTGGTTGGGGCTACTGCATTGGCAATCTATCTCTTCTGGAGTGATAACTACACACTTACCAAGACAAAATCTACAATCATGTTTGGTATTTACTTACTGATTATTTTGGTAGCAATGGCCCTGTAATTTTTATGTCGTACATTTCGAACTTGCTCCAATTTTTGAATTTATCTCCGACGCCTTTCCATGCAGTTCAGTCAATCAAGCACCAACTCGTTGAGAGTGGCTTCCTTGAGTTGCGAGAAAGTCAACTTTGGGAGACGGAGCAGGGCGGAAAATACTATGTAACTCGGGGTGAAACCAGCATTGTCGCTTGGATTCAGGGAGAATCTCTCCCAGATTATGGAGCCCATATTGTTGGAGCTCATACCGATAGCCCCAACCTTCGGCTCAAGCCCCATCCTAATATCACCCGTAGTGGCTACCGTCAACTGGGAGTGGAGGTATATGGTGGGGTGTTGTTAGGGACTTGGACTGACAGAGATTTGTCTTTGGCAGGAAGGGTCTTCGTTGAGTCTAAAAATGGGCTGAAGACTTATCCTCTTCTCTGTAATCGACCACTGGTCAGAATCCCACAGCTAGCGATTCATTTGAATCGTGAGGTAAATGATAAAGGCCTACAACTTAACAAGCAAAAACATCTGCCACCCATTTTGACCAAGAGTCAAAACTGGGAAACTGAAGATGCTTTGAAGTTCTGGCTTGCAGAGGAATTGGATTTGGAGGCGAGCAAGATCCGGAGTTGGGATTTAAGTCTTTACGACACCCAATCAGCACAGTGCTGGGGGCCAGATCTGGAATTCATTGCCTCAGCGCGTTTGGATAACTT
>DJYX01000184.1:7367-8402 GCA_002450295.1 Deltaproteobacteria bacterium UBA6967
TGGACTCAGGTTTTGGTTTGTTACGATCACGAAGAAATTGGCAGTCAAACAACTGAGGGCGCTCATTCCTCCTTTCTGGAATTTGTTATCAGAAGATTAGCGGAGCAGACTGGGACTCCACAAGCCTACGAACGCGCAGTAGCCAATTCGATCCTTGTATCGGCAGACATGGCACACGCTGTTCATCCTAATTACGCAGAGCAGCACGATCCAAATCACTTTCCTCAAATGAATGAAGGACCAGTCATCAAACGGAATTCTCAAGGCCGTTACGCTACCTCTGCAAGGACAGAAGCTTGGTTCGAACAAATCTGTTATCAGTGTGATGTCCCTGTTCAAAAATTTGTGATGCGCACCGATCTGGCGTGTGGTTCTACGATTGGTCCGATCACCGCAGCACGTCTTGGGGTAGAAACCGTTGATGTGGGCGCTGCGATGCTTGCCATGCACTCAATCAGAGAGACTTGTGGTTCTCTTGACGCAGATTACATGATCAAAGCCTTCCAAGCCATCTATCAAGAACATCTACCTATTTTAAACTGAAGCTCTTTCAGCGAAAGAATTGCTCTGGTTTCCAAAAATTCTGATTTCCCATCAAGAATTTGTTTGAATGCAGCTAGCCAAGATCTGACAAGCTCTTCCTCCCACCATTCATTTCGTTCCTACAGCTAGTTCGCTGGTTTCATTTATTATTTTATCTTACACTAAACATTCTTAGACTTTTCTCTCAGATCAAGATCCAATAATTGTCGGTGACAACTCTCTTACTTTTATTTCATGAGGTGAATGCGAAACTATAAATTGATTTTGGCCTTCTGCGGTTTTCTAACTCTCCTTGGGTTCACTTGGTATACGCTTCATCAACGAGAGCTGCCAATCCAGAGTAGCAGCAACCTAAATGTGGCAGAGGCATTGGGGGGTGGTGATGTGTCCGGCTACGCACGTGCGCTGGAGCCAAGGTCTTTTTCATTTCCCAGTGATCACGCTGATCATCCAGAATTTCGTAATGAGTGGTGGTATTTTACTGGGAATCTA
>DJYX01000265.1:0-3634 GCA_002450295.1 Deltaproteobacteria bacterium UBA6967
AATACTGAGTTTGGTGGGAGAGGGGATGCACTACGCTAAGGGTACTGCAGGACGGATGTTTATGGCGCTGGCCCAGCAACAAATAAACCTGGAGATGATCACTCAGGGCGCTTCTGAGATCAACATCTCCTGCGTAATCCGGCAAGAGGACGCCCCAGAAGCATTACGCGTCATTCACCAGACCTTCTTGGAGTCAAATACGGGGACCAATGCGAGCAGTTGAGCGTGAGCAGTTTTTTCAGAATCTCAGCAAAGCGATTCCAGAACCTATCACAGAATTACAACATGCAAACACCTTCGAACTTCTGATCGCTATCATCCTCAGTGCACAAACGACAGATGCAGCGGTCAACAAGGTCACTCCCTCTCTCTTTGGCAGTTATCCTACTCCACAAAAACTTGCTCAGGCTGCACCAGAAGACGTATTGGCCCATATCAAGACTATCGGTCTTGCTCCCACTAAAGCCAAAAACATTGTTAAAACTGCCCGACAGCTTTGCGAGCAGCATCAAGGAGGAATTCCCGAAAACTCTGAAGCTCTGCAAGCCTTGCCCGGTGTGGGACGCAAAACTGCAAATGTCCTTTTGAACACTGCCTTCGGGCATCCTGTGATTGCCGTCGACACTCACGTCTTTCGAGTTTCTAACCGCACAGGATTGGCGCGTGGAAAAACGGTGGAAGAAGTCGAGCGCAAACTAGCTCGTAATGTTCCTCCAAATTGGCGCAAGGATGCACATCACTACCTGATTTTGCAGGGCCGCTACACATGCAAAGCACGAAAGCCTCTTTGTGGACAGTGTCCAGTGCTTAATGAATGTTCTTTTCCAGGCAAGGAAATTGAGAGGGTGAGCTGACTTGAGCCAAGATCTGTTCTGAAATCTGACTGCGATCTGCAGTCTTGTTCAGTCAGAACATCATTGTTTCAAACTTCAGGGACTAACTCAGGAGGCAGAAGTTATTACTCAGGGCTGAGCAATAAAAGAATAGGCAATTCCACTGTAGAAGAAATAGGGACTTAGGGCCAGATTGTCAGCAAGTTCCAGAAGATAATCATCTGTTGGTTCTTGATAGTCCTGCCTGCGAATCGTCCAGTTACGATTCTCTTCTTGGAAGCGTAGGTCATACACTCCAAAATCCAGTAGCGCCCGCTGATCCTCCAGATTCCAATACAAGATATCCGCAGCAAATTCCCGTCGTTGATCCGTACTGCGCACTGCGATTCGGTCTCCTTGCAGCAGGAGTTCATACTGAACCAATCGAGGTGGGTTCCATTCCTGCGGGTTTTGTTGACGCAACAGCATTCGAGAACGATCAGAAATCAAGTATCTTGATGGCACCATGGTTGTTGGAAAATCAAGCTGTCCTTGGACGCGCAATGGTTGAATTTCTCGAAAATCAATGAACTTTTGATATTCTCGACGAGAGAGACCAGAAGGCTCACTTCGTACCAGTTGTAGTCCAATGGATTGCACTGAATATTGAGCAAAGATTTGAGGATTTTGACGATAGGTCAAATCTTCTACAAAAAAGATCCCACTCTCGCTTGAAATCGGCGCTGAGATTGTTTTGCCAGCAGGGGTGTTAAAACGTATTTGCAACTGCATTTCATCCGCGAGCCTCACATTTGTTTGAAGCTGTTCAAACTCGAACTGCACCCGACCGCTGAGCAAGGCATGTGACCATAGCTTTTCTTCTTCGGCAGCCTCTGCCAAGTCAGGATCCTGCTGACGAACAGCTTGCAACCGAGCAAAGGCTTTCACTCCTTCCCCAGCAGCTAGGTACTCCCGATAGCGCTGGAGGTTTTCCTGAGCAACCTGACGGTTCGCTCGTTGGAGAGCTTCATGATAGACCGAATTGTCCGGATTGGCGACAACGGCTTCCCTGTAGGAGATCGAAGCTTCTTCCCAACGTTCTTCCGCTTCCAACCGTACTCCCTGATCGTAAGCAAACGAGCATCCCAACAGGGGTAGGCTCAATAACAAAAGTAATGGGCGTTTCCAGAATCGTCGCACGTCACTCCACCTGAGAAATTGGATAATTTGGAGCCTCTTCCGTGATGAGGACATCATGAACATGGCTCTCCCGTAGTCCAGCCGAAGTGATTCGGACGAATTGTGCCTGTTCTTGCAACTCTGTAATATTTCGACAGCCAGTGTATCCCATTCCAGAACGCAATCCTCCTACAAACTGATAGACCATTTCTGCCAGTGATCCTTTGAACGGCACTCGGCCTTCAATCCCTTCTGGTACTAGTTTTGATTCTTCAATATTGTTCTGGAAATAGCGGTCTTTACTGCCTTCCTTCATCGCACCCATTGATCCCATTCCACGATACAGCTTGTATCGACGACCCTGATAAAGAATCACTTGACCTGGGGTTTCTGCGGTTCCAGCAAATAAGCTACCGATCATTACGGAGTCTGCACCGGCCGCCAGAGCTTTCACAATATCACCAGAGTACTTAATTCCTCCATCGGCAATTACAGGAATCCCGTAACGTCTCGCCACGCTTGCTGACTCACTGATTGCTGTAATTTGGGGCACACCAATACCAGCAACTACTCTCGTTGTACAAATTGAGCCTGGCCCAATTCCGATTTTGACAGCATCAACTCCTGCCTTGATCAGTGCCTCACAACCAGAGGCAGTAGCAATATTTCCTGCAACAATTTCTAGTTCCGGAAAAGTTTCACGAAGTTCTCGGATGCTTTGCAGGACCTTACTAGAATGACCATGTGCTGTATCCAGCACAACCAGATCAACCCCTTTGCTGATCAATGCCGCCGTGCGTTCCATCAAATCTCGACTTGTACTCACAGCAGCACCAACCCTTAGACGTCCTCGATCATCTTTGTTGGCATTTGGATATTTGCGGGATTTTTCAATGTCCTTGATCGTGATCAAACCAAGCAGATCATAGCCTTCTGAAACAACAAGTAACTTCTCGATGCGATGAGCATGCAACAGAGTTTTTGCTTCCTCGAGATCAATTCCTGGAGAGACCGTGACTAGTCGATCCCGCCCACTAGTCATCACAGAGCCCACTTTTTGATCCAAATTGGTCTCAAAACGTAGATCTCGATTCGTCAGAATACCAACCAACTCCGTGCCACGGGTTACAGGAACTCCAGAGATGCGATAGCGCTCCATCAACTGTAGGGCATCTTTCAATGGCTGTTCGGGCTCGACTGTGATCGGATCAGAGATCATCCCACTCTCTGATCGTTTGACTCGGTCAACCTGAGCGGCTTGCTCCTCCACACTCATGTTCTTATGAATCACTCCAAGACCACCCTCCTGAGCCATACTGATAGCCACTTGGTGTTCTGTAACCGTGTCCATTGCCGCACTCAGCAGAGGAATGTTACAATCCAAGTGTCGGGTCAGCCGAGTTTGAACAGAGACTTCGTGAGGCAGGATGTCTGAGTAGGCGGGTACAAGAAGAACGTCATCGAAGGTCAAACCTTCCGTAATGCGATTCTGCAGCATAAGCTTCCTTTTTACAGCACAGCCAGAGGTGCCGGCCAGCATCCATGGGGCAAGAAAATTCTCCTAATTTCGCACAACAAACTACAGAACTCAATCAAATTCCCAGTTTACTGCACAATCTCACCTAACCAAGAGTAGGAAAAAA
>DJYX01000265.1:4028-8106 GCA_002450295.1 Deltaproteobacteria bacterium UBA6967
TGAGTTGCGCAGATGAAGCGAACCTACCAACCCAACAATCGTCGGCGTAAAATGAAGCACGGCTTCCGTGCACGGATGGCGACAAAAAATGGTCAAGCCATCATCAAGCGACGACGAGCCAAGGGACGCAAGCGACTGTCCGCTTAGTGGATTCAAGGCGTTATCCAAAGCGGGTACGCCTTTGCGGTCGGAGTGAGGTGGCCCGAATTTTTCAGCATGGGAACTACCGAGGATTAGGACTAATCAGCATCAAGTACCTTACTAGTTCTAGTTCGGAGAGCCGCTTTCTGGTAACGGTGAGTAAGCGCGTAGGACATGCACCTTTGCGGAATCGACTGAAACGTTTGCTTCGAGAAGCAATTCGCCATCACCGACACCAAATCTGCCAGCCTGTTAATGTCTGCTTCATGATCACTAAAAAACCACAACGCCCCGTGGAGCAGGCTTACATTGAGAGTTCGGTTCACCAAGCTTTCCGATTTCTTAACGCCCAGACTGCTGAAGATTAACCAGCATGGACGTCCCCTCTGCATCCTATCCCGAGCTATCACCCTCAAGATTACTGTCCCGAGGATTGATCGCCTGTATCAAGCTTTACCAGTATTGTCTATCTCCGCTTTTACCTAGATCATGCCGCTTCTACCCAAGCTGTTCCAACTATGCACTGGAAGCTCTTCAACAGCATGGTTTTGGCAAAGGTGGCTGGCTGGCGCTTCGAAGAATTCTTTGCTGTCATCCTCTTCATCCTGGAGGATACGACCCTGTTCCTGATAAGCAAACCGAATCCACTAAATCTTTAAACCTCTGATCCGGCCTGAAATCACTATGGAGAAACAAACCCTTCTAGCAATCGCTCTGTCGGCTGCTGTGCTGATTGGCTGGCAGTTCCTCTTTCCGCCGCCGCCGCCGCCAACTTCGACGACCGTACCCGCAGCCACTAACTCATCTCCCACTATAGTGAGAGATGAGAATGAATCAGCTGTTTCTGAAAACTCTGTCTCTCCACTGAGTGCTAGCCTACCAAGTGTGGATGAAAGCCAACCCGCCAAACAAGTTGTTGTCGAAACTCCGCATTACCGATTGACCTTTAATACTAGTGGTGCAGTTGCTGAGAGCCTGTTGCTTCAAGAGTACCAGCACAACAAGGGACGACTGACTCTCAGCACATGGTTTCCCTATCTCACATCATTTTTAGGGGCTAGTAACGAAGAAATTGTCACAGAGGACAACAAGGTGAACATGTTCGCCAACGACCTCGATAATGTGCATCAATTTGCTGTCGAATTGGAGGACGATCCCCAGCTTTCTGCCCGACTCCAACGTACTGTTTTCTCTGAATCACAAGGAGATCTACTTCTTGAAGAAGGAACAGCCTCCCTACAATTCGTTTCTCCTGTTGTCGACGGACTGCAGTTGATCAAGACTTTCGAGTTTTTCGCTGATTCCTTCCAGATAGGCTATCAGGTACAGGTGATCAACCGCTCTCAGGAAGCAAAGTCTTTGCGGATTCGCCACGTCTTTGGAGAAGGCCGCGTTCAGAACGATGACTATCAACAACAAGGGGCTCACACAGGGCCAGTATACTTTGTTGAAGAAAGCGTGGAGACTGAAACAAACAGCGATGTCCAACAAGAATTTCAAGTGGCAAACGCTGAGTGGTTCGGGGTGGAAGATCAGTTCTTCCTAAATGCAGTTCGAGCTGAATCACCAATCCGCTTCGCCTACTTCCGTTCTGCTGCCGCTCTGGTGGATCAACGAACTATGCTGCGCCCGTACTTTGGGGCACGCCTGCCATTGGTCAGCCTACAACCAGATCGACAGATTGAATCAAATTTTCGCGCCTACTTTGGGCCAAAGTTAGAAGACGAAATGCTGAAATTTGGTCACAATCTGCGTGAATCAAATGCAATGTTCTTGGAAACGCTGGCGGCACCACTACTGACGCTACTGCACTGGATTTTTGGCTATGTTGGCAACTATGGCATCGCCATTATTATCCTGACCATCATCGTCCGGTTGCTGCTGTTCCCTTTAACCTACAAGGGAATGAAGGGGATGAAACGCATGCAGCAGCTGGCGCCACGAATGAAAAAAATTCAGGAGAAGTACAAGGATAACCGAGAAAAGTTAAACCAAGAGATGATGGAATTGTACCGCAAGAACAAAGTCAACCCACTGGGAGGCTGCTTGCCGCTACTTCTACAAATTCCTGTCTTCATCGCTCTCTACAGCGCTCTCTCTGGTGCTGTTGAACTGCGCCATGCGCCCTTCATGCTTTGGCTCTCGGACATGTCTGCTCCCGATGGCCTTGGAATCACGCCAATTCTGATGGGGGTGAGTCTCTACTTCCAACAAAAACTAACTCCCACAGCTGCTACGATGGATCCCATGCAGCAGAAGATCATGCAGTATCTCCCGCTGGTATTCACCATTTTTACTTTCACTTTCCCTGCTGGACTGACACTCTACTGGTTGACCAGTAACTTGCTTTCCATTGCGCAACAGCAATTTCTCAACCGAATCAAGACCCCAGAACTTCAGGACTAGCAGGCCTTCGGCATGCTTCAATTCCTCACTCCATTATGGCTGCTGGCTCTCCCAACAGTCATTCTACCTTGGCTTTGGCCGCTGCTAAAGCCACGGACTCGCCAACCCCAGCCTTTCTCTGCTTTTTTCCTGCTGCCGCCAGAAACACTAAGACAGCAGCTTAGATTTTCTCGTGAAGATTTTTGGATCAAACTTCTGCGCAGTCTCTTGGTACTACTCGCTGTACTTTTGCTAGCTCGCCCTTACTGGCTGGAGGAACCTCCTCCATTGGAACTATGGGTCGTTGATGACAGTGCTAGCCTGACGACCCAGCCTTCACTACAGTCGAATATACCGACAGGAGCACAACCACTTCTGCTCTCAGAATTATTTCCTCCTCCAGCAGAAGCCCCGGTACAAACCAAGTTTCAGGGAAGTTTTTTTGCTGGCACACCCAATCTAGGAGAGATCGGACAGGCCATCATGCAATCGCGACCAGAAACAGAACGCAATCGTCGACTGATTGTTAACTTGGTGTCCGATTTTCAGCGTTCCCAATACTGGCCTTATGCTCCCGTTGTACTACCCATTGAATGGCGTTTTGAAAGACCACAAGGGCTACAATCCGCACCTAATTTGGGATTACGGCAGCTTCGTGTAAAAACAGAAGGAAAACTAAGCGCAGTTCTTGAGGTAGAGCTCTTTGGGGAACAACCGAAGTCTACAGAAGTACGCATTACTGTGGAGCAAGAGTCTCAAAAACTGCACGAGTCCGTCATCAGTTGGAAAGGCACACCAGAGCGTCAGCGACTAGCACTAAGTCCTGAATATGAGCATCACGCACCTTTACAAATATTGATTGAACCTCAGCTGCCAGATCCTGACTATGACAATCACTACTACTTTCAATCTTCGCGAGGAGATGATCTGCGGGTGGGGTTGCTAAGTACTGAGGGAGTTTCTGCACTTTATCGGTACGGACTGCACCCTTTGAAATCAGCACTGAATGCCAACGACTTCTTCTCTTTCCTATTCAGCAATCCAGAGACTCTGAAGGCAGCAAACCCTGATCTCGTGATTCTGTTGGCTGATGATCCAAGAAGATTTACAGACTTCTACCCCGAAACCCCAATCCGTCTGTTCATACCAACTCGTCCAGCAGACTGGAGCAACTTGGCAACAGACAATCACAGCATCTTACCCAAAGAACAACTCGCTCTTGACTGGAGCAAAGCCGCCCTCGGACCTGAATGGTTGATTGAACAATCCATACCGGGCCTGCATCAAGCGACCGCTCAACAACTTTGGCTATTGGACACTGGCGTCTCAAATGCTTGGGGGCCTCTCTACCAGCAGCAAAGCTTTGTAGACCAGCTTCGTGACTGGCTGAGTTATCTCTGGCAAGAACACCCGAAGCGTCAGCTGGGGAGCTTGAAGGTAGGGCAACAAGTTTCAGGGATCACACCCGGATGGCGATGGCCCTGTCACTACGAACTAAAGGAAGATAATCTTACACTGGCTTTTGCAGTCAACTTGGCCGAACAGGAGAGTC
>DJYX01000082.1 GCA_002450295.1 Deltaproteobacteria bacterium UBA6967
CAAACATCCCTACACGCAGGCGCTGATTAGCAGCTTACCCAGACTACAGAATCGGGGAGAGTTTCGGGGGATTCCTGGAATGGCGCCTTCGCTCTACCGTCTGCCAAACGGTTGCCGGTTCCATCCACGCTGCACCCAACAGCAACCTCAGTGTCAAACCATCTCTCCACACAAGAGTGTTTTTGAAGACGAAAAGTATGTGACCTGCCATCTCTACGAGGCCTCATGAGTACGGCCACACTGGAGCTAAAAAATGTCTCCAAGCTCTATCGGGTGGGCAAGAAGGAAGTTCACGCACTCAACCCGATCACCTTTGATCTGTTAGGAGACCCAGCCCGCATCATCACGGTGGCCGGAGAGAGCGGTAGTGGAAAGACAACCCTGGCCTCCATTATGTTGGGCTTGCTAGGGCCAACTACGGGCCAAGTGCTCTATGAAGGCAAGGATGTCAGTAAATTAAGTGGCGCACAGTACCGAGATTTTCGCAAGAATGTACAGGCGGTTTTTCAGGATCCCTTTGCGGTCTTCAATCCCTTCTACCAGGTGGACCATCTACTGGAAGTGCCGATCCGTAAGTTCAATCCTGGGCTCTCAAAAGCTGCACGCCGCAAGGCAATGGAAGAAGCTTTAGAGGCGGTTGGATTACAACCCAGTGAGATTCTTGGACGCTATCCCCACCAGTTGAGTGGAGGACAGCGGCAGCGAATCAACGTGGCCCGGGCGATCGTCATCAAGCCCAAGATCCTGGTTGCTGATGAGCCGGTCTCGATGGTCGACGCCTCCTTGCGAGCCAACATTCTTGAAGCCTTGGTGTCCCTGCGCGAGAACTACAAGGTCAACATTCTCTACATCACCCACGACCTGACGACCGCCTACCATGTCTCTGATTCAATCATTGTTCTCTACCGGGGGAGCGTGATGGAGGCCGGAGATATCACCAAGGTGGTGGAATCTCCACAGCATCCTTACACTCAGCTGTTGATCAACTCGATCCCCTGGCCGGATCTGGAGCGCAAGTGGGACAACCAGCGATACGCCAATCCTGATATTCAGGAAATTTCGGGAGCAGGGTGCAAGTTCTACAGCCGCTGCCCGAACCGCCAGCCTGGTTGTCAGGTGACTCCCCAACTGGTTCCTCTGTTCCCTAGACACCTGGCTAGTTGCCTGTTGCACCAACCCCAGGCAAATCTGGATTCTAACCTAACGCAGAATTTGTAAATCGCAGAAGACGACTATGCAAAAGATCGCAGTCACCGGAGCCAACGGTCACTTTGGGAAAATTCTAGTTCAGTTTTTGAGAGAACGGCATTTCACAGTGAAGCCCTCGGATCTCTTCTCTGGGCGTCCCGAAGAAGGAGCGGTCAATTGTGATGTTCGTGATTTGGGCCACTTAGTCAGTGTTTTCCAGGGCTGTGATGCGGTTGTACACCTAGCGGCTTTCCCGGGCCCCTGGACGCAACCAGATGCCAAGGTTTACCAGGACAACACCGTGGGCAGCTACAACGTGCTGCTGGCTTGTGAACTTTTGGGCATCAAGAAGATCTGCCTCGCTTCGAGTATCAACGCAATTGGTGGGGTTTATTCCCGCCTGCCGACCTATGACTACTTCCCCGTAGACGAGGAGCATCCGACCTACAGCGAGGATCCATACAGCCTCTCCAAGTGGATTCTGGAGATCCAGGCCGACTGCTTTGCTCGAAGGCGTGAGGACGTCTCCATCAGCAGCATGCGCTTCCACGGGTTGCAGTATCGGGATTTTATGGAACCCCGCACGACCAACGGGATCTCCTTCAAGCATCTCTGGGCCTATACCGATCCGATTGCTGCGGCCAAGGCCTGTTTGGCCAGTCTGAAAGTGACCTGGACTGGACACGAGGCGTTCTTCATCGTTGCTCCGGAAACTGCTAGTTCCACCGACTCCGAAGAACTCATCCGTGAGCACTATCCACAGGTGCGAGTGACAAAGCCAATGCCTGGCAAACATGGATTCTACAACTGTGAAAAAGCAAAGCGTTTACTGGGCTGGGTGCACGAAGATCATGAGCATTGAGACACTGAAATCCCTCAGAAATTGCTGAATCAATCACCAATTGTTCACTTCTTTGATTTCAAGATTTGATTTCCCCTACGGTTTGAGACTACACATCTCTTGAAGAATTGGGCGTTAAAACGTTTGGTCTAAGCGCCCGTCCGCCTGATCGTCGACGTTGACGGATATCCCCCTCAAGTTGCTGAATGAAGAACTCCCATGGCATACAAAGACCTCAAAATCACACGCCTTGAACTGCTGATGGTCAAGCCTCGCTTCATGTTCCTGAAGATGCACACCAATCAAGACATCGTGGGCTACGGAGAACCAATCCTGGAAGGCCAGGCCCATGCAGTTGCAGGGGTAGCGGGCAATGGAAAACTACCTGCTGGGCAAGGATCCTCGACAGATCGAGCACCACTGGCAGGCTCTCTACAAGGGAAGCTTCTATCGGGGAGGGCCAATTCTGACGAGCGCACTCTCGGGGATTGAGCAGGCGATGTGGGACATCCTCGGTAAGTCCTTGGGTGTGCCGGTGTATCAACTGCTTGGTGGATCAGTTCGAGAGCGGATTCGGATCTATGCCCATGCTCACGGAGCAGACAAGGAACAGCTCTGCAAACGGGCCCGTGAACTGGTCAACATGGGCTTCAACTTCCTGAAGACAGGCTTTGAAGCGCCTGTCGCCTTTGTCGAGAACCAACAGTTCCTCCGAAATTGCGTGGAGCGCTTCGCTGCGCTACGTGAGGAGGTAGGCCCAGAGGTGGACCTCGCACTGGATTTCCACGGACGCTTCTCACCAACGATGTCCAAGCGTCTGATCAAGGAGTTGGAGCCGCTTTATCCCTACTTTGTGGAGGAACCCTGTTTGGCCGGCAATACGGCAGCGCTGGTGGAGTTGAAGAACTCAACGACGGTTCCGTTAGCCACTGGAGAACGCATCTTCACCAAGTGGGGCTTCCGAGATTTGATTGAACAACGAGCGGTCGATATCCTGCAACCTGATCTCTGCCATGCTGGGGGCATCATGGAGGTCAAGAAGATCTCAGCGATGGCCGAAGCCAGTGACCTGGCCGTGGCTCCCCACAACCCACTGGGACCGATCTCGCTGGCGGCCTGTCTACAACTGGATGCCTGCACCCTGAACGCAGTGGCCCAGGAACAGGTAACTCTCGGAGATGGCTACCTCGTTAAGCCGTTTGAAATGCAGAATGGCTACATTGAACTGCCCACCGAGCCTGGGTTAGGGATCGAGCTGGATGAAGAGAAAGTACGGGCGCTGGAATACGATGGACATTGGGAAACTCCACGGGTCATTGATCAACGCGATGGCTCTGTGGCTGAGTGGTAAAGAAAACGAACAGGAAACTATGAACTCTCCGAAGATCAAGGACATGCGGGTCATTATGACCGAGCCCGATGGCATTCGACTGGTGGTGGTTAAAATTCTTACCGATCAGGATGGACTCTATGGGGTTGGCTGCGCGACCTTCACACAAAGACCGCTGCCGGTGGTCAAAGCGATCACCGACTACCTGCGTCCCTTCCTGATTGGGCGCTCTGTCGTGGACATCGAGGACATCTGGCAATCCTCCTACGTCTCGTCCTATTGGCGGAACGGACCAGTTTTGAACAACGCGCTGAGTGGGGTGGACCAAGCCTTGTGGGACATCAAGGGCAAGATGGCCAACATGCCCTTGTACGATCTGCTGGGTGGAAAGGCACGAGAGGCAGCCGCGGTCTATGTTCACGCTTCGGGAAGCTCTGCCGAGGAGGTCGGTGACAAAATGCAAGCCTTCATGGAGCGTGGCTTTCACCACATCCGAGTGCAGGTCTCCACTCCGGGCTACTCGACCTATGGCAACAAGTCAGCGAAAAGTGGCACAGACACCAGCTCCAATCGGGATGTCAGCCAGGGACCAATTCCAATCACAACTCGCTTGCGAGAGTATGATCCCGCCAAACGCTATGCTCACCCGGGAGGTGTCTTTGAGCCCAAGCCCTACCTGCGCTCGGCTTTGAACCTGTTTGAATACATCCGTGATCGTTTCGGCTATGGCGTGGAGATCCTGCACGATGTGCATGAGCGGATTCCTCCGATCCTCGGTGTCTGGTTCGCCAAGGAAGTCGAACGCTTCCAGCTCTTCTTCCTCGAAGATCTCTTCAGTCCCGAAGACAACGAATACTTCCGAATGGTGCGGGCCCAGTGTGCCACGCCGATCGCGATGGGTGAACTGTATTCTTCGCCTCACGAGATCATCCCGATGATCAAGGATCGGCTGCTGGACTTCATCCGGATTCACATCTCCGACATGGGTGGCATCACCCCCTGCCGCAAACTGGCTGCGATGGGTGAGCTGTTCTCTGTGCGTACAGCCTGGCATGGACCTAGTGATACTTCACCGATTGGTCATGCGGCGAACCTGGCGCTGGATCTCAACTGCTCCAACTTCGGTATCCAGGAATATGCGATCTTTGGCGAGCGGACCCAGGAGGTCTTTCCAGGGTGTCCGGAAGTTAGGGATGGGATGATGTGGCCCAACGGCAAGCCGGGCCTGGGGATTGACATCAACGAGGAACTGGCCGCGAAGTTCCCTTACAACGAGTACGAATTTGGTGGTGCCTGGGACACCGTCCGAAGAGCGGATGGTTCCGTCGTGAAGCCGTAGTTGAAGCAAATTAGCCCCAACCTTTGGTCCAATTGTTTGGGGCTGTTGCACTGAAATCTTCCGTTCATCAGCAAAATAAGTGTTGCAGGCCTTTCATGTTTAGCTTTGCAGGAACACTGTGCCAGGAACTGCCTCTCACCCAGAGTAAGGACTCCCCAACCCTACCCCTCTTCCAACGCCAACCGCACCCCAAGACCAATCAGGATCATCTTGATGAATTGAAAGAGAGTTGCTGATTGTGCCATAACCATTGAAAGTCCGAGGACGGAGATCACCGAGTGCAGCAGAGTACCCCCCAGGATCCCAAAGGTGGTGGTCCAGCCTGCGGGACTACCGGACCGAATGCCATTCTTGACCACCAGCATGGTGTCAGCCCCGGGGTAAAGGCCAACGCTGCGACCACCAAGGTGAAGGCGAGTACCTGTGAGTCGAACAATGCGTGATCCTAGGTGGGGGTGATCAGATACTCGATAATGCTTCGGCAGTTAGCGACGTTACCGGGGTGCCGAACGGCTGTGGGGGCATGGCCTGGAAGGTAGGAGACGATCTTCCCACCCCACGGCGTGATGGTCTCGTAGGCCATGGGAAAGGTTCCTTCCTCGGTCGTGGTTGTCATCAAGGTAGTGGCCGGACAGCTTTGCTCCAGGTTGATATAGATCTCGTCGGCAGGTTGCGCGACGTCTTGTAAGTGTTGACACAAAGGATGCCGGCTCTTGGCTACTTCAACCAAGTAGGGACGGATCGGATGCGAACTCGGAGCGAACCCATCTGGGTCATCTTTGCGCACCCAACGAAAGCCAACAAGCGAGCGCCACCACGCACACTGCCAGAAGGCTGCGCTGGAACCGTGCAGCAGAAACATCGGCTTGCCCGCCTGTAAGTATGCCTTCACGAGCTGCTCGGCTACAGCACTGGGGGGCGGAACGTCGCAGGTGCCTCCAATCAGGTGAAACATCAACAAATCGTACTTTTCCCCTAGATTCTCCTCCATCAAACAATCCCAGTTGTCTTCGTGAAAACGGATCTCATGGTGCGGACATAGGCACTCGAAAAGGTTTTGCCCTGCGTGGGTACCGTAGTGATTGTCTGCTGCAAAAAGAATCATCGCTACTCCAAGTGGTGGCCATTGCCATCAAAGAAAAACGGGTTGAATCAAGCCATGGTCGTCAGCATCTCGAGTGTCACTGCATAGCGCAAGGGCTTCCCATGCTGCCAGGCCAGAAACTCATCGATCACTGTGTCCGCTATCCTGTTCACTTCCCCACCAATCGATCCTGCGATATGGCTGCTCAAGAACACATTCGGTAGTCTGTAAAAAGCAGAGTCCACAAGTGGTGGCTCTGGATCGGTGACATCCAGCAGCGCAGTCAAGTCTGGTCGTTGCTCCAGCACATTCACAAGATCGGATTCCATGACGGTTGCTCCCCGACCCGTGTTGAGGAAGACCGCATTTTTAGGCATTGCATGGAAATGATGGGTACGGAGTAGTCCCTTTGTTTCGGGTACATTCGCCAGATGGTTTGAGACGACCTGTCCACGTGCAAACGCCTCCTCCAAAGTCACTTTCTCTACACCCAACTTTGCAGCGTTCTCCACCGAGAGAAATGGGTCGAATACGAGCACGTTCAAATCAAAGGGTACCAGCCGTTCAATTACTTTCCGACCAACCATCCCGGCTCCGAGCAAGGCGATGGTTGTGCCGTAGTTCCCGACTCCAATGAAGGGATCTTTACGTCCTTCCGGTGTGGCGCAGTCACGAATGTTTCGAAAATAGCCCTTGGTCGCCAGCAGGATCTGTGAAACCGTGAACTCGGCAACGGGAACCGCATTGGCGGCCCAAGCGCTGATCACAAGCACCTGTTTTTGTAAAAAGGTTCTGCAAAGAACTTTACGGAACCTGCTGCATAGAACACTGCTTTGAGTAAAGCCAGTTTGGCAAGCTGTGTTGACTTCAGCGTAGGCATGCCCCAGGTGGAGAAGATCACCTCGACTGAGTGGAGATGCTGCACATGGGCATCGAAGTTTTCAGCAGAGATAACCACCGGGTAGAGCTCGCAGAACTGGGCCAGACGATCTTTTCGTCCATTCCCATAGACCACGTCCAGAGAGGCTGGTTGATTACTGAAAAATGCGGCTTTTATTTTCAAATCCTGAACTCAGGAGCATTTGCTTATTCTTAACCAGATAAAGGAGGGTCGAAAATATTGATTGAAATTCTTGTGTGTAGAAAGCGGCCTCTTCCCAAGTATCCTATCCTACTGACCAAATAAGGCTGTCACAAAAGTAATGGAAGTGGGTCTTCTTTTGTGAATCATTATCATTTTGTCAGACATCTGATTGAGCCAAGAAGCGGATTGCATCTTCGAAGCGATCGTCTCCCCAGAAGATCTCGTCTCCAATTGAAAAAGTGGGTACCCCGAACACGCCCTTACTCTTAGCGAGATCCGTGTTCTGTTCGTAGATTTGAATTGTTGAAGCAATTGTGGCCCGGGAGATCACCTCACTAGCATCTTTGTTCAGCAAGGAGAAAACTTGACCAAGATTTTCATCAGAACCAGCCTCTAAACCTTCCAGGAACCAAAGGGAATAAGTTGTCTCGAGATAATCAAGAAACCAGCCTTCCGTATTGGCTACAACTCCGACTTGATTGGCCAAGTCAAAATTTTTCAGAGGGTAGGGGGTTGGCACCTTTGGAATTGGAATCCCATAGAGTTCGGCTCTGCGTTCAATATCTCTCCACATGTGCCGGACTTTGGATTCTTTAGTAGGTGGAAATGGGATGTTGTCCATATCCTTCATGATTTTCCGAATACTGATTGGAACGAATTCCAGTTGAAGATTGCGTTCTTGCAGCACAGATTTCATCCGCATTGCTGTGAGGTAGGTGTAGGTGCTGCCTACAGAAATCCAAGCTGTCAATTTTTGTCGACTCATCTTTCCTTTAGATCTAGCAGTACAAGTGGAGAAACGGTTTCTTAAAACGGATGAATCAAAAGTTTGTTGCTATTCACATCGGGCCTTCTCACCAACTGATTGAGTAGAAAATCAGTCATTGGCCTCTCTTGAAAATTTGCATTACTCTGCCAATTTTGTGAAATCCGAGACCATAACTTTTCTTATCCAATCGCATGGAAGAGATAACCTAGCTCTCAATGAGTCAGATTAGCAATGGCAAAACCAAAGGCCAGCAACAAGGTCTGCCGTAGCAAGGGCCAGAGGACCATTCTCCAGAAACGCAGACGGGGGATGCGAAGGATCTTCGATTCGGTGTGCCATTGAGCGGGAATCGCATGCAAGGCGGCAGCACCAAGCGGAGCCGGTAAGGGCATCCGAGAATCGCATGCAAGGCGGCAGCAATCCAAAACTGTGAGACACCCCACGATTTGCTGATGGATTCCTACAGAGAATTTAAAATTCCAGCCTACTGCAATTAGTTTTGCCTACAGGAGAGAACCAATGGAGGAGAGCGTGAAGAAAAGAGAAAAGAAATGGTTGGCAATAAACTGAAGAAATTGTATGTAATTTCAAAGCAGCAGACTTTTCCTCAGAGAGTCTTGTTGTGTTGGGCCCCTGTATCCGTTGTGTCGCCAAACCTTCCGGATACCGGGGCTTTTTCATTTGTATGTCGGCAAAGTTGGATCGAGTTTTTAACAAATAGTTTCTTTATTTATAGTTCTGTCTCTTCTGAGTGTCAATTATTTTTCAGACAAATTTGTAAAATTAATCATTTAAATTCAGTAATATGTAAATATTTCCTCAATCTGAGAGGTCCGTTTATTCGGTTTTTGTCACAATTTTAAAACAAAAATAAGATAAAAAAGCATTATTAAATACAAATTACAATTTAACCACTTATTTTAATACTGAGTTCATCAAAATTCTTGTAATGATTGTGAAACAAACCTGGAAAACAAAAAATGGACGAAAAGAAAGAAAACTCCACCAATCACATCAAGAAAATACCGGATCATACTGATCTGCTGGAAGAGATCAGTTCCACCGGAACCTGGTATCTTGATCTGGCTACCATGAAGTTTCTAGAGATGAGTGAGAAGATCTACGATATTTATGGAGTCGGTAAAGAAGCTCCACCCAGCTATGAGGACTTTTTATTCAATTACGTCTTTATAGAAGACCAATCCTACGTTGAGCAGATGAGACTAGAGATCACTAACGTACAAGGGCCTTCGAAAATTATGTTTGAGTTTCGGTTTGTTCAGCAAGAAACAGGAGCTATTCACAAAGAGCGGACACTCGTGCAGCGAGTGGAGGACGAAGATGGAAATTTAATTGGACTGCGCGGTGCCAGCACAGACTTAGGACCAGTACAGTAGGAGGCTGGTGAAGATTTAGAAAAGTGAGGAAAATGAAAGACTGACCAGAACTCCCTCATCCGGCCTGCGGCCACCTTCTCCCCACAGGAGAAGGAAAAGAAACTGACCAGATTTTTTCATGCCAAGTGATTTATTTTCATCAATGAAATCAATTTACTAAAAACCCTCACCCAGTGGGAGAGGGGGGGCCATCACAGATGGTGGGTGAGGGATTGTTTTGAATGGAAATGTGAGG
>DJYX01000006.1:0-9366 GCA_002450295.1 Deltaproteobacteria bacterium UBA6967
GATCTTCAACAAGGTCGATTTCCCGCAGCCCGAAGAACCTATGATGGAGACAAACTCACGTTGGTGAATCCTGAGATTCACGTCCTTGAGCGCGACGAGGTTATTTCGGGGGTAGGTCTTCGAAAGTCTTTCGATCTCATAAACCGGCGGCGTTTGCTGAAACGCCGTTTCATTATTGTGGAGTTGAGCTTCTACCATTAGGTTCAGGCGTTCCAGCCTGAGACAAAATGATTAGTGTAGACCGCATATAGGTCAGTCATTGGAGCAGAAAGATCTCCAGCAGCTACAGCAGAATCATGAATTGCTTGCCAATGCTCAGGTGGTTGATAGCCAAATCCCTGGCCCATGTAAGCGCTTGTCGGAGTCATACGGCCGAGTACTCCATCGAACAAGGATGGTGCGTAATCTTCCTCACCTTCCTGAGGATTTCCAGCGGCGCAGTGAGCCAGACATTTCTGCTTGTTTGCAGCAACAGAGGCAAAGCGCATCCCTCGAACCATCGCACGACCAAACTTTGGCGCAAGGTCGGGCATCGACTTCATTTGGCCTTCAAGCATGGCGATTCCATTGCCGAAGAAGCCCAGATACTCTTCAGGAGTAATCTCTTTCAACTTCAACCCACGAGCAGCCAAAATCGCTGCATCAGAGACTGCGCCTGCGTAGGAATTCACTTCGTCACGGAGGAAGGCTACTGCAGCTGTTCCTCCATCTCCGACGGGCAGGTAGGTGAAGTCACTACCGGACTTCATGCCAAGATCTGCCATGATTGCACTCGTGAAAGAAACTTCGGCTCCATCAGCAGTACCAACTCCAATTACGGTACCTTTTAAATCAGCAGGCTTGTTGTAGCCACTGTCTGCTTTGACCAACAGACCAAAGACTGATTTCGCGTAGAGGTTGTAGAGGAATTTCACATCCACACCTCGTACACGTGCTCCAAGAGTTGGTCCCGGTCCCGGTGCCCCAATATGAGCTTGCCCAGCTGACATCGCTTGCAGCACTTGTGATGATCCGTCAACTGCCTCCAAGGTGGGGTTCAACCCTTCATCTGAGAAAAATCCCTCCCCAACTGCAACCCAGTAGGGCATCCAAGTCAGTGCGGATGGATTTGGAACTGCGAAGGTGATGGCTTGTTGGGCTCTAACGATACCTGGTGCCCCCATCAGAGCCAGGGCTGCTCCACCCAGAGCCAATTTGCCGAAACTTCGTCGCGTCATTGCGTTTTGCGTCTTCATGGTGTCTTCTCCCGATAAAATTGAGATCACAAACGCTTCGATAATTTGCGCTAAACTATCAAGCGGAGGTGAAGAATATACGATTTATTTGATTTGCACAAATATTATATAAATCTAACTAAAAATTAATTTTATATCTTGTAATGAATTGTTGTTCGGGAAATTCTCAGCAATCCATGTTTGGATTTTCTTCGTCTTTTGCTTTTTCATTTACCACCAAAGAGAAATTTCATGGTCAATTTTGCCGTAACTCCTCCAACTGATAGCTATCTGGACATTCAGGGTTCAGATGAAAAATTCCCAGTCCGTCGAATCTATTGCATTGGCAAAAACTATGTGGCGCATATCATCGAGATGAATGCTGATCAAAGAGATCCACCGGTAATCTTTATGAAGCCTAGAGATGCGGTTGTGAGGAATGGAGGAGAGATCCCGTATCCTGTCTTCACTGAAAACTTCCACTATGAGTGCGAGCTTGTTGTGGCAATGGGTTCAGGGGGATACAACATCCCATTGGCTGAGGCGAATCGGCACATCTTCGGTTATGCTGTCGGTCTGGACATGACTCGAAGAGACCATCAACTGGGAGTGATCGAAAAAGGGCTACCCTGGGAGATTACCAAAGGATTTGACCATTCAGCCCCGATTGGACCAATTTCTACCGTCAAAGAAATCGGCATCATGACGAAAGGTCATGTGAAGTTGAAATTAAACGGAGAGGTTAAACAGGATGCTGACATTTCTCTTCAGATTTGGAAAATTGATGAAATCATCTCCAAAATTTCCCAACAACACCGACTGATGCCTGGAGACATCATCATGACAGGGACTCCTGCCGGAGTAGGAGCAGTGGTTCAGGGGGATGTTTTGGATTGTTCTGTAGATGGGCTAGAGCCAATGCAGGTGAAAATTGGAGATCAAGCGAAATAAAGCAATCTGTTGAAACAAGATTGAACTTAATCAGAAAGGATAAAAAATGAGCAAAATTGCAATTGTGGGGACCGGCAGAATGGGAACGGCCTTCGCTAAGCGTCTGCTCGAAACTGGCAACGAAGTTACTGTTTGGAATCGTTCCGCGAAAAGAACTGCTGCTGCTGCCGAGTCTGGTGCTCAGGTGGCCCAGGATCTCGCAGAGGTGGTTGATTGTGAGATGATTTTACTCTCACTGACCGATGCAGAGGCTGTCAGTGGGGTGGTTCAGGACTTGATCGGTGCAGGCATTCAAGGCAGGCTCGTGATTGACCTATCAACTCTACTCCCGGAAGAAACTCGCTCCATTTCAGCAAAGTTGACGGAAGCTGGAGCAGAGTTCGTTGATTGCCCAGTTGGCGGAACAGTGGGTCCGGCCCTCAAAGGACAACTTTTAGGGATGGCAGGTGGAGCCGAAACATCTTTTGCTAAAGCCCAACCCATCCTTTCCCAACTTTGCAAGCGCGTGGAACACCTCGGACCTGCCGGTTCAGGATCTCAAATGAAGCTAGCGGTCAACTTGCCACTAGCTATTTACTGGAACACTCTTGCGGAGGCGATGTCCCTGTTGAAGGGCAGCGGAATTTCAGCTGAAACCGCAATCTCTCTGCTGACTGACAGCTCCGGTGGACCAAATGTGCTAAAGAACCGAGGACAAGTGGTGATCGACACATTAAATGGAACCGACCAGCCAGGAACCTTTGATCTTGCTGGGCTATTGAAAGATCTGGATTTGTCTTTGAAACAAGCAGAAGTCGTCGGATCTAAGTTGCCAATTGCCCAAGTTTCTGGGGAGAATTATCGGAAAGCAATTGCAGACGGACTCTCCAATTTTGACGGATCTAGCCTGACCCGTCATTTGTTGAGTGATTAACTGAAGAGCAAATATTTCTTAATCTATAAAATGGGTGAGGCTAACTTTCTCTCGAACTCTCAAATTTTAGCCTCAAACTCGACTTATATCCGTAGACGCGTACACTGATTACATGTTTTATCTACTACGCACTCAGGAAATTATATCTTATTTTGACACTTCAGGGTCATTTAGTCCCAAAAATTCGATCTCCTGCATCACCTAGTCCGGGTAAAATGTAGGCGTGATCGTTCAACTTTTCATCCACTGCTGCGGTATAAATTGGGACGTCTGGATGTTCACTGTGGAAATATCCAATACCCTCCGGTGCAGCTAGCAGCGAGACAAACCGGATATTAGAGGCCCCATTTTCCTTCAAACGAGAAACTGCTGCTGCTGAAGAATGACCTGTTGCCAACATGGGATCCAGGGCAATAACCAAGCGCTGATCAATCATCTCCGGCAATTTCAGATAGTACTCCACTGCCGCCAAGGTCACCGGATCACGATAAAGCCCAATATGTCCAACCCTGGCTGAGGGAATTAACTCCAAGAAACCATCCAACAAGCCGATTCCTGCCCGTAAGATTGGGACTAAACACAGCTTTTTCCCCTCAAGAAAAGGAGCCTGCATTTTTTGTAATGGAGTCTCAATTTCTTCGTATTCAAGCGGTAAATCTTGAGTGACTTCATAAGCTAGAAGTAGTCCCACCTCTCGTGCCAAGACACGAAAACTTCTAGTTGAGGTGCCCTTTTTTCTCATCAGCGAAAGCTTATGCTGCACCAGTGGGTGTTTAATTTCTTTAAGGACCTTATTCATGGAAACCTCGATCAGAAAATTTCAAAATACAGTGCCATCACTCTCCACACGGAGGGGTGGTGCTCCATCTGGGCGACGTTCATAAGCGAGCTTGCGGCCAGTGCTCCAAGTACCTCCTTGTAAGATTTGGGGTAAGGGAAGTTCTTCTCTTGTAAGCCGTAATTTCTCCCTAAGTTGTTCTGCTAATCGATCCAACAAGATGACCGTCAATGCTCGCCATTCAACGATAAGTTCTGAGGAGACAGGATGTAAAGCATCGATTTCGTCAGGCTTCTTTAGCTCCAGAATACCTGTGTCGAAGAAAAGACCACCATTTCGGTATTCAGGAAGTCCTGTCAATAGGTCAATGTCTTGGACTTGATAACCAGCTTCTTCCAGTGGTTCTAATAACGAATAAGCCAACCACTGTGTAAGCTTGTGAAAAGGAACCAGTTCAGTAGTAATTTCAGAATCTGCTAATAAATGATGACGCCAGACATCACCCAAGTTACGACCACCCAGGGTCAAACGTGGGGGCCAGACATTCCGCAGCAGCTTTTGCAAAGTTCCTAGCAAGCGATCCACTTTAAGAACTCTATCTTCGCCGATTGAAATTTTATCAAGGATATTCGCTATTCTTGGGTTTGGCTCTTGGTCCGTTCCAAGAAAACTAAGGAGTTGCTCACCTAATCTTCTTAGTAGAGCAGCCCTTTCTTCCAACCCAACAAGTGGATTTGCCGCTGAGAATTGAAATCCTTTAGCCAACTGCTCAACACCAAACTTTCGAAGACTCTCCGCATCAGCTTTCAATGGATCATTAGGATCACTCGAGAAAGTTCCCTTAGAAAAGAGATATAAGCTCGCTAGGGCCAGACCTTCTGAGCGAGAATGGTTCTCTCCGGTGAGAGGATCTCGAAAGTGCCAGTTGGGCCCTGCCCCCGCATCTAACAAGACACTAGTCACCGCCAAATCGATCTGAGCTAGCAGGAGTTCGCGATCATCCCGAATTTTTGACTTAAAGGGAGACCAGTGATTCGTCCCCCTGACATCAAAATGTTGCCATCGGCTATGAGGGGGGACATTCAGATCGGGGTAATTGGCTAATATTTCATCTTTAACCAATTCCACAGAGATCGGTAACCGATCCTCCCTAATGCGAAAGTTGTCCAATCGGTCTTCTAGTCCGAGCAGATAAAGTTGATTACAACGTTGGCGGATTGTCTTTGGCGAGTTTAGGAACTCAAACGGATCTAAGGTCATTTACGTTTAAAACTGCTCCAGATTTCGGCCCACCGTGCTTTTGAGAGCATCAGGATCCAGTGAGGCGTCAGTGAAGTAGCCTGCGGCTTTTTTGGCCTCCATCTCTACCTTTGCATCATCAGGAATTTGTTCATCAGGAATCGCCAGACGCTCCCCAACAGTAATCCCTTGAGAGACAATCGCGTCATATTTCATATTGCTCATGGAAACCAGAATGTCGATATGCTTGACACCTAACCAATTAAGCACATCCGGCATCAATTGTTGAAAGCGCATATCCTGAACACCTGCCACACACTCCGTTCTTTCAAAATAGGTTTCCGCTCGGTCTCCACCCTTTTGACGCTTGCGCGCATTGTAAACCAAGAACTTAGTAACCTCTCCCAGTGCACGCCCCTCCTTGCGGAAGTATGCGATAATGCCAACCCCACCTTTTTGAGCATTTTCGACACACACCTCAATACCGTGAATCAAGTAGGGTCGACACGTACAAATATCCGAACCGAATACGTCCGAACCGTTGCACTCATCATGAACACGGCAAGCAACTTTGCAATCTTTGTCTCCAATCTTAGAAACATCTCCCATGAAATAGACAGTGATTCCACCAATTGGAGGAAGAAAGACCTGCAAATCTGGACGAGTTACTAGTTCAGGGTACATTCCTCCTGTTTGCTCAAAGAGGTTTCGCCGAAGTTGCGATTCTGTAATCCCAAACCTTTCAGCAACCCCTGGTAGGTACCAGACTGGTTCGACAGCCATTTTGGTCACATTCACCTCTCCTGTTTCCAGTAACACTCTGCCATCAGGCTTCAGGCGCCCCTGTCGCATGGCGTCTTGCATTTCAATCAATTCTAACCTTGCCTTGGTCACAGCTATCGTAGGGCGGATATCCATTCCGTCCTTTAATTCCTCCGCGAAAACCTGACCAATCATGTGACCAAAGGGATCTAAAGAAACGATTTTTCCAGGTTCTCCCCACTGAGAGTGAGGACCAATTGGGACAATTGGTGCCGTATTTGTTAGGTCTGGGACATGGTCCGCATCAAGCTGTCCGGCAGCCACGGCAAGCGCACGATAAACCGCATAGGAGCCTGAATGAGTACCAATCACATTTCGCTTGGAGGGGTTTTTGACCGAACCAATGATAGGGCCTCGTTGCTTGGGGTCCGCCTGACCCCATTGAATCTGCGGCCCACGTTGATCAAGACGACCCGGATGTGAGGTCAACACAATGTGTTTCGGTTTTTCCATGACACTCTGCGAATGGATGGTTTGCAATGCTGAATTCTGTTGCTGTAGCTGCGGAGAGTTCAATAATTACCCATTACTTGCCAATCTCACCGAATCAACTATCTAATGTCGAACTCTACACAATCATTAGAATCTGTTGCATCTGGATGCCCAATTGACGCCAGGGGAACAGAAGAATTAGGCATAATAGACACATGTTTACATGGAAAGCAATCGAGGACTACATATCGCTCGAATTACTTTTATTTTCAGCTTGGTCATTTGAGGAATTCAAGCAAAACACCAATAACTCATTAGTTGGCGCAAAAATCACCTGATAGATTAAGGAAAAATATGTCGAAGAAAGTCGCGATTGTGGGCACCGGATTGATTGGCCGAAGTTGGTCGATTGTCTTTGCAAGGGCAGGTTTTGAGGTCTGGCTTTGGGACCCGATAGATGATGCAGTTTCAACTGCCATCAAGTTGATCAAGGAAGGTCTTCCGAGTTTGGAAGAAGAAAACCTGCTAAATGGCTGTTCTATGGAAGAAGTCTACGGAAGGGTTCACGCTTCTGATAGTTTGGAGGAAGTCCTTGATGGAGCAGACCACCTTCAAGAAAACGCTCCAGAACGGGTGGAGGTTAAACAGGAACTCTATCTCCAAATAGACCGACTAGTGGGACCACAAACTGTATTGGCCAGCTCCACCTCTGGCATCGTTGCTTCTCTTTTTACGGAGAATCTACAATCCAGAGAGCGATGCCTTGTTGCTCATCCGATCAACCCTCCACATCTTGTACCCTTGGTCGAATTGGTACCCGCACCTTGGACGGCTGCGAGCGTTTTGGAGAAAACCTCTGAACTGATGCAACAAGTGAATCAGGCACCTATTCAATTAAATCGTGAGATCAATGGATTTGTTGCTAATCGACTCCAGGGCGCTCTACTGGCCGAGGCGTTCCGTCTCGTTGAGGATGGAATCTGCTCTGCTAGAGATATCGACACCTCTATTGCAGAAGGCCTCGGCCTGCGCTGGTCTTTTATGGGACCCTTCGAAACAATTGATCTCAATTCGCCAACTGGAATACGAGGGTATTGCGAAAATTTTGGACCACTCTACTACGAATTGGCCCAAGAACAGGCAGATCCTCGCGTTTGGGGAGACGCGCTACTTGCCAAGGTAGAACGAGAGCGTCGGGAGCACCTCCCGGCAGAGAAGTTGTTGGATCGACAACACTGGCGCAATCAGCGCTTGGCTCTTTTGGTGAGCGCAAAAAAAGAAGGTGAGGAAAAACTTGGAAAATGACTTCTAAATGTTCAGGGGTCCTTTATTTTTATTGATAGAGATGAAGGGTGGTTTTTTGGTAGCAGAGGGGAGAGTCGAACTCCCCCTAATCTCCCCTATTTATTGACGAAAGCTACTATACGTATCCAGCATTCCAAAATTCAGTAACTTCTTTTCAGCACAGAACCTAAATTTCAAAGGAGGCTTTGAAGCATCAATCTAAGGAATTGTTTTAATATTTGGAACCAAGTTTAAAACTGCTCGTTGCAATTCAGAATTTCGGCGACAAACCGTAAAAGAATATTTTCCCCAAGAATTTATCTCAATCAACAAAACTGGCCACCATCTTTTGAAGGACTGGCTCATAAAGTCTCCGCCAAAATATATTCTCCCTCCTCAGAAATGGGGGTATACAGAGAAATTTTCTAAATTCAGATCTTTTGGCAACTTTACACCAAATCTTCACATCTTTTCCCAAACCTTTCCTTTTGTTCCCAATTAGCTAAATGAAAATTGGCTAAATGCTACTGATTGATTTCTGGATAATTTTCACTGAAAACTATTTGGAATGGTTAATTAAGGTGCTGTTTTCTGAGATGATAAGAAATCGAAAACCGACGGGGTCAACTCTGGTCAATTTGTTTCGAGCGAGATCGAAGCGATGAATATTTGATGGACTCAAAGGATTTAGACTGCTTGCCAACTAGTAGCTTGACTAATTTACAGATAAACTTGATAGCCTTGTGAGGGCAAGCAAATAAGCATACGAATTTAAGGAATTTAAAAAATGGCTAAAAACAAAACATACCGGAATGCAATCATAGCTTCAATGCAGAATGCATATATATTCTTTTTTACCTTAGGAATCTATTTTGTTTATATTCCTTGGAATTTAGATCGGCTAAAGCTTGTCGAAACTGATTTGGGATTATGGCTTTTTTTATTTGGTATTTTCAACCTGATTAGTAATCAAATTACTGGAAGGCTCATCGTACCAAAAATTGGGACCAGAAATATAATTATGATTGGGACAACTATTCTTGCTGTATGTCCTTTACTACTTGTTTCAGTTAGTTCTTATTTTACATTTATGCTTGTATCAATTCCTTTCGGTGCAGCGATTGGATTTGTTATTCCAAGTAATCAGACCCAAGTTTCGTATATAGAAAGTAAAACGAATAAAATTTATACTCCTATTTACCAAGCTTGTTTCAGTGCAGGATCACTATCTGGAGCACTTGGGGCAGCTTATGTGATACAAAAAGGCATTGAACCCCAATTTACCTTTACTGTAATGGGTGGCTTCATTTTACTATCAGTTATCGCTATTTATTTTCTTGGGTTACCAAAAGATGAAGAAAGTAAAGATCCGGTTAGAAAGTTTAAATTACCTGAAAAAAGGACCCTAATTTTTGGTGTTCTGTGGATGATGAATTTTGCCTCTATTGGAATAATTATTGACTGGTCTTCTTTATGGTTAACAAAAGATTTAGCAGCGCCACTTTTCCTAGGTGGCCTTGTGATCGTTTTCTTTAATTCGGGTGAAATAATTGCGAGATTAGCAGCAAGTATTTTTATAAAGTTTCTTGGAGAGAAAATTGTTGGTGGCTATTTACCTATTATTGGAGCAATCATTTTGTTTTCAAGTATACTGACTTCAAACTTATACATAATTATTCCAGCATTAGTTTTGTTTGGGCTATTTACAGCAAACTTTATTTCTGTTGTGATAC
>DJYX01000006.1:9742-9941 GCA_002450295.1 Deltaproteobacteria bacterium UBA6967
TATCAACCCTTGGCTTCTCAGGATTTATTTTTGGTCCTGCTATAGTAGGTTACACAGCTAAAAATTTTGGCCTCACTTTTAATATGTATATCCTATGTTTTATCTGGGCCTTGAGTGGTCTCTTTTTAATTAAAATAATGACAGCTGAGGAAAATAGAACCAATATAAGCTAATTTATACTCACTGATACAAATTTGGG
>DJYX01000030.1 GCA_002450295.1 Deltaproteobacteria bacterium UBA6967
GCTTGATGCTGTCCGACTACACGCTGTTGTAGATGCTCAGGAAGTCGGAGTAATTTTTCATGCTCACTTTCCAACATTCTACTGACAGGAATTCCAGTCCATCGAGCCACAATCTCAGCAATGTCATCACTGCTGACTTCTTCACGTAAGAGTTGGTTCTGATGCTGCTCCGCAGTCATCTGAGCTTGTCTAAGCTGATTCTCCAGATCTCTCAAAACTCCGTATTCCAATTTGGCGGCTTCTTCCAAATTGTAGTTTCGCTTGGCCTGTTCAATTGCAAGTCGGGTTTCCTCAAGTTGCTTTTTCAAATCACTCAAGGATTGTAATGATTCTTTTTCCTTACTCCATTGCAGCGTCAGTGTGTCCATTTTGTTCTGCAAATCTGCCAACTCACGACTGAGAATCTCGAGACGCTGGATAGAGGCTGAATCCTCTTCTTTCTTCAAAGCTTCTTTTTCAATTTCGAGTTGTAGAATTCTTCTCGAAATTTCGTCCATCTCTGCCGGCATTGAGTTGATCTCAACTCTAAGTTTTGCAGCGGCTTCATCCATCAAATCGATCGCTTTATCAGGTAGAAACCGATCAGCGATATAGCGATTGGAAAGGGTAGCTGCTGCAATGAGCGCGTTATCCTTGATCCGAACACCGTGGTGAATTTCATAGCGTTCTTTCAGACCCCGCAAAATTGAAATCGTATCTTCAACGCTTGGTTGGTCGACCAAAACTTGCTGGAATCTACGCTCCAGTGCGGGATCTTTTTCGATATGTTTTCGGTATTCATTAAGCGTGGTTGCCCCAATACAATGCAATTCACCCCGGGCTAGCATTGGCTTCAGCAGATTACCGGCATCCATAGCACCTTCTGTCTTCCCCGCTCCAACTACGGTGTGTAGTTCATCTATAAACAGAATGATTTCACCATCAGATTTTTGGACCTCCTGAAGAACAGCCTTCAGGCGCTCTTCAAATTCACCTCGATACTTGGCACCGGCAATCAAGGCTCCCATATCCAGGGATACGATACGTTTATCTTTCAAACTATCGGGAACATCATTACGAACAATTCTTTGGGCCAAACCTTCCGCAATTGCAGTTTTACCAACTCCAGGTTCCCCAATCAGCACAGGATTATTCTTTGTACGACGAGATAGAACCTGCGTAACTCTTCGAATTTCATCATCTCTTCCAATCACTGGATCAAGCTTGCCTTCTTGAGCTTGCTTGGTGAGATCCTGTCCGTATTTTTCTAAGGCTTGGTAGGTTTCTTCAGGATTTTGTGAATTGACCCTTTGATGGCCTCGAACTTCTTCTAAAGTCTTACGAACTCTCTCCTTGGTGATTCCAGATTCTGCCAAGAAGCGTCCGGCACTACCCCTCTTACCCTCACCCACCAAAGCTAAAAGCAGATGCTCGACGCTGATGAAGGAATCCTTCATCTTCTTGGATTCTTCTTCAGCACTGACGAGGACCTGATTTAATTCTCCTGAGCCACTCACTTGCGTTGCGGAGGATCCACTGAGGGTAGGTAGTGCATCTAATCGTTGTGCTAGTTGCATCTGAAAAGTGGGTAAGACAATCTCCATCTTTTCCAACAATCGTGGAATCAGGCCATTTTCTTGAGCCACGAGTGCTTGCAAAAGATGAATACTGATAATCTGAGTGTTTTGCCTCCGAATCGCTTCATTCTGAGATGCCTCTAGGGCAAGCAAAGATTTTTCTGTGAATTTTCGCGGATCCATAAAATTCTCCAATGACTAATTGATTGTTAGCACTCATATTAAGAGAGTGCTAACAAAAAAGCAAGTGTTGCATTAAAATACTCGCTCTCAAGTCGAAGAGCATTGTTCAAACTAAATGTTAAAAAATTCTGAGGGAGTTTAACTACGACTCATCCACAGAGGTCATGAATTGATCGTAGCCGGTCATCTCCACGTATCCGACGCCTTGTATAGGTTGTCCATTCTGAGTGCCTTGCACACGAACTGATCCTTCCCAGTAAGAAACCGTAGTTTGTAATTCCTGGTCACTCATTCTAGGTGAAATTTCCAGATCAAGATTTTCAGAAGCTAGCTTCAAGGTCCACCCCGCCGGATAGGATGCTCCGCTGTTGGGACTTTTCCAAAATTCAACGACCTTGAGAGCTACTTCTTCAAAGTTCAGATTTCGGCTTTCTCCATTTGGATTGACCAATTTGCCCGAACTTTGTTCATCTGGTTTTCCAGCTTTATCTCGCAGTTGATAGTACATCAAATCTGTCCCATCGTTCAGTTGCAGTGCGAACCAATCCCAGCCTACTTGGTTTGACTCAAGGACGCTTGTACTCCACTCACGATCCAACCAACTTGAACCAGTAACATCAAAAATTCCGTCAGGAGTGATTACTTCACCACTCGCAATCATTCGTGTGAAAGAATAGTAATAAGAGGCATTGCCCGGTTCTTTACCTTTCTGGCTCAGTCCCTGATTCCCTTGGAGTACCAATGGCTTAATTGGAGTCACTTCTAGATTGATCCCAAATTCTTCCGTCTTAGCAAATAGTTGCCATTTCATGGGATCCTTACTCACTCCTTTGATCTCCCAATCATCTAACCAAATTCTTAGAGGCTGTGCGTCCACTCCAGCCAATCCCAAAGCAGCACGTTGAAAGCGTTCCGCGTGGTAAAAGCGATTTTCCTGAATATCCGAAAGAGCCAGATGCCCCATATAGAGTTGGTTTGTTCTCCAAGGTGAACCGGATTCTTCGGGA
>DJYX01000062.1 GCA_002450295.1 Deltaproteobacteria bacterium UBA6967
GTTGTGATGAACCAAGGGAACATCGAGCAAGCAGGAACACCCAGGGAGGTTTTCAATCAACCAAAGAGTGAATTTGTCGCTAAATTTGTGGGAGGACACAATCTACTGAAAGCAAAATTTGAAAAAAAATATTCAGAATCAGAGGCTCTCTTGAGCAGCCAGGAGGGCTTTAGCTATCTGGTTCCTTGGACTGCACCGGACACCCCGTCAGGTCCAGTAACATTTTCACTTCGTCAGGACTGTATCCGGCTGGATCAGCCCTCGGAGGAAACCGCATCTCCAAATGAGGTACGTGGTATTGTTACGGCAGTTGAGTACAAGGGAACCAGTTTGAGTGTGACACTCCAACTCGGCGGGGAACAGGAACTGGAAGTCACACTACCCGAACAACTGCTTGGGCAGTTGGATGTTTCCTATGGTAAACAGCTTGCCGCAAGCTGGAAACCGCAGGATTTGTGTCTGCTAAATTAAACTATCCCCTTTCCTCTGGAGAGACACTATGAAGAATCCCACCACCCCTAACTCTCTTTCACGACGTGATCTTCTCAAACGTGGAAGCGCGGTCGCACTTGGTGCCGCCGTTGGATCTCAGGCCATCACAGGTTTTCCAACAATCTGGGCCCAGAACATCAAGAATGTCACTCTTCGACAGTTTGGAACTGGAGTTTCCAACATTAACGCAATTGCTCAGAAGGCGAAAGAAGATCTTGGTATCAATTTGGAGCTTACAGCACTTGATACTGATGCTACTGCTCAACGGGTAGTTACCCAACCAAAGAGCTTTGATATTGCTGATATTGAGTATTTTACATTGAAGAAAGTGTGGCCCAGCGGGAATATGCAGCCAATGGATATTAGCAAGCTGAAGTATTTCGACAAAATTGCTGGAACTTTCAAGGATGGTAAATTGACTCCATCGTCTACAATTGCGCAAGGGACAGCCCCTCACACCGTCAGTTTCACTGATGGTCCAAATTCAAAGAGTTTTTCAAAGTCAATGACCAACTGGTACACAATGGTTCCGACCATCTATAATGCAGATACCTTGGGCATTCGCCCGGATCTCATTGGTCGTCCGATCAACAGTTGGACTGAGTTGCTGAACCCTGAGTTCAAGGGTAAGGCTTCAATTCTTAACATTTCTTCAATTGGAATCATGGATGCTGCCATGGTTTGTGAAGCAATGGGCGAAGTTCAGTACGGTGACAAAGGAAACATGACGAAGGAAGAGATCGACAAGACAATGGCGATCTTTACCGAGGCTAAGAAAGCTGGACAATTTAGAGCATTTTGGAAGACCTTTGACGAGTCAGTCAATTTGATGGCCTCTGGTGAGGTTGTCATTCAATCCATGTGGTCACCTGCGATCACCAAAGTTCGCTCAATGGGACTGCCTTGCGTCTACCAACCATTGAAAGAAGGCTATCGCTCTTGGGGAGGTGGTCTTGGTTTGGCAAGAAATCTCTCTGGCTTGGAGTTAGATGCGGCTTATGAATACATCAATTGGTATCTCTCTGGTTGGGTTGGTGGCCTGTTGATGCGTCAAGGCTATTATTCCGCTGCACCTGAGACATCAAAGCTACATATGTCAGACGACGAATGGGGTTTTTGGTACGAAGGTAAAGCCGCTAAAAACGACATAATCGATCCGTTCGGAAACAAAATGGAACCGGCAGGTGCTGTCAGAGACGGTGGCTCGTTCCTTGAGCGAATGGGTAACGTCAAATGTTGGAACTCGGTGATGGATGAGAACCGCTATATGGTTCGCAAGTGGAATGAGTTCATCGCCGCTTAATTGACTTATAATGGGGGCCTTGTGCCCCCATAGATTTTGGATAACGTGAATCGTCAATCTCCTCTCTCAACTCTGCTTCAAATCTCACCTATCAGCTTGATACTGGGATTTTTTCTGGTCTTGCCGATTGGAACTATTCTCATTGTAAGTTTTTGGGACTACAACGATTTCTCTTTCTTTCCTGATTTTGTTTGGACTAACTACTCAGATGCTCTTGGATCGAATGTCACCTACAAAACCTACCTTAATACCTTTTGGTATGCAGGCCTGACTTGGCTCTGTACATTCCTCGTCGGTTTCACAGTAGCTTATTTTCTTGCTTTTCATATCCATACTACACGCTGGCAAATTGTTTTATTCCTGATTTGCACGATTCCATTTTGGACCTCAAACATCATTCGTATGATTTCCTGGATTCCTTTTTTGGGTCGCAACGGAGTTTTCAATACTATGCTGCAGTCCATTGGTTTGATAGATGAACCCTTGGAATTCCTTCTTTTTTCTGATTTTTCAATCGTTTTGGCTTTTGTTCATCTTTACGCCTTATTCATGGTGGTGCCGATCTTCAACAGCATGATGCGAATCGATCGTTCTTTGATTGAAGCTGCCATTGATGGTGGAGCGAATGGCTGGCAGATGCTCACCAATGTTGTCATTCCTCTTTGTAAACCAGGTATTGCGATCGGTTCTATCTTTGTGGTCACCTTGGTGATGGGGGATTACATTACAGTTCGATTAATGGGTGGAGGACAACGAGCTTCTGTTGGGGTGATGATGTGGAATGAGATCTCTCTCCTACTATACCCAGCTGCAGCGGCTCATGCAGTTGTTCTGTTGGCAGTCGTCCTAATTATGGTCAGCCTGATGATGCGGGTTGTTGATTTGAAGAAGGAACTTTGATGCATAAAAAACGTCCTGCAAGCTTCTACTGTTTGGCCTCCTTATTTGGACTGTTTGTGCTGTTCTTGTACGGCCCCATCTCGGCAATTGTGATTTTATCTTTCCAAGGGCCAAATGGGGGTTTGACCTTTCCAATGAACGGATTCTCAATCCATTGGTTTTTTGCCTTATTCGGTGAGCAGTTGGTGGGTGATTTTGAGACTTCATTCTTAAGATCACTGCAATTAGGCCTGGTTGTGATGGCATTGACAGTAGTCATTTCACTGGTTACGGGTCTGGCCTTCCGCAAGAAATTCTTTGGCTCAAATCTGCTATTCTACACCACAGTAGCGAGCCTGATAGTACCCTCTATTCTGGTCAGCCTAGGAATTGGTCTAATCTTTAATATCATGGGTTGGGAGGTGTCCTGGACTACTTCTGGTTTAGGTGCACACCTCACTTGGACACTCCCATTTGGTTTTTTGATCATGATCGCCGTTTTCAATCGATTCGATAAGTCGTACGAGGAAGCTGCCAGGGACTTGGGTGCTTCCAACTGGCAAACAATCCGCCATGTTGTCCTACCGATCATTGGACCAAGTTTGATTGGTGTGGCCCTCTTCGGGTTTACTCTATCTTACGATGAATTCGCTCGAACTCTGATGACATCGGGAGTAAAGAACACCCTTCCTCTAGAAATCTTTGGGATGACAACGAATGTAACCACTCCAACCCTCTACGCTCTTGGAACCTTAACTACCTTTTTTTCTCTTCTCATGATTCTGACTGCGATGGGAGTTTTGTTTTACCTAAGAAGACGCCAAGAAAGCCATGGTTCTGATGCAGGAAAAGGGGTCTGATGAAACTCTTGTTGGTCAACCCAAACACGACTGCATCCATGACAGAGAAAGCTGAGATTGCGGCTCGTTCTGTGGCTAGCTCAGATACAGAAATTCTAGCTTCCAATCCCTTGGATGGACCAGTGAGCATCGAGGGATACTACGACGAAGTTTTTAGTGTTCCGGGACTTTTGGAAGAAATTCGTAAGGGAGCTTTGGCCGGATGTCAAGGGACGATCATCGCCTGCTTTGATGATACTGGTCTTGATGCAGCACGTTGTCAGGTTGCGGGTCCAGTAGTTGGTATTTGTGAAGCTGCGGTTCATATGGCATCGATGGTATCAAACTCCTTTAGCATCGTCACCACACTCAATCGTTCTGTACCAGCACTGGAAGGACTTGTTTTGAAGTATGGGATGGAGCGACATTGCCGAAGAGTTAGAGCTTCTGAAGTTCCCGTCTTGGATTTAGAGGATGCAAATTCTGGAGGGAGAAAAAAAATCAGAGACGAAGTCGCCAAGGCTTTATCGGAAGATCGAAGTGAAGCGATTGTGTTGGGTTGTGCTGGGATGGTTGATTTGGCAAGAGATCTCTCTGTAGAATTTCAAGTTCCTGTGATTGATGGAGTTACTTCTGCAGTCAAGTTGGTAGAAAGCCTTGTTTCTCTCGGCCTGCAAACCAGCAAGCAGAATGGTTATGCATTTCCTCGAGCGAAAACTTACTTGGGTCGTTTCCAAAGTGACCAACCCAGTGGCCGAATTTGTTAGTCTTTGCATCAATTTGGGAATCTAATGGGATTAAATCATTCATGTCCTAGGGACTTGTTGGGTTATGGACCTGAACCGCCAGATCCACAGTGGCCAAATCAAGCCAAGGTAGCTGTTCAATTTGTGCTCAACTACGAAGAAGGTGGCGAAAATTGTGTGCTCTATGGTGATCCCCACTCTGAAAGCTACCTCTGGGAAATAGTTGGTGCGCCCGGTTTGGCTGGTGTTCGAAACATGAATATTGAGTCGATCTATGAGTACGGTAGCCGCTCAGGAGTTTGGCGAATTCTAGGGCTATTTCGTGAGCATGGATTGCCTCTTACAGTTTATGCCGTTGGGATGGCACTTGAAAGAAATCCAACCGTTGCAGCAAGAATGCTCGCTGATGGTCATGAAATCGCCACTCATGGTTACCGATGGATTGATTACCAGTACATCGGTGAAGAAACTGAAAGAGCCCACCTACAAAAAGCCATTGAAATACAGCAACTACTCACGGGTATCCGACCGCTTGGTTGCTATATTGGGCGAATCAGTCCAAATACTCGTAGGATCGTTGCAGAGGAAGGTGGGTTTCTTTACAACTCCGATGTTTACAATGATGATCTGCCTTACTGGGAATTACATGGTGAAAAACCTCTGCTTTTGATTCCCTATACCTTGGATGTCAATGATATGAAGTTTGGGACAGCCCAGGGGTTTAATACTGGAGAGGATTTTTTCAATTATGCAAGGGCGGCTTTCGATACGCTCTACAAAGAGGGTGAGACCGCTCCCAAGATGATGTCGATTGGGCTACATTGCCGATTGATTGGACGCCCAGGCCGCTTCGAGGGATTAAGAAGATTTATAGAGCATATCCAACAGCATGAACGAGTTTGGGTTACACGCAGGGTGGATATCGCTGAACATTGGCACAAAGTTCATCCAGCCGAGAAGTGGCTTGATTTAGGAACAGTTGGATGAATTTATCTGACTTCCAAATTTTGCCTGTAGAGGATGCTGAGGAAGCTCTTTTACGTTGTTGCGGTTCCAAGAATTGGGCAAAAAAAATGGCCCAATCAAGACCTTTTGGATCGCTAGAGAGGATACACGAAACCGCCGTCCAAATTTGGAGGGATTTGCAAATCCCTGATTGGTTAGAAGCTTTTGAGCATCACCCAAGAATTGGAGATCGGCAGGCGCTGGCTGCTCGTTTTGCAAGCACTAGAAATTGGTCTGCAAACGAACAGGCCGGTGTAGAAGTGGCTGAGAAAGATATTCTTGATAGACTTGCATCGGGCAATGAAAAATATTCTCAGCGATTTGGATACGTCTTCTTGGTATGTGCAACAGGTAAGTCAGCACTTGAAATGCTGAATTTACTGGAATCACGAATCAACAACTCTCCTGAAGAAGAACTTCAAATAGCTCAACAAGAGCAACAAAAAATCTTGTTGCTACGCCTTGAAAAGATGTTCCAATAATTCAAAATGAGTCCAATCACTACTCACGTACTTGACACCGCAAAAGGTATTCCAGCTGAGAACGTTCCAATCCATTTGGAATCTTGGATCAACTCAGATTGGCAACTGCTCGGACGTGGATCGACTAATGCCGATGGAAGGTTAACGCACCTACTAGAACCAGGCTCACTGGCCAAAGGCAATTATCGAATAAGTTTTGACGTGGAGAAATATTTCAGTTCACAAAATATTCAAAGCTTCTTCTATCATGTGGTTAGGATTGAGTTCGAAATTCTGAACCCAGAGCAGCACTATCATGTTCCACTATTGTTAAGCCCCTTCGGTTATTCGACCTATAGAGGCAGTTAAGAGAAACTTACGTCATTTTTTAGGAATACATGGCGGAAACGGTAATTCAAAATACTATTCAAATTCCGGATTTCGTTGGGTCAAATACGAATCTCTGTTCACCAAGACTTGGAACGGTTGCCTTGCGTTGCAGCGATGATAGCTTTGCGTCTCGGGAACGGATGTTGGCGGAGACAGATCCTGTTTTAAAACCAAATGTTTACGATAATTTCGGAAAATGGATGGACGGTTGGGAAAGTAAACGTCGGCGGTATGGTGGTCATGACTGGTGTGTGATTCGTTTGGGAGTTCCAGGAGATTTGGTGGGCCTCGAGTTGGACACAACCCACTTTACGGGTAATTATCCTCCAGCAGCTTCAGTTTGGGCTTCTAGAGAAGATGATGATCCTGGAGATGCGTCAGAGAGCTGGGAGGAGATTCTGGAGTCTGTCAGCCTGGGTCCCTCGAAACGACATTTTTTCAATTGCCAAAAGCCGGGACCCTGGCGTTGGTTGAGACTGAACATCTTTCCTGATGGTGGAATCGCTCGCTTTAGAGCGTATGGAAACGTTCTGCCAGATTGGTCTAGTTTTGGGTCAGAGATTGAGCTCTCTGGTCTCAAAAATGGAGGAAGAATCGTAGCATACAATGACGCTCATTATGGGAATGTGCAGGCTGTCTTAGATTCTGGAAGAGGCATCAACATGGGAGATGGTTGGGAAACTCGGCGGCGTCGTGAACCAGGATTTGATTGGTTATTGATTGCTTTGGGTGCTCCTGGAGAGGCAAATAAAATCGAAGTGGATACGTCTTTTTATAAAGGAAATTCACCTGCAAAATGTTCAGTTCAGGGGCAAAACGTTGAATGGGGAACTGATCAATCGCTGATTACCCAGTCCATGTTTTGGCCGGAATTGCTGACTCCTAAGGATCTAACCCCGGATACAATCCATCATTTTGAATTGAAGGATCTCGAAAAAATAGGACCTGTCAGCCACGTCAAACTAAACATTTTTCCGGATGGTGGTATTTCTCGATTCCGGGTTTTTGGGAGTAAGCTGTGATTGAGGTTAAACCAGAACCATTGACGGAAGAAAGCTTTGCTCCATTCGGTCAGGTGATCGAACCGAACAATGCGAAATCCTTCATGATCAATGAAGGGACTACGGAAAGGCATCATGCTCTATCCAAGGTAGAGCTAGATGAAGGCACGGCAATCTTGTCAATTTTTAGAGGACGTTCTCGGCCCCGTCCGTTGGAACTGAAGCTAGTTGAAAGACACCCATTGGGATCCCAGGCCTTTGTCCCATTACAAGCAGAACCTTGGCTCGTCGTGGTCGCAACTGAACCGAAGCCCGAAGCAGTAAGATGTTTTTTAGCTCAAGGGAATCAAGGGGTTCAATACTCAAAAGGTGTTTGGCACCATCCCTTACTTCCATTGGTTTCCAAGCAAGATTTCTTGATAGTTGATCGCGAAGGTCCAGGAAAAAATTTAGAGGAAGTCCACTGGGATCAAGGGGTACGCATCCTGATTTCAAACATTTGATTTAGTATCCCTTTATGAATCCACTTCCTAACCAAATTGAGTTGTATCTGCCTGAATGGATTCCAGATTTTTTGAAGGATCAACCAGATTTTTTCAAGAGCATCGAAGAACGAATGGAATTGGTGCTCAGTCTGACCGATCGACAAATCGAGGAGGGGACTGGAGGGCCATTTGGGGCTGCCGTTTTTGAACTAGAATCAGGGAGATTGATCTCTGTTGGAGTCAATCGAGTCGTTGTAACAGGCTGTTCGACGGCGCACGCTGAGGTGATGGCTCTGAGCCTTGCACAGAAAGCAGTTGGTACCCATGATTTGGGGGCTAAGGAACTTCCAGAATTCCAAATTGTGGTCAATGCTCAGATGTGTGCAATGTGCTTGGGCGCTGTGATTTGGTCAGGAGTGAAAGAAGTTTGTTATGCAGTTACAAGTCAGGAGGTTGAACAAATAACCGGCTTTGACGAGGGTCCCTTGCCTAGCAACATTGAAGGGGTACTAAGGCAACGAGGTATTCGTTTGAAAGAGGGAATTATGGTGGAGGAGAG
>DJYX01000252.1 GCA_002450295.1 Deltaproteobacteria bacterium UBA6967
TACCTGATGGGTCGTTTGGCCAGGTTGTGATCCAAACTCCAGAGTTTGTTCAGATCAAATCAAGAGAAATGATCCGTACTTTTTTGGTCAGTGATTATCTAAACTTGGGTATCAAAAATCTTTCGATGGGTGCCTTTGCCTGTGTAGGAAATTTTGGAATCAGCCTTGAACACCAGGAGATCTGCTTGGATCTCGTGCCGAATGCGTTTGAACGATCAGTTGGGCTGTTCATCGACCAAAATGGGCTACAACCATTTTTAGAAGAGTTGAGTGTCGAATTGAGTTCAATTCAGTCGGGATCGATTCAATACTTTCTCTATGTCAGAATGAAGAGCCCTGCCGCAAAATACTACTGGAAAATCCTCAGAATCATGCAGCAAGCCTGTGTGGCCACCTGCAACAGTGAAAGGTGGAAAGTGAAAAATCCTGACATTACCTTTCAAGTGCCTCCTCCGGATTTTCCTCAAAAATGACTGATCAGGCTACCAATCAATTGAATCCGCTTTTCACAGCCGCAAGCATTTGCTTGATCTGTGAGTCGTTCAACTGACCATCCACGCTGAAGAGCACCTTCCCCTGCTTGTCAAAAATCACAATGTCATTGTTGTGGTCGCCTAGACCCCACTCATTCACCAAGACTTTCTTGTAGTCCATCACGTAGAGGGTGTTTTGATATTCCTTCTGTTTGTCCTCTAGCTTGCCCTGGATTAGAAAATTTGGGAGGAGCGTGGCATCCATGTTGATCACCGCTACAGAGCGAACTTGGTCAGACGGCAGATCCGCATTCTTTAGTGCCTCACTGGCAGCGTTGTTCATATCACTCTCATCTGGATCCACATAAAAAAGGATCGTAACGTACCCTTTGAAACGGTCGCTTTTCCAAGGGCCACCACCATCAACTAATTTCCCCAATTCACCTTGAAGAGTGATGGTTTTTGGTGTTGAACCAACAGGAAGTTCAGCATTAGAAACAATTGGAGCAAACAAAATACTCAACCCGAGCAGACGCACTTTCCAGGCTCTATTCTTGGATTCAATCATCTTACAACCTCGCTTATTTTGAAAATTTGAGACAGCACACCCAATCAAATCTAAGCTAATTTGAAATTTATTACTCGATAAAAATAGTAGTTTTGATTGGAACTATTCGAGTAAAACTTGATTTGAATTATCTCATTCAACAAAAAATTAATGAAAATCAAGAAGCCATGGAAAACTATCTATTTCTAAGAAGATTATCTTTAGTTCTAGTTTTTGAGAATAAGAACAGCATTTGCACATGCAACTGATCAATCTAATATATTGAAATTCTGATAGAATATTCTTTTTTGAACCAACCTTCTGTTATTTTTCCTCAAATGTAAATGAGAGGTCCTATGTCTCGACGAATCCTCTGGATAATGATTCCAATGCTTCTGCTAACCAGTTTTTCAGAAGCTATCGAACGCAGACGTTCCCAATTCCCAAGAGACTTCGGATATCTGGTAGCTCCTATCCCCTACATCTTACCCGGTGTAGGAACAGGACTTGGCGTGATTGGGGCCTTCAACAACACCTTTGACAGCACCACCGATTTTTTCTTGGTTGGGGTTGGTGGAGATGTTGAAGGAACCATTACTGGTGTAACCGATATCGAATTGCTACCTGAGAACATTCTGCTGGATGTGACCTACGTCGGATTCAATAAGGGGTCACAAAAACAGTATGCGCAAAGGGGAATCGATTCTGATCCAGAAGACTTCAACATCGTCGAATTACAGAATACTTCCTTGTATGGAGGTCGACTGACCTTCACCTTCCTGGAGCGCCGGCTAGAGTTCTTTACGCTCCAGTACAACATCCGCTCAGAACCCAGTGCTGTGATCTATCAAGGAAAAGAAGAGAATCGTCAGGAATACGCAGACCCGGAGCCCTTTACCTTTAAAAGGTTGACCTACGGAACCCAGATCGATGTTACGGATGACCGCTTAGATCCTCGAATGGGTGTCCGCTTTGTAGCAACTAGGTCTGAATCTCCATCGATAGACACAGACTCTTCAGAAAGCTACACTGTCGACACTAACTTGACTGGTTACATCCCACTGCTAGAGAGTAGCACCTTTGCCATTAACTATTTTCGTTCAGATGCTACGGTGACCAAAGAAGGGGTGACTGACTATCAGTCAATTCTCGATGAATTGAGAACTAATTATGCTTGCACAGCAGGTGATCCCTGTGATGAGAGCTTAAAGAAATTAGCAACTGATACCCAAGCAAGCAGAAAATATGGAACAGCCAGCAGCCTTGGTGGTAGCTCGCGTCTGCGTTCTTATGCTGGTGGTCGATACAGTGGAGCCCACACAGAATTCTATGGCTATGAATTTCGTTGGAACCTGACAGATGAGAACACCCCGTTTGACTTGTACTTCATTCGGGATTTCAGAACAGGATTCCAACTTGCGTTCTTTTATGAGACAGGAACAGTTGCAGAGCAGCGAGAGGATCTTTGGGCCAAGTCAAGAAATTCTACTGGGCTGGGTGCGAGACTCGTCACGGGGTCGGGGTTCATCTATCGCTTTGACGTCGCAACGGGATCTGAGGGGCAGGAAACAACGTTATTTGTTGACTATCCCTGGGGAACAATCGCGCAATAATTTATCCAAATACCGCTGATCGGCTAATTAGTAAGCACTCTAGGACTTTGGTGCTGGCTCGGTGGATTGTGCTCCTTGAGCATACTTGAGAAACAGCAGTCCAGCGATAATCATCGGTAAGCAGAGCAACTGCCCTCTGGAAATGCCGAAGCTGCCAAAAGCGAGGTCAAAGCCAATCCCCACATCCGGCATTCTGAAAAATTCGCAGAATGCTCTTGCCAAGCCATAACCCACCAAGAATGTGCCAATCAAAGTTCCGGGTCTCTTGAGGGCATCCGTACGCCAAGCAAGATGAGCCAGCACAAGAAAGAGGACGAGGCCTTCCAAGGCTGCTTCGTACAATTGACTGGGATGGCGACCCTGGCCGATGGTGGCCGCGAGCTCGGGATATGCGCGGGCATACAATTCCACTTGTGGAAAAACGATGGCCCAGGGGACATCAGAAACCCTACCCCACAACTCTCCATTGATGAAATTTGCCAGGCGCCCAAAGAACAAACCAATCGGCGCTGCGATGGCTATGGCGTCCCCAAGCGAGAGCAATGAGACCTTGTGACGTTGAGCATACAGAATCACAGAGACGATCACGCCCAGCATGCCTCCATGAAAAGACATGCCACCTTTCCACATTGCAAACACACTCGCTGGGTCTGTGAGCAGATGTGGGCTGTAAAACAAGACATACCCAAGCCGGCCCCCCAACACGACTCCAAGAGTCATCCAGATTAAGAGATTTTCAGTTTCCTCCACTGGAACAGGTGGTTTCCCTCCAGGCCAACGCGCCTCTGCCAACAGCATACGGTTAACATACACCCTGCCGAGAAGTAGTCCCGCAATATAGGCTAGAGCATACCAACGCAGACTAAAGGGGCCCAGCTCCATACCAAACATTGAGATAGGGCCAAGAGTAAACAGAGCAGGATCAATCGATGGGAAGGGTAGAGCTAACATGAAGACCAGTCTGGGAATAATATCGGATTGGGATCGCTCAAAAAAGAGTGGGCGCGTACTTCTTCAGGTCAAAAGTATCTCTTTTGCCATTGTGATAACGAATTTGAATTTTGGATTTGTCTATCCACTGCATCTCCAATTTTGCAGACTCGTCTTTTGGGTAAAGCTTGAGGCTCTTGATTTCTGTAGAGTCGTGGCGAATGAGATGAAGACGGAACTCAAAAATTTGCTTGTTCCGTTCTTTTCGGGAATCTCGAATGTGGGCAAAGACCAGATGAGTTGGGGAAGCAGTGGGACTCCGCACAGACTTGTACTTCGTTTTTATGATTTCTAGTTGATCCTTGTAGGTCCTATAAATTTCAAGAATTCCGGTTTCTTTTTTTAAAATATCGTAGACTCCATAGCCCTGATTTGTCATCGCTAGCTTGTCTTTCTCGTTGAGAAGAAGATGACCGTGATACTTGCCTTCTTCATCAATCCCTGAAACCAGCCATGATTCTGTGTTATTGATCTGAATGAGGTCCAACCATTGAACGGTGGGACTTTGTAGTAGCAATTTCCCATCGCGATAGACGGCGTTATTCGGCTGTCCCTTTGGAAAAATTGTGAATTCTTCGACTGTTTTTACAAAGAGTGATGCATGGGAAGATTCAGCAAAGACAGGTGGACACAAGAGAATTGACAACAAAAACAGCAGGATTTGGGACATTTTTTTCAATTGCGAGAGCTTGAAAATAAAGATTTGATTCCTATCTTGACGCCTTGTCCACGCCCTTCAAGGCAAAACCTCTAACCCGATGATGTTCCTCAACAATGTCTGATGAAACGATGATTTGGTCCCGAAAGGTTCGCACGTCCGTTGCATGACATGGATTCCTTAATCTAGACCATTTATGAATGCACCTTTTCATGTGACCTGTGCAATTCCCCGTTCTGGGCGCACACTGAATAATTTCCTTCAAAAACTAGTTGATCTTGGGGCTTCTTCTAAAGAAATTGATGCAATTCTGCAGATTCTGTCCCAAAGCAAATCAAGGAGCAGCCTAAAACTGGAAGAAGCGCTAAACTTTCTGGTAGAGGTTCGGACTAAAGCACCGAGTTGCTTCTCAGTGTTTGTTGATAGAAAGCGTTTCCATCGGCCATACCGTCTCGGATTCTTAGGTTACGATTGGCAGATTGGCCCGTACAAGCTGAGAGTGGAAGGAGAAGAACCACACAATGGGTCTTCACTGATCCGATTGGATGAAGTCGATTTTACGGTTGTTGGATTAGATGAACTCCTCTCGATGACCCAATACTATTTAAGAGATCCATCCCGGGTTACCAAATGGGGGATGTATAATTACCATTTGGAAAAACCTACTGGAATCCGTATCGCGGGTTCAGCAATGCTCTGTAGTTACAATGAAGTTCTGCAAACAGAAATCCAAGACATCGTCGGATTTTTCCTGATCTCAAAGGTTTCTGAGAGGAAACATCCGCTGAATCTGAAAACACTCTCCAGATTTGGGCAGCAGGTCTTTGTGAAGGGACGCTACACGGGAATCGTGATGGCAGCCTACCCTAAGCTGAACATTGTTTCTGTGGAAGATGTTGAAGATGCCGTTCTGGCTGGAGAAAAAGGTTGTGTTGGCCTGGAGATCGTACAGAGTGGGTCAACCGTCAAAAGAAAGGGACTCTTTCTTCATGGTGGACCACTCTTTTTATCAGAGAGCCTTTACGTTGTTGATTATGATCGGTACGTGTCTAGTGAGGCTTTGCAGAATGTTATTGAATTATTAAATCCGGTCGGTTACTTCGAGGAAGCACGTTTAAAACAGTTCGCCAGATGGTATCGAGCTTTAGAAATCAATCTTGGCAGTGTTTGGACGGATAAGCCTCCAATCACTGAATTGTTTTGTGAAAGTTCTGATTCAGAGCACGGGCTTCGTCCCTATCGACTCAAAACCCGACATTGGAAACCGAGTGACACCTATCAACGCGATCAAGCACAGCAAGGAATCGACCGAGCTCATAAACAGTTATTGGGCTATTACCAAAAAATTTGCGCGGAGTACCCCATTGTCAGTGTTTAGTCGGAATACATCCTTTTGGCTTTGTTTACCCATCATTTTATTGATGTTTGTGTTTCCCAATCTGATTTTTGCGCAGCAGACTCGAGTAGACACTGAAGCACTAGCTGAACGCATTGCCAACTCAGTCAATGAATTGGTGGGTAACTATCGAACGATTGCAATTTCAAGAATCAAGCAGCGCAGTCGCAACAGGGCGATCGATTTGGAGCAGTTGATCGATTATACCAATGTCAAGATTGTTCGTGGTGAGAGATTCCAGGTTACAGATCGCTCAAAACTGCAACTGATTTTAAAAGAGCAGAAGATCCAACTTTCAGAGTTTGTTTCCCCAAATGATTATCGTGAGCTTGGCAAGCTACTCGGCGTGGAGTTGTTTGTTTATGGTACTGTCTACGATGAGGCTTTGATCCTAAAAGCAATTGACGTTCAGAATTCTTCAATTGCCTGGGCGGGAGTGTATCCGATCAGTGAGATGACGGCTCGACATCAAATGTTGACCAATTTAAGTCAATCTCTCTTGGCCTCACTTCAGCAGAGCGCGAGAAGAATTCAGGGTGAAGAGATTCAGCGAGTCAGTTTTTGGGATCTTGAGGCACCTCTACCACTTTCATCAGAAGAAATCATTGACTATCTAACTGTGGCAATTGCGAATGATAAAAGCTTAAAGTTAGTTGATCGCGAAAATCTACAATTGATCTACAACGAACAGAAGCTTAACCAAGAGATCTACATTGATGAAAATCAGGCACGTCGACTTGGTGAACTCTATGGAGTAGATGCATTTCTATATGGTAATATTTCCAGGCGTGTGGACGGTGAATTCGTCGCTTCCATGAAAATGATGAATGTCTTCAGCGGAGTGATTACTTGGGCGGATCTACTGAAATTTCGTGAAAACGATGAAGGCAGTGTCACCATTTCCAATCCATTTTCGAGAAAGATCCAAGAGCGACTGGAGCGCAATAAGGGAAATGGGATGATTGCCATTCCTGGGGGCATGTTTTTGATGGGCACAGATGACCCTCTGTATGCCAACTCCAATCGACGTTTGATGCGGGTACGTCCCTTTCAGATTGATCAAACAGAGGTGAGCAACGGTGACTACTTAGCCTTTGTGGAGGCCAACAATCACCGGCGCCCTGTAAGTTGGACACAGGGGATGATGCTTCCAGAGAACGCAGAGCTGCCAGTTGTAGGCATAAGTTGGGAAGATGCACGAATGTACTGTCGATTTCTAGGCAAGCGACTACCCACAGAAGCCGAGTGGGAGAGAGCTGCCAGGGGAACTCAAGGACGAAAATATCCTTGGGGACCTAGTTTCAGCGCAAACTTCAGTGTGACACGTGAAAGCGGAATCGATAGTAGTGTTAATGTGGAGAGTGTGAACAGAGATCAGACTCCTGAAGGAATCCGTCATCTTGCAGGAAACGTAAGAGAGTACGTTTCGGATGCTTATCGGCCAGGAGGACGAGCAGAGAGAATCTCAGACAGTAATAGTATGGAGCGCGTTGTTCGGGGTTCTTCTTGGGCGTTTGGCTCCTTTGAGGCAGCTGGCTTTTATCGAGGGTATACCCGGCCTAATTTAGCATGGCCCGATGTTGGCTTTAGATGTGCCAACGACCTTTAGGAGTTACGGATGTTCAGTTTGATCTTACTGCTGGGAAGTGCGTTTATTTTCGCGAACCCTGACCTCGGGAATTATTCAGCGACCGCTGATTACGGGTATTATGCGATTTCTGATACCATCGAAGGGTCCAAGGGAATTAAGAGCAGAGCTGTCAATGGGGCCTATGGTTTCGGTCTGGGAGTTCATGGAACATACCTAAATCGTTCCCCATGGAGGCACTCTGTCACGTACAGAGAATACGAAGCTAGTAATTATTTTATCAAGACGATGAATGTCGGTCTGGATTACACCACAACGGTTCCGCAGGCCCCAATACAACTTGCTGTAGGTGCAGAGCTAGGTACAGGTATACTTCATCCGCAAAATTACAAATACCTAAAGCCACGAGAAACAACGGGTGGTCAGATTCATACAGAACTGAGCCATTATTTTGTAGTGCAGGAACGTGTCGCGTACTTCTTCCTCAAGCCTAGCTTTCGTTTCTATGAATTTGCGCTTTCAGGACAGCAAGGGCATCCCAATCAGGAGATCAATGGGACAGTGCCTGCTTTGTCAGCTGGAGTTGGTCTAGAATTTTAAATTTCTTAATTTTGCAGGACACATGGACGTGACCAGCCCCCTCTCCCCAACTGGGTTCCGTATTCTATCCTCTGCAGAGATTGAAGAACTCTGTGAAGCCATCCACAGTCGTGATCCCTGGTTTGAATACTACCTAAAATTTGCCTTATTGACAGGAATGCGCCGGGGGGAGACCCTTGCTCTAACCTGGCATGATGTTGACTTGTGGCTGAATAGAGAGATCATCGTTCCAGACCCCCGCCAACCTTACTATCGTGATCCAAAATGCCGAAGAATTCCCATTGATGAAATCTTATTGGGAATTTTACTAGATCTACGATCTCCTTCACGCTGGGTCTTCCAGAAAACAGGTCGTCGAATGTTGGGAAGTACGGTCAGCCTTTTCTTCAGAGAATTGAGCGTGCAGACAGGTATCACGGTCACTTCAGAGCGCATTCGCATGACCTATGCGATGAATCGCTACCTTCAGCTACGTCCAAGATCCCGTAAAGATTGGGAGATCTTACAGGAGAATCTGGGTCACCGTGATGTTTCGACCACTAGGAACTATTTCCAGCGACACCTTAGCGAATTACCTTCTCATTCAGTGAACTGATGAATCAGAGGCGAGCAGCCTAATGCTTCAATAATCAATTAGTTCAATCAGGCAGGTGGATTTTTGGAATCGATG
>DJYX01000270.1 GCA_002450295.1 Deltaproteobacteria bacterium UBA6967
GCGTGTAGTCGGACAGCATCAAGCAATTGAGACCGTTTCAGATGCAGTTTTGAGAGCACGTTCTGGCATCAATGATCCACAACGACCCCTCGGAAGTTTCATTTTTCTTGGACCAACTGGGGTGGGGAAGACCGAGCTAGCCCGTGCATTAGCAGAGTTTCTCTTTGATGATGAGCAAAGCATGGTGCGGATCGATATGTCCGAGTATATGGAAAAACATGCTGTGGCTCGACTGATCGGTGCTCCTCCAGGCTATGTGGGCTACGAAGAAGGAGGTCAGTTAACGGAAGCGATTCGCCGAAGGCCTTACAGTGTCATTCTCTTCGACGAGATTGAAAAGGCCCATTATGATGTCTTCAATATTTTACTACAGATTTTGGAGGATGGTCGACTGACAGACTCTCAGGGCAGGACTGTAGATTTTCGCAATGCACTTATTCTGATGACTTCCAATCTTGGTTCCACAAGGATCATGGAGCAAACCGATAACAAAGTAGATTTCCAATCCATTCGACAGTCTGTCCTGGCCGAGTTGAAGGGGCACTTCCGTCCTGAGTTCCTCAATCGAATCGATGACACGATTGTATTTCATCCTTTGCAACAAGAAGATTTGCTGGAAATTGTGCAGATCCAGTTGAAGAGATTACAGAAGAGACTCGATGAGCGCAGAATTGAACTAGAGATGAGCCCAGACGCAATAAAATTGCTGAGTGAAACAGGGTTTGATCCACTGTACGGAGCACGTCCGCTGAAAAGAGCAATTCAGAAGGAACTCGAAACTCCTTTGGCAAGGGCTCTTCTCTCGGGAACCGTCAAAGATGGGCAAAAACTCTATGTTCAACTGAGAAACGGAAGAATCGAGTTCAAGCCATTAGGCTGAATCTAATCACGCGGTACCTTTGTTGAAGCGTTAACGATTTGTTCAAGAGTCAGCTGGCTACTTTTGGATCGAACTTGCCAACCCTTTCCAATCTGCCAGCACCAAGGGGTGCGAGGTGATTTTTTGACCTGTTTGGCTAAACCCTGCAATCGCTCAAAGCTGGGATTAAGGTGATTCATTTTTAACCAGTGATGAAGAATCTCCCAACAGACTAGGTCAGATAATCGGATTAATTCTAGGTTACGGAGCTTTAGGACATCGGATTCTTGGACACATACTTTTGACCAGATAGTCTCACGCTCTGCATGAAGGTGTTCCTTCAAAGCCAAGCTTTGTAGGGAGAGTTCTTCAAGCCTTTGTTCCAATGCTCCCCCCGCAACTTGTTGCAGTTTGGGGATTACCTCATGCCTTAGATAATTTCGAGTGTACTTGTTGTCGGCATTGCTTGGGTCCTCTTTCCAGAGTAGATCATTTTTGAGGAGATAGTTTCTGAGCTCTAGCTTTGTGAAGCCAAGGAGAGGATGGAGCCAGTGTCCTTGCTTCACCCGTATTCCTTGTAAATTGCTCAGGTGTGTTCCGCGCAAAATTCGATGTACGCGAGTTTCTAGTTGATCCTCCTTATGGTGGCCCTGCACAATGAAAGAAAGTTTCAGCAATTTACAGAGACGTTCAGCTTCCTGACGACGCCATTCTCTGGCGACTGCTTGAAAGCCACTGGGTAACTGCTTCAAGCCTCCGTGGATTCGTAGGTGGATGGGAATTTGGAGCAATTTGGCCTGTTCCTCAACAAAGACTGCATCATGGTAGGCTTCAGTTCGTACTCCGTGGTTGCAATGCAGAATGTGGAGATGGGAAGAAGGAATAATTTCTTTGAAGAGGTGTAGAAGTGCCATCGAGTCGCTTCCCCCACTGACACAAAGTAGGAAGCTGCTTTGAAGAGGTACTTCGGCTTCTAGTAGCGCCTCCTGGAGTCTCTGAGCAAGGCGAGAGCAACGCTTCAACGGAGAATCGCTTCCAGAGAACGAGTCGCCTTGAGGGCCATCGGGTGGTTCGGATACTCTTCAATCAAGGCTTTCCAGATGGTATATTTGCGAGATTCATCCCGCATGTCTCCGAAAGCTTGCCCCAGTGAGAAAAGAGCTGATGGCAAGTGCTGGCTCTGTGGAAAAGTTCGAACCAGTGTACTCAGGTGAGAGGCTGCTTGTTCTGGATAACCACTTTGCAAAAAGCCATTACCCAAAACCATCAGTAAATCATCCTTACGATATTCGTTATTCCCAGTCAGCAGCGGTTGCAGCTGGTCAACAGCCCGGTTAATGTCTCCTGATTGTAGAGCCAGTAGTCCAATCACCAGCGGTTCACCACCTCCAGAATTTTTGCTGGCTGGTGCCGATGTGAGCTTAGCTTGTTTCAGATCTCGCCGAAGATCATCGACTTCCCTCTGAAGTTGCTGCAGGCTCTCTGCAATCACCCGAATATCTCTCCGGACTTCATCAAGGTCTTCGACTGCAAGTGGAAGCCGGTTTAACTCTCCTTGTGTTCTTGCTTGTTCAGCTGTCAATCCTTGAAGAGTCTTAAGGATCTTATCTTGCCGCTCCATACTTGCTTGCAGTTCTGCCACTTGAGCATCAAGATTCGATTGTGCTGAAGCAAATGATGAATACCCAAGAAGTGAAACACAAAAAAGAAGGATGATGAATACTTGTGGAGTGCGCTTCATATAAACCTACTTACTCCATGCTGGAGCTGTTTCCGCAACCCCAGCTGGCTGATTGGTGACACGAATTGTGCGACCGCCATAAGCCGACATAAAATAGAGTTTGTTTACTCCTCCACGTCTTGAACTGAAGACGATTTGCTGTCCATTCGGAGACCAGTCGGGCTGCTCAGAATTGAAGGGTCCAAAGGTAAGTTGTTGAATCTGATCGGTGTCGAGGTTGTACTTAAAAATCTGAAAATATTTTTCCTGTTGGGCTTCAAAAAGCAACTGACGACCATTCGGAGACCATCGAGGCGCACTGGAATATTTGCCCTCAAAAGGCAGGCTCTTTACCTCCCGACTTTCAATATCGTACAGGTAAATGCCAGGTTGTCGAAATCGCTGACGATCAGAGACAAAAGCTATTGTTTGACCGTCCGGTGACCATGCCGGAGAGGTTTCCAGGCTTGGCCACTTGACTAGAGGAAACATCTCACCAGTTTTTAACTGATACCGGAAGATGTCTGCATTCCCTTCTTTCATTACGGTAACCAGGATTTCTTCTCCATCAGGCCCCCAAGATCCTCCCATTGGTTGAATTTCTCTGGGGAATCGTAGCAGTCTAGCCTGAGAACGATCAACCGGTTGCAGAGCCAATTCTGTCGAGGTCGTTGTAAAGTGCGTATAGAGCAGGATTTGGCCATCTGGTGACCAATGTGCGAGGTT
>DJYX01000262.1 GCA_002450295.1 Deltaproteobacteria bacterium UBA6967
TTCAATAGATCTCGCCTCAGCTCATAATTTGGAAACGATTCAGTTTTCCTGAATTTGAGTTTCTCGTTGATTGTTTTTGAAATCATTTAATAATTCTGAAGTCTTATTAATTATTTAGAATCTGAAATTGGAGAGATGGAATGCAGGAAGGTGTGTTGGTCTTGAAATCTGGAGAAGTATTTGAGGGTTGGCTTCATGGCGCAGGAGGATCCTCACAAGGAGAGGTGATTTTCAATACATCAATGACGGGCTACCAGGAGATTCTAACAGATCCATCCTACTCTGGTCAGATAGTCACGATGACATACCCCCATATTGGAAATTATGGGATCAATCCTGAAGACATGGAGTCAACAAAGGTACATGCCCAAGGTTTGATTGTGAAAGAACTCAGCCTCGTTCCGAGTAATTGGCGGAGTTCAAAGCCTCTTGGAGAATGGTTGATGGAGCATGGCGTGACTATCTTGGAAGGAATTGATACGAGAGCACTTGTTAAGAAAATTAGAAAAGGTGAGTGCAACGGATTGATCGCAGGAAAGCCTGAAAATTCCGAAGCTCTTGAGAAATTACAAAAAAGAGCTGCGAATCTCCAATCGATGGAAGGTCAAAATTGGGCAGATCAGGTTTCTACAGCAAAAGCTTATGATTGGGAGACACCGAAGGATGTCAAATTCCAAGTAGTAGCCTACGATTTTGGAATCAAACACAATATTTTACGTCTGATGGCCAACTTAGGAATGCAAGTGAAAGTGGTTCCATCATCTACTCCGGCTTCGCTCGTATTAGAGCAAAACCCTGACGGAGTCTTCCTATCAAATGGCCCTGGAGATCCAGCTGTTGTGCAGGGTGCAATTGAGAATGTGGAAGCGCTACTTGGAAAAGTTCCAATTTTTGGAATTTGTCTAGGGCATCAAATTCTTTCACTGGCTTTAGGATGTCGAACTTACAAATTGGAATGTGGTCACCACGGCGCAAATCACCCCGTTATGGATTACCAAACCAATAAGATTGAGATTGCCAGTCACAATCATGGGTTTGCAGTTGATGAGTCGAATCTTCCCAAAGGTGTTCGGGTCACACATCGGAATCTGAATGACGAAACAATTGCAGGGATTGAATCGACCGATTTTTCTGCATATTCGGTTCAGTACCATCCTGAAGCTGCTCCGGGACCCCACGATTCCCAATATCTCTTCCAAAGATTTGTGGAGATGATGCAAAGCAATAGGTAATGATCAACTTAGAGTTTGTCCTCAGAACCAATCCTTTTGCTTCAGGAACCAGCCAATCCCAATCCCAATGATTAACATAGCCAAGAGAACCATTGGGTAGCCAAATTCCCATCCTAGCTCCGGCATGTGCTGAAAATTCATTCCGTATATCCCAGCAATAAGAGTCAGCGGCATGAAGATTGTTGAAATCACAGCAAGGACCTTCATCTTGTCATTCGTTTTCTGACTCATCAGAGACAAATACAGATCGATCATTCCTGAAAGAATTTCTTGGTCAGCTTTTACAAATTCGAGCGCTTGCTGGGAATGATCTTGAACATCCCTCAAATACATCAAATTTTCTTCACGAAACCACTCGCTGTAATCATCGTATAATTCTCCAACAAGACTACGGACAGAGGGCATCACCCTAGCGACAGAGATCATTTGTCTACGAAGTCTGTTTCCTGCAAAAGTTGGGGTTCAGGTTTCTCACTAAGATTCTCCTCCATGAGAATGAGGCTATCGCGGATCTCGTCAAGAAACTCAAGATGCTGATCCACCAACAGATCCAAAACAGCACAAAATAAAAAATCTGGATGCAAATCACGATATTGAGACCTTTTCCCGCGCCGGATTCTTTGTCTGACGGGCTCTAGGAGGTCTTTCTCTGAGCCTGCAAAAGTGACCAAGTCATTTTCTCTCCAAAGAATATTTATCTGTTTGCGTGTTACCTCCATCTTTTCGGGATTCCAACTGAAAGTGGGAACAGTAACCATTAGGATCTTTCCTTGGTCATCTAGTTTAGGTCTTTGATTCTGGTGGACAATATCTTCAATTAGAAGTGGGTGGAGCCCAAAGTAATTACCAACATCCTCAATCGCTTCCCTGTCATTCAAGTGCTCATATCCGTACCAGCGAAGCGCAATTGGACGCTCAGTCAATTCAGAAAGGTCCGAGGAAAAAACGAAACTTTCTGCGTAGAAGCCATTTTTTGCTTCAAGACATCTAAGTTCTGGCATCAATAAAAAATGAGGAAGGTGCTAAACGACTTAAAAACACATTTAGAACTTATCCGACAACAAAAAGATTACGTTTCTCCTGGATCCTGATCATCCTTTTGGGACCCTTAGCACCTCCCCTTTGATCAGGAGAACCAGATGGCAAGAACCAAGACCTGGGAAATTTCCGCTGCCTTCTGGGAGTTGGTCGAACCGTTGATCCCGACAGATACCCGAGATCCTCACAAAGTCTACCGACGCAAACGAGGCGGTGGCCGCATACCCAAGTACTCCAACCGTCTCTACTTCTCGGCCATCGTCTACGTCTTACGCACCGGGATCATCTGGAACGCTCTGCCCCGAGAGAAATTCGAAGGGCTCGGTTCCTCGGCTCTGCATCAGAAATTTCAACAATGGGCCGCTGCCGGTCTTTTTGAAAAACTTTGGCAACGTGGACTGGCCGAATACGACGAATTGCAAGGGATCTCCTGGGAGTGGCAAGCCGCTGATGGCTCGAACCTCGAAGCGCCCCTGGCCCAAGAATCTGTCGGTCCGAACCCGACGGATCGGGGAAAAAAAAGGAACGAAACGACACGTGCTTGTCGACGAACTTGGCGTCCCGCTCTCGCTACACGTCAACGCCGCCAACCGGCATGACAGCGTGGCGCTGGAACCTTTGCTACAGACCGCTGTGGTTCAACCACCGGCCACGGAATCCTCAGAGCGCAACCTGTGTCTGGACGCTGGGTATGTTGGCAAAGAGGAGACCGTCCGCCGCTATGGTTTCCTTCCCCACATCCGACCCCGAGGAGAGGAAAAAAAGACATTAAAAATCGTCCGAAATACAAGGCGAGAAGGTGGGTCGTTGAATTGACTCATTCCTGGTTCAACCGCTTCCGCAAACTCCTCCCAAGGTATGAGAAAACCGACCGCTCCTACTATGCCCTCACTGCTCTAGCCGCAGCGATGATCACCCTCAACAAGGTGATCGCTATTTACGGATAAGTTCTTA